>SGZH01000040.1 GCA_004214175.1 Flavobacteriales bacterium | reverse complement strand
AAGTACCATCGCTAGTATTGGTAATTATCACAGAAGCTCCGCTTACTGGAACATTTCCATTGGTCTCAAAAAAGGGAGTTGATTTACTTAGATAAATTGTTTGATCACTTCCACTGGTTCCTTTTTCCCAATTAATAGAAGCTTCAATAACAAGTTTTGCTTCTTGGGTAGGAACCTCCACATCAATCACATCGGTACAAGCATTAAAAAATAAAACTGTAATGAGTAGTATAGAATTTAAAATTTGTTTCATTATTTAAAATTTAAAATTATAGGTTACTGAAGGTACAATGCCAAATATGGCAGTCCTTGTAGCTTCGTTTACTCCTGTTTCTTTGTTTTGACCAAATGATATGGCTGCCGCATTTTTTCGGTTGTATATATTGTAAATACCAAATACCCATTCTCCTTTCCATCGATTATTAGGTTTTTTATTTGGTACATAGGTTGCAGAAATATCAAAACGATGGTAGGAGGGTAGTCGGTCTGCATTTCGTTCTGAGTAGCTAGCAATCGATAAGCCTTCATACTCATATTGTCCGTTGGGGTAGGTTACAGGGCGACCCGTTTGGTATACAAAGGCAGCTCCAAAAGACCATTTTGGGTTCAGTTGATAACTTCCAATGATCGATACATCATGGGTTCGGTCTTGGACTGCATTGTACCAATCTCCATTATTAATTCCAGGACCTCCTGCATTACCCCCAAGGGTTCTTTGTTCTGCCTTAGATGCAGTATAAGCAATCCAGCCAGTAAAATTTCCTAAGGCTTTTCTAAATAAAATTTCCAATCCATAGCTTCGTGATTCTCCATTTAATATTTCTGTTTCAATGGTGTTTTGACCGATTAAATCAGAGCCATCGATATAATCAATTCGGTTATCAACAGTTTTGTAGTAAGCCTCCACCTCTAATGAGTAGGTTCTGTTTTTAAAGTTTTTAAAATAACCAACTGCATATTGATCTGATAACTGGGGTTTTATAAAAGGTCCACTTGGGGTCCAAACATCTAGAGGGGTAACATTAACGGTATTAGACAATAAATGAATGTATTGACTTGTTCTAGCATAGCCTGCTTTTAAAGAAGAGCTATTAGTTAACTGATACGAAAAAGAAATTCGAGGTTCTAAATTACCAAATGTTTCAATAGTTTCATTGCTGTTGTAAGAAGTTTCTCCTGTGGGAGTGCCCGACTCATAGATTCCTAACTCCTGGTTGTAAACCACCGGTTGGTTGTTTTCATAAGTTACAATAGCTTGATCTCCTAACCTTAAAAAAGAACTAAAACGGATTCCATATTGAGCGGTTAATTTTTCTGTTAATCGATGCTCTGCATTAATATACACACCAGTTTCTAATGCTTTTTTAGTATCCAGCTGAAAATAGTTAATAGCAGATGTTTCGGTGGTAGGTCTAATGACCCCTGGATTAAAATTGTAGTAAATCCCAGTAAGACCAAAATCTAATTTAAAGGTATCACTCGCATAATATTTAAAATCATACTTGAGATTGAAATTGTTAATAGCGGATTTCCAATCAAATTCAAAGATGTTTAATGTTAAATCATAATTGTACTTACTATAAATAGTCGATAAATTTGAGAATAATTTATCGTTGTAGATATGATTCCATCTAAGATTCCCCGAAAGGTTACCGTAGCCATTACTAAAGCCTCCTTCAAAATTAAAATTGTCTCTACCTAAATAACCTGATAGATACAATTTGTTGTTTTCATCTAAATTGTAGTTTGCCTTTAGATTAATATCATAAAAACTGGCACTGTTTTTTTCTCCTGCTGCTTTTAAAATTAAATGTGCGTAAGACCCTCTACTAGCAACTAGAAAAGATCCTTTTTCATTAAACAAGGGACCTTCTGCAGCCAATCTGCTCGATATGGTACCAAGGCCACCGGTTAAATGAAACTCTTGATTATTTCCATCTTTTTGCCTTACATCCAACACTGAGGAAACTCTACCACCAAATTTTGCTGGGATGCCGCCCTTATAGAGTTTGATATCTTTTATGGCATCGGCATTAAAGACAGAGAAAAAACCTAATAAGTGCGAAGTGTTGTAAATAATTGCTTCATCTAGTAATACTAAATTTTGATCGACAGCACCACCACGAACATTAAAACCTCCCGAACCTTCACCATTATTAGTAACTCCTGGTAAAAGTTGAATCGATTTTATAATATCGATCTCCCCTAAAACGACCGGTATTTTTTTTATCGTGTTAATTTTTACTTTAGTGACACTCATTTGTGGATCTCGAATACTAAGCTTATCAGATTCATCTACATTGATGATGACCTCGTCTAATTGCATGGAGGACTCTTCTAGTTTAAAATTTATTTTTTGATTTTGATCGAGCAACACTTCTTTATTGATGTCTTGAAAACCGATGTATGAAACTACAAGGGTATAGGATCCTTTTGGGGCTGAAATTGAATAAAAACCATATTCGTTTGTCATACCTCCAATCGAGGTACCTCTAAGATAAACAGAAGCCCCAAATGCAGTTTCTCCATTGGCAGCTTCCTCCACAATCCCGTTTATAGTAAATGTCTCTTGAGCTGAGACTATTGAGCTCATCAAGAAGGCAAGAAAAATGATTTTTTTCATCAATTAATTTGGAATTTTATTCACAGTGCAATAACGGATTAAATACTATAATTTTATCTTAATATTTATTTAAAATTTAAATAATAAATTTAATAATTTTATTTTTTAATTTTACATCATGTTATTCGATAAAGTTATAGACGCTATAGAGGGATTTAATATCAATTCTGTAACAGAAAATAGAAAGATATTGTTAGATCCCTTAATTAGTTATATCCAAAATAAAAAAAAATTGAATGAAGCAATACAATTAAATTTTGTTTGCACGCACAATTCTAGGAGAAGTCATTTAGCTCAGATTTGGGCTCAAACTTGTGCCGGGTTTTTTAATGTGTCTAAGGTGGTTTGCTATTCTGGAGGAACAGAAGCAACAAAACTATATCGGACTGTAAAAGATACTCTTGAAGATCAAGGTTTTATTTTTAAAACTACAAAAGAGGAGTCAAATAAAAAGTATGAAGTTTTCTTTTCAAATATAGAAAAACCAATAAATACTTTTTCTAAAGTTTACGATCATAAAGTGAATCCAGTAACTAATTTTGCTGTGATTATGACCTGTTCCCATGCTGATGAAAATTGTCCTTTTATACCAGGAGCTGAAAAGAGAATCTCGGTGATGTATGAAGATCCTAAACTTTATGACAATTCAATTTTAGAAAAAAAAATGTATAAAGAAAGAAGTATACAAATAGCTACCGAAATGAAATATATTTTTTCGAATATTAAATAATACCATGAAAAAGAAACTTAATTTTTTAGATAGTAATTTAACCTTATGGATTTTTATCGCTATGGCTTTAGGAGTAGGTATCGGTTACTTTATACCGTCATTTCCAGACTATATAGATCAATTTAATAGTGGAACTACTAATATCCCTATAGCTATTGGATTAATCCTGATGATGTATCCTCCCTTAGCAAAAGTTAATTATGCCTTATTGCCTAAAGTTTTTAAAAATATAAAAGTACTTTCTATTTCACTTTTGCTGAATTGGATTGTTGGACCTCTATTAATGTTTGTTTTAGCCTTAATCTTTTTACAAGACTATCCAGAATATATGGTCGGTTTAATACTTATTGGATTGGCTCGATGTATTGCAATGGTGCTAGTTTGGAATGACTTAGCAGAGGGAAGTGCAGAATATGGAGCTGGATTGGTTGCTCTAAATAGTATATTTCAAGTATTTGGATATAGTTTTTATGCTTGGTTATTTATAACAATACTCCCCCCTTATTTTGGTTTTAATGGAGCCATTATAGATATTTCTATTGAGGTTATTGCTGAAAGTGTACTTATTTATTTGGGGATTCCGTTTTTACTGGGTATAATAAGTAGGTTGTTTTTAGTAAAAATAAAAGGAGAAAAATGGTATACTGAAATATTTCTACCAAAGATATCTCCGCTAACGTTAATAGCTCTATTATTTACTATTATTATCATGTTTTCGTTAAAAGGAGAGCTAATTGTTAAAATACCGATGGATGTTTTAATCATTGCTATACCCTTGTTAATTTATTTTATTATCATGTTTTTTATAAGTTTTTTTACTAGTAAATCCCTAGGTGCTAGTTACGATAAAAATGCAGCGATATCATTTACAGCTGCAGGTAATAATTTTGAACTAGCCATTGCAGTTTCTATCGCTATATTTGGATTGAATTCTGGACAGGCTTTTGCTGGAGTTATTGGTCCTTTGGTTGAGGTTCCAGCCCTTATATTATTAGTAAAAGTTGCTTTTTGGTTAAAGAAAAAATATTATTAAATATCTATAATTGGTATTGGTTTTTTTTGATCATTGATGGCTACAAATGTGAAAGACCCACTTACAACTTTATCACGTTTTTTACTATACATCTCCTCCATAAATATATCAACATTAACCACACAACTAGTTTTTCCGACCGACTTAATAGAAGCTACTAGTTCAACAATAGTCCCCTCAGGAATTGATTTAGCGAAATCTACTTTATCTGAAGAGACAGTCACTACTTTCTTACGACTAAATCTGGTAGCACAAATAAAAGAAACTTCATCCATAAGTTGCAATGCAGTTCCTCCAAATAAAGTGCCATAATGGTTGGTAGTGTTAGGGAATACTGCTTTAAAAAGTCGTGTCTCGCTATTTTTTATTAGAGTATGTATATTTTTCATAGTTGTATTTAATGTATTGATAGTAAAAAGAAAATCACTTAAAAAACAATGTTTATTTTTGTCTAAACAAATGTAATCAATTATGAGTTCTGATATATTAAAACAATTAGAATGGCGATACGCCACCAAGAAATTTGATACCACAAAAAAAGTATCACAAAAAAAAATAAACATTCTCAAAGAAGCTTTTAACTTAACAGCCACTTCGTATGGGTTACAACCCCTAAAATTGGCAGTTATTAGTAATCCAGATACAATTAAAGATTTAGTTCCATTATCATATAATCAAGAGCAAGTGGGAAATGCATCGCATATTTTTGTGATTTGTATTGAAAATAAAATTGATGCTAATTTTATTCAAAATTATTTTGATTTAGTAAATAAAACAAGAAATACTTCTCGTGAAATCTTAAAATCATTTGAAGATTATTTAATTAATGATTTTTCAAAAAAAACAGATGAGGAGATACAAATATGGGCTTCTAAGCAAGCTTATTTGACACTGGGAAATTTGCTTACAGTCTGCGCTTTAGAGGAGATTGATGCATGTCCTATTGAAGGGTTTCAACCGGAACGATATGATGCATATTTAAATTTAACAGATAAAGGTTTGAAATCTGTTTTAGTAATGGCTGTTGGCCATCGTTCCGATGATGATACATTTTCAAAATTAAAGAAAGTAAGAAGAGGTGTTGAAGAAATTGTTATAGACATAGAATAATATTAATTAGGATTATATTTTTTTCATATGCAACTATTATCTTTGTAACCAATTTAATATAAAAACAAAATACTATGCCTGGATTTGAAATGTTTGGCGACGAAGAGCGCAAAAATGTAAACGACGTTCTAGAAAGTGGAATTTTAATGCGTTATGGTTTCGATGGAATGAGAAATGACCATTGGAAAGCTAAAGAATTTGAAATCGAATTTGCAACCAAAATGGGAGTGGACTACTGTCAGTTAGTTTCAAGTGGAACTGCTGCACTAACAGTAGCTCTAGCATCTGCAGGTATTGGAGCAGGCGATGAAGTAATCATGCCTTCTTTTACATTTGTAGCAAGTTTTGAGTCAATTTTAGCTTCAGGAGCAGTCCCTGTCTTAGTAGATATTGATAGTACTTTAACCTTAGACCCTGTTTCGGTTGAAAAGGCTATTACCTCTAAAACAAAGTGCATCATGCCTGTACATATGTGTGGTTCTATGGCCAATCTTGACGCTTTAAGAGCATTGTGTGATCAATACAATTTATTGTTATTGGAGGATGCCTGTCAAGCCATAGGAGGAACCTATAAGGGTAAACCACTTGGAAGTATTGGAGATTTAGGATGTTTTTCGTTTGACTTTGTAAAAATGATTACTTGCGGTGAAGGGGGAGCTGTTGTTACTAACAATAAACAGTATTATATAAATGCAGATCAATATCAAGATCATGGTCACGACCATATTGGAAAAGATCGTGGTGCGGAAACTCATCCCGTTTTAGGTTATAATTACCGAATATCCGAGTTAAATGCTGCAGTAGGCCTAGGACAATTGACAAAATTTGATACTATTTTATCAATTCAAAAAAGAAATTACACTATTGTTAGAAATGCATTATCTAGTATTGAAGAGATTACCTTCAGAACGGTGCCTGAGGGTGGAGAAGAGAATTACTCTTTTGTGAATTTCTTTTTGCCAAATGAAGAATTAACTAAAAAAGCCCACAAAAGTCTTTCGGATCATGGGGTTGATGCTAATTTTTACTGGTATACTAACAATTGGCATTATATAAATGGATGGGAACATCTACGAAATGTTAAATCTTTGGGAGCTTTAACGGGTTCTGTTAGACACCAACTACAAAAATTAAATAATACTGATTTTTCGAAAAGTGATGCCATCATGAGTAGAACAATATCATCGCTAGTAAAAGTTGGATGGTCCGAGGAGGAAGTGATTCTGAGAGCTGAAAAAATCAGAGCTGCAATAGCTGCCATACTATAAAAATACAGTTTAATATAAAAACTCACTATAAAGTGGGCCTTTTTTGTTATCGATACCTAATAATTTACATATTCGGTGATTTCAAGTCCATAACCTATCATTCCAACTCTTTTTTTAATATTTTTTGAATTAGATACCAGTCGTATTTTTCGAATTCCTAGATCGTGTAAAATTTGAGCACCAATTCCAAAATCTTTGGAATCCATTACGATTCTTGGTGCTTTTGCAACATCATTATCAGATTGAGCTTCCTTTAAGGTATTTAATCTAGAAAGTAGATTTAGAGATTGACTTTGCTGATTAATAAAAACAATAGCTCCTTTACCTTCCTTATTGAAAACAGAGAACATATCATCAATTTTTTTATCAGCGTTATTTGTTAATGTTCCAAGTATATCATTATTAATTAATGTGGAATTCACTTTTACTAATATAGGATCTTGATCGTGCCATTGACCTTTTGTTAAAGCTATATGTATTTGATCATTGGTTGTTTGTTGATATGCTCTTAACCTAAAACTGCCATATTTTGTATTAATTTTAAAATCTTCTTTTTTATTTATCAGAGAATCATGTTCCATTCGGTAAGCAACTAAATCTTCAATTGATATTAGTTTTAAATCAAATTTTTTAGCAACTTTTATTAATTCTGGCAATCGAGCCATAGTTCCATCTTCGTTTAGAATTTCAACTAAAATTCCTGCTGGTTGTAAACCAGCAAGACGAGCAAGGTCAATAGAAGCTTCTGTATGGCCAGTTCTTCTTAAAACACCGCCTTCTTTTGCTCTAAGTGGGAATATATGTCCCGGTCTACCCAAATCATGGATCTTAGTTTTTTTATCGACAAGCGCTTTTATTGTTTTCGAACGGTCATGTACAGAGATTCCAGTTGTACAACCATGACCTATTAAATCTACAGAAACCGTAAATTGTGTGTTGTGTAATACGGTATTATTTTTTACCATCATGCTTAAGCCTAGATCTTCACATCGTTCTTCAGTTAGTGGGGCACAAATTAGACCTCTACCGTGGGTTGCCATAAAATTAATCATTTCAGGAGTAGCCATTTCTGCAGCAGCAATAAAATCTCCTTCATTTTCTCTGTTTTCATCATCAACAACAATAACTACCTTTCCTTTTTTTATATCTGCGATTGCTTCGGAAATTGTATTGAGTTTTACGCTTGATCCGTTTTTAGTAGTTGTCATTTTTAATTTTTAATCATTACAAAGATATTGATTCTTAATAATTATTATTTTTTTTTCTTTTTAAATAGCTTAGAAAATAGTGTGTTAATACCGTCAAAAGTAAGGATGCCTTGATCTGTTGTTGCTCTGTAGGTTAGCCATATTCCTAAAGGAAGCATAATAAGCGTATTTAGCCAGGAACCAATTACAGGATGTAATGTACCGTCTTCAGCACTATTTTTTGCAAAAATTCCAATAAAATGATAGGTTAGGAATAATACAATAGCGATTACCATTGGTAAACCCATTCCACCTTTCCTAATAATAGCTCCAAGGGGAGCGCCCACAAAAAATAGGATGATACAGGCGGCAGCTAAAGCATATTTTTCATTAAGAGCTATTTCATATTTATTTAATTGCTTTTCTTTTTTGGTATATTCTTTATTTTTTGAATTTACAGCTTGTAAGGAACTTTTCACATTGTTTAAAGCCATTTTTACAATGTCCTTTTGATGTTTAGCATTAAATATATTTAAAAGCGTATCATTTGGTTGAAAGGAAATGGTGTCATTTAGTGAAGAAATACTTCTTTTCACTTTATTATTTCGGGTAAATTTTGTCATACCTGTTCTAAAATACATACTATTTGAAAATGCTTTTATTGTCTTGGTATATCGTTGTGATTGAGAGTCAATCTCTGCTCTTAATTCCTTGACGTTATACATATTTTGATTGTTTAGCTTATTTTCTTTATCTATGTCTTTATTATTGAATTCAGTCAGATCGATATTAATTATATATTCTTCAAATGAACTTCTAACAAATTCTTGACGAACTTTTCTCATGGGATCTTTAGTGAAAATTTCATTATAATAGTTTCCATTATTTAAAACTAAGGAAAGGGTATTACTACCCTCTTCAGAAGTTAATTCTCCGTTGTTAGCTATAATAACAGTATGGTTTCCGCTAATACGATTGGCTTCTTTTTTATGAATTACTACCTCCTCTAAAAATCGATCATTTTCTCCACTTTTATTTTTTACCTTTATATTAAAATCATCTCCAATTTGACTAAACTGTCCTTCTGCAATTGCCATAGCTGGTTTAAATTGTTGAATATTCCTTCTCAAATTTAACCATCGATATTCTGAATAGGGGATAACATTATTAGCAAAGAAAAAAACAAACACACTCAAAAGGACAATAAAAAAAGTTAGACTTTTCATTGCTCGTTGTAAAGAAATTCCTGAAGATTTCATGGCTGCAAATTCATAATTCTCAGAAAAATTTCCAAAGACCATTAACGAGGTAACTAGTATGGTAAGGGGTAATACTAGAGGTATAAGTCTTGGGGATACATACCACAAAAATTTAAAAATAATTAATAAGTCCAATCCTCTACCAGCTAACTCTGAAATATAAAGCCAAATACTTTGAAGAATAAAAATAAACATCAAAATAATAAAGACGCTAAAAAACGTCTTCGTATATGCAGATAAAATATAACGGTCTAATGTCTTCATTTACGTTTATTCCAATTTGTTAATGTAATATCCTTGATTGGTATATTTTTCTTCATCAAATATGAATAAATTCTGAGAAATAGATTGGTTAGTTTTAAAAGAATTAACAGTTATGGTATAACTAGTTCCTGAAGAATCGATTTGAATTAATTTATAAATATGTTTTGTTTGCATATCTATTCCTAGTAAAATATTTTTTATTTCTGCTTTAGAATCAATAGGACTTAATTTTATAAATTGAATTTTTCTTCCTCTAATATTTTGTTGTATATCCATTTTATAGTTATATCCATTTTCATAAAATGTAAGCATATCTGAGACTGAAATACTTTTATCTTCTTCTTTACTAAAGTC
This sequence comes from Flavobacteriales bacterium, assembly GCA_004214175.1. Classification (GTDB taxonomy): domain Bacteria; phylum Bacteroidota; class Bacteroidia; order Flavobacteriales; family Flavobacteriaceae; genus Marifrigoribacter. The sequence continues at coordinate 1,955 of SGZH01000040.1, read as the reverse complement.
AGAAATTGTTACTTCTTCATCCTCTGGCACTATCGTATAAATAGTTTTTCCATCAAACATTCTAGTAACACCTAACATATTAAGAACATAATTATCACCTTTCAATGTGATATTAGCCTTAGTATCTTGTTTTACATTTTCTCTTGTATTTTCAAGGCTATATTTAAAGTCTATCTGAATGTTTTCGTAATTTTTAACTTTGTTTGATACCTCACTCAGTAATGATTGTACATTTTGAGCCTTTAAGCTACTAATCGTTAAAAGAATTGAAAAAATTGAGACTACAATTTTTGTTTTAAAGTTCATTGATTTCATTTTCTAAATGTTGATTTAGTGCTTCTAGATTCAATATAAGTACTTGTCTTGCTTTACTTCCCTCAAAAGGACCTACGATTCCAGAGGCCTCTAATTGATCAATGATACGCCCTGCTCGGTTGTAACCTAGTTTCAGTTTTCTTTGTAATAATGAGGTGCTTCCTTGTTGTGCAATAACAAGAACCTCTGCAGCTTCTCTAAATAATTTATCTCGTTCGCTAATATCATTATCAATAGTAGTGCCACCTCCTTCTTCACCTACATATTCTGGTAATAAATAAGCGTCTGAATATGCTTTTTGTGAACCGATATAATCTGTTATATCTGCGACTTCTGGAGTATCTACAAACGCACACTGAAGTCTAATTAAATCGTTTCCCTGAGTGTATAACATATCTCCACGACCTATCAATTGGTCTGCTCCTGAATTATCTAGGATTGTTCTAGAATCAATTTTACTGGTAACCCTAAAAGCGATTCTTGCCGGAAAATTTGCTTTAATAATACCTGTTATTACATTTACAGAAGGCCTTTGAGTAGCTACAATTAGATGAATTCCAATAGCTCTGGCTAGTTGAGCTAAACGAGCAATAGGAGTTTCTACCTCTTTTCCAGCTGTCATAATTAAATCCGCAAACTCATCAATTACTAAAACTATATATGGTAAAAAACGATGTCCATCGTTTGGGTTTAATTTACGAGTTTTGAATTTTGTATTATATTCTTTTATATTCCGAACCATTGCATCCTTGAGTAAATCATAACGATCATCCATTTCAATACATAATGAATTTAAAGTATTTACCACCTTTGTGGTATCAGTTATGATGGCCTCTTCGGTATCTGGAAGTTTTGCTAAAAAATGTCTTTCAATTTTATTAAATAAGGTAAGTTCTACTTTCTTAGGATCTACCAATACAAACTTTACTTCTGCAGGATGTTTTTTATAGAGTAAAGATGATAAAACTGCATTTAGACCAACAGATTTTCCTTGTCCAGTAGCTCCTGCCATTAATAGATGAGGCATTTTAGCTAAATCCACTACAAAAGTTTCGTTGCTAATAGTTTTTCCAAAGGCAATTGGAAGTTCCATTTCGGCATTTTGAAATTTTGGTGAAGCAATAACTGATCGCATCGAAACAATACTAGGATTTTTATTAGGAACTTCTATACCAATAGTGCCTCTACCTGGGATAGGAGCAATAATTCTTATACCTAATGCAGAAAGTGAGAGTGCTATATCATCTTCAAGGTTTTTAATTTTTGAAATTCTAATTCCAGCCTCTGGGACAATTTCGTAGAGGGTTACAGTTGGACCTACGGTGGCTTTTATGCTAGCAATACCTATTTTGTAGTTATTGAGGGTGCTTACAATTTTATTTTTATTTTCTTCAAGCTCTTCTTGATTAATTGTTATGCCCGAATTATTGGGGTATTCTTTAAGTAATTCAATAGTTGGGAACTTATATTTACTTAATTCTAATTTTGGATCAAACTCTCCGAAATCGCTAACAAGCTTATCACTTAAGTTTTTTTCAATTATTACTTCCTCAGAAGTTTCTTCAACTATCATAGCGATCTCTTTATCATCATCACTATCGATTAATTGATCATCACTTATAATTTGGGTATTTGTTTTA
>SGZH01000004.1 GCA_004214175.1 Flavobacteriales bacterium | reverse complement strand
ATACCCCTAAATAAGTTTGATTTTGATGGTCATTTGCGAAAAGGTTTTTTGTTTTTAGACTCAATGTATCACCAACCTTAGCCCCTATTATTTTTTTTAATTGAGTTTTGCCTTTAATTGCATCTAAAGAAAAAGTGGTGTCTTTATTAATTTCTTTTTCTTCATTGGTAAAAGTACCTGTAATTTCATCTCCTTTTTCAACTTCGTTTTTTGAAATCAATTTTCCATATTGTTTACGGATAGAAGTTATTTGGTCGTTTACCATCTTATCATCCGCTTCGATATGATAATGCGTAATCGCTTTTTTACCCACAACATCTACATCAAACTTAGGTGAAAGCCCTAATTCAAAATCAAATGTAAAGTCTTTTGCGTCCCAATCTATTTCAGTATCATTTTTAGGTAAAGGATTTCCTAATACATCTAACTTTTCTTCAGTTAAATAATTATGTAGTGCATCTTGGAGGATTTTATTTACTTCCTCTACTAAAACCGCTTTACCATATTGCTTTTTAACCATTCCCATAGGAACGTGTCCTTTTCTAAAACCCGGTATGTTTGCAGTTTTTCTATAATTGTTTAATATTTTCTGAACTTTATCTGAGTAATCTTCAGCTTTAACTTCTACAGTAACCACTGCATTTAAACTATCGATGTCTTTTTTTGTAATTTCCATTATCTGTAAAATTTTACCCCCTTTATTTTTGGGAGTGCAAAAGTACAAAACGAAAAACCTTGATACAAGTATTTTAAGAATAGATTGTTAGCTTTGATTGTCTTCTTTTAAGACGGAATGCAACAAAGATTGTAGAAAGGTGAGCATTATACTAAATAATAGCGCCCACCAAAATGAGGTTACCATGAATCCACTTAAAAAATTAGAAGCAATCAGTATAATACAAGCATTGATCACAAATAAAAACATGCCAAGGGTAACAAGAGTTGCGGGAAGAGTCAAGAAAATTAGAATAGGACGTAAAATAGCATTTAGGACACCGATTACAAGAGCCACCCAAATAGCATAAGTGTAGCTTTTAACATCAATGCCAGGCAGAATATTTGCAAGTAATAATACTGACAATGCTGATAGTAATAATTTTAAGAACCATTTCATAAAAAAATTAAAAAAAGGAAAACCTAAGCTCTAATTTATAAAATTTAATACTTCTTTACAAAAATCAGTAGGATTTTCTGCATGCAGCCAATGTCCTGCATTTTGTATGGTGATTATTTCAAAATTTGGAAACTGTTTTTTGATTAAAAATTCATCATGAATTTCAATATAGTTAGAACGATCTCCTTTTAAAAACAATGTTTGTTTAGTGAAAACAGCATTTTCTTGGAGGGCCATCCCTACTTCTTTAGCATGCCGGACTAAAACCGAAAGATTAAGTCGTAGTCCTAATTTGCCCTTTTCAACCCAAAATAAATTTTTTAGTAAGAATTGACGTATGCCAGGGGATTTGATGTAGGCAGAAATCACTTCATCTGCCTTTTTTCTGGTATCTATCTTGTTAAAATCTAGAGAAGATAACGCTTTTAATATATCTTGGTGATGCAAAGGATATTCTTTAGGCGATATATCAGCAATAATTAATTTAGATATCATCTCAGGATAAGTTACCGCGAAACGCATAGCTGTTTTGCCACCCATCGAATGACCCAGTAAAACGATATCTTCTAACTGATGAACATCACAGTATTTTTTTAAATCATCTGATAAAACACCATAATTAAAAGATTCACTATGAAAACTTCGCCCATGGTTGCGTTGATCTATTAAATGAACTTGATAACCTTGTTCTGCAAAACGTTTTCCAAGACTTTTCCAATTATCCCCCATTCCTAAGAAACCATGGAGAATAATGAATGGTTTACCAGTACCTATAATATTGGAATGTAATTGCATTATTTCAATTTTTGTAAATATTGCCCAATTACATTTTCTATTCCCATATAAATTGATTCACAAATTAAAGCATGTCCTATGGATACCTCTAATAAATTAGGAACGTTTTCTTTAAAAAATCCAATATTCTCTAGAGACAAATCGTGACCAGCATTTATGCCTAACCCCAATTCAGTTGCCTTTAAAGCACATTTTGTATAAGGTTCTATAGCTTTTTTATTTCCCAAATTATATTGCGCTGCAAAATCTTCGGTATACAATTCAATTCGATCAGTCCCTGTAGCAGCAGCGCCCTCAACCATTTCTAGGTTGGGATCTACAAATATAGAAGTACGAATTCCCTGTTTTTTAAATTCTGAAATAATTTCTCTTAGGTAACTTCTGTGTTTTATAGTATTCCATCCAGCATTTGATGTTAAGGCATCTATAGCATCAGGAACTAAAGTGACTTGAGTGGGTTTTATGTCAACAACCATTTTTAAGAAGGATTCTATTGGGTTTCCTTCAATATTGAACTCTGTTTTTATAATAGATTGAATGTCATAAGCATCTTGATATCTAATATGACGTTCGTCAGGCCTTGGATGAATAGTAACTCCATCTGCTCCAAATTTTTGAACATCAATAGCGGCTTGCAAGACGCTAGGAAATTGACCACCTCTAGAGTTTCTTAGGGTTGCAATTTTATTTATATTGACACTTAATTTTGTCATATTCCTCTTTTTGAAACGCAAAAATACAATTTGAACTAGGTATTTAAAGCTATTTTTTAAGTAATTTGCAAAAAAATTATAATTGTGAATACACAAGAATATATAATTAATGACATTGCACCTTTTAACATAAACGCAAATATTTTAGAGGTTCAAAGTATATTTAACCAACTTACCTACTCTCACATACCCGTAAAAAAGGAAGGTACTTATATAGGGTGTATTTCTGAAAATGATGCTCATTGTTTTGATGGTACAGAACAACTAAAAGATTATTTGTATGCATTAGAGTCTTTTTTTGTTAGAAAAAAAACAAACTGGTTAGATGTTTTAGAGGCATTTGCTTTGTATAATACTAATATCATGCCTATTCTTTCGGACGATAATGAATATATTGGCTATTACGAGCTAAGTGATATTATGTCTTTATTCAATGGCACACCCTTTTTGAATGAGGCAGGTGGGATAATTGTTATTGAAAAAGACCAAAAAGATTACTCTTTCAGTGAAATTTGTCAGATCATAGAGTCTAATAACGCAAAAATATTAGGAGTTTTTATTTCTAAATTAAACAGTAATACAGTGCAATTAACTATAAAGATTGGGCATACGGGCATGAATGCAATTGTTCAAACATTTCGGCGTTACAACTATTATGTAGTTTCCAGCCATGAAGAAGATCGTTTTATTGAAGATTTAAAAGATCGATCTAATTACTTAGATAAATATCTTAATATATAATCATGAAGATAGGGGTTTACGGTCAATTTTATCATAAGGACTCTGAAGTCTATATCCAGTGTATTTTAGATGTTTTACAAGATAAAAACATTGATATTGTAGTTGAAGATGCTTTTTTAAAAAGTATTCAAAAACACAAAGATATCTCTAAGAATTATTCAAAAGTTTCATCTTTTAAAGAAATTGATGACAGTTATGATTTTTTTCTAAGTATTGGGGGAGATGGAACTATTCTAAAATCTATAAGCTATGTTAAAGAATTGGGGATTCCAATTATTGGAATTAATACAGGAAGACTTGGTTTTTTAGCGACTATTCAAAAAGAAAAAATAACCGAAAGTTTACATCAAATTTTAAATGGAAATTATATTCTATCAGAACGCAGTTTACTATCTATTTACACCTCTCCAAACAACAAAGAAAATTTACCACTAAATTTTGCCTTGAATGAAATTGCAGTAAATCGAAAAAATACGACCTCCATGATTAAGGTAGAGACCATGGTAAATAATAAACACTTAACATCCTACTGGTCCGACGGTTTAATCATATCAACACCAACAGGTTCAACAGGTTATTCTTTAAGTTGTGGCGGTCCCGTTTTAGACCCAAATACAAACAGTATTGTCATTACGCCTATTGCTCCACACAACTTAAATGCAAGACCACTTGTGGTCCCTGATAATAGTATTATAAACCTCAAAGTGTCTGGGCGTGGGAAATCACATCTGGTCTCGTTAGACTCAAGAATAGCTACCCTAAAAAATGAAACTCTAATCACTGTAAAAAAAGCACCTTTCCAAATAAAATTAGTTCAACTTTCTGAAGACAGTTTCATTAAAACGCTCCGAAGAAAATTATTATGGGGTGAAGACAAGAGAAATTAAACAATAAAATCATTTATTTATTGTTTATAATTGATAGTCTTAACTTGAGTGTTATTAGATGAAAAGTTTATTATTATATTTGCAGACTTTTTAGACTTATGAGGTTTTATACATTTTTATTTTTTTTCATATTCATGCCAGTTGTTATGAGTTCTCAGACCTACGAAATTGGTGGTTTTCTGGGAGCAGCTAATTATATTGGTGATGTAGGAAAAACAACATTTATTGCACCTAAAACATCTGTTTTTGGGGGTATTTTTAAATGGAACCGAAGTCCAAGACATTCATTTAGGGGTACTATTTTATTTGGTAAAATTGAAGGAGACGATAATCAATCTAAAGATCCCAGAAGAAAAGAACGAGGCTATAAATTTGAAAACAGTCTAAATGAAGTGACTGTTGGATTGGAATATACTTTTTGGGAGTTTAGTATGTATAGTGGACAGGCAGCACAAACACCCTATTTATTCACTGGTATCTCTTACCTTGGCTATAATTCGCTCATAAAAAATAATAATGATCTAATAATTAAAGATGGTAATGCAAGTACCCTGGCAATTCCAATGGTTGTAGGTTACAAAACTACTCTTGGGCAAAACTTTGTGCTTGCAGCTGAAATTGGAGCTCGATATACGTTTACAGATAATCTTGACGGCAGCAATCCTAAGAAAGCTAGTGAGAATCAAGATGATGTAAGTTTTGGAAATATAAATAACAATGACTGGTACGTATTTACTGGAATTACTTTAACTTTCACGTTTGGAAGAAAACCCTGTTATTGCAATTTTTAAATGAGTCTTTTAAGTGAACTAAATATTGACGAATTACCCAATCACATTGCTATCATTATGGATGGTAATGGGCGATGGGCAACAAACAAAGGATTGTTGAGAAATATTGGGCATCAAAATGGGGCAAAAACTGTCAAAGAAATAGTTGAAACTTGCGCAAAAATTAATATCAAATACTTAACCTTATATGCATTTTCGACTGAGAATTGGAACCGACCAAAGTTAGAAGTCGAATTATTGATGAAATTATTGATATCCTCATTAAAAAAAGAGGTAAAAACACTTCAAAAAAACAATATTAAACTTTCGACAATTGGAAACTTAAATTCTCTCCCAATTAAAGTAGCTAAAGAGCTTAAAGATGTTATTGAAAAAACTAAAAATAATAATAGATTAACTTTAACACTCGCTTTAAGTTACGGATCTCGAGAAGAATTAATAAAAACTATAATAGAGATTAGTCTTAAAGTTAAAAAAAACCTAATTTCGCCCGAGAATATTAACAAATCGGTAATTAATAATCATCTTTACGATCATTATTTGCCAGACGTAGATTTACTAATACGAACCAGCGGTGAACAACGTATAAGTAATTTTTTACTTTGGGAAATTGCTTACGCTGAATTGTTCTTTTCGGACACACTTTGGCCAGATTTTAATAAAGAAAACCTTTTTGAGGCAATATTGAATTATCAAAATAGAGAACGAAGATTTGGAAAGACAAGTGATCAACTTAAATAATAGTGCTCAAATAAACGCCTACAGAAATATTTTTTGTATTATATTTTTTACAATAATATCTACTTTTTCACTATTTGCACAGCGATCTCCGCTTCAAGGAAATAAAAAATATACTATTAATTCTTTGACGGTTTCTGGCGAACAGAGTTTTAATAAAAAAACAGTTATCGCATTTACAGGGTTAAAAGTTGGAGATCGTATCTACATTCCAGGAGAAAAGCTTAGTGAGATTACTAAAAAATTATGGGATCAAGGACTATTCAGTGATATTGCATTTTACATTACAAACATTGTTGGAGATAAAGTAGATCTTGAATTAAATATCGTTGAGCTTCCAAAAATTAAAGATGTCACTATTGTTGGTATTAAAAAAGGAAAACAGAAAGATATCATTAAAGATAATAATTTAAAACCTGGAGTAAAAATTACTAAAAACCTACTCACTACAACAAAAAACTATATTAAAAAGAAATATCGTGAAGATGGATTTTTTAATACCGAAGTAGAAATAACCACGAAACCTTTTATAGACTCTTTAGGTGTAGAGTTTTCAAAACATTTGACGGTAAATATCAACAGAAACAAAAAAGTGAAAATTTCTTCTATTGAGATCAAAGGAAATGGAGAACTTAGTGACAATAAATTGAAAGCCTCCATGAAAGATACAAAAGAGAAATCATTTTTTCGTTTTTGGAAAAGGTCAAAATTCACAAATAATAGTTTTGAAGCTGATAAGGAGTCGATGCTCACTAAATTTAGATCAAATGGATTTAGAGATGCCCGAATTTTAAGTGATACCATTATAGAAGAAGATAATAAAAACATTACCCTAAAAATTAATGTAGAAGAAGGTAGAAAATATTATTTTGGAGAGATCAATTTTATTGGAAATAGCGTTTATACCAACAGACAGCTGCGAAGCGTTCTAGGAATTCGCGAAGGAAATACCTACAACGGTATTTTATTACAAGAAAGAATTGAAAATGTGGAAGATCCTGAAGCAAATGACTTAACCAACCTCTATCAAAATAATGGTTATTTATTTTCACGTATCAATCCAGTTGAAGTTGCTGTTAAAAACGATACAATCGATTTTGAAGTTCGTATTCATGAAGGTAAGATTGCTTATTTTGATCATATAACTGTTGTAGGAAACGACAAAACCAATGACCACGTTATTTATAGAGAAATAAGAACTCGTCCGGGTCAAAAATACAGCAAACGTAATGTGGTAAGAACCATCAGAGAACTTGGACAACTAGGATATTTTGATGCAGAACAAATTTCGCCAAATTTTAAAAATGTAGATCCAAATAATGGTACTTTAGATATGGAGTATTCTGTAGTTGAAAAAGGATCTAGTCAAATAGAATTACAAGGAGGATATGGTGGAGGCGGTTTTGTAGGTACTCTAGGACTTTCATTTAACAATTTCTCTGTTAGAAATATTTTCAACAAAGAAGCTTATCATCCGCTACCAATGGGTGATGGTCAAAAATTATCAATAAGAGCACAAGGAAGTTCTTTTTACCAAACTTATAGTCTCTCTTTAGTTGAGCCTTGGTTGGGTGGAAAAAAACCAATTCAATTAAGTACCTCTTTTTCTCATACCGTTCAATATTTCTTCGACCCCAGAAGAAGGGACGTTGATAAATCTAGACGTTTTTTAATTACAGGTGGAGCAATCGGTCTTGCAAAAAGGTTAAAGTGGCCTGATGATTATTTTACACTATCTCATTCTCTAAGTTTTCAACACTATAACCTAAAAAATTACAATACCGGTTTATTTACTTTTGGAGATGGTGAATCAAATAATTTAGCTTACACAATAGGAATTAGCAGAAATAATACTGCAACAAACCCTATTTTTCCAATGTCAGGTTCAGATTTTAGTATTAGTGCTAAATTAACTTTACCTTATTCATCATTTAGTGATACCGATTGGAAAACGTTAGACAATGAGCGTCAAGGCCTAGAAGAAATAGAACCTTCAGATCCTGACTTTGTAAGTGCTACTGAGAGAATAGCTGAAATAGATCAACAAAAATTTAAATGGCTAGAGTATTATAAAATAAAATTTAAAGGAACTTGGTATACCCAGCTAGTAGGAAAAATGGTTTTACGCCCAAGTACAGAATTTGGATTCTTAGGAGCCTACAATCAAGATAGAGGAATTCCTCCTTTTGAAAGATTTTTCTTGGGAGGTGACGGATTAGGTGCTTTCAGTTTAGATGGTCGTGAAGTTATTGCTTTAAGAGGATATCCTAATCAATCATTATCAACATTAGATGGAAATGCTATTTATAACAAATTTTCGCTTGAACTACGTTATCCAATTACATTAAAGCAGCTTGCGTCCATATATGCTTTGACCTTTATTGAGGGCGGAGCAGCTTATGATAATTTTAGAGAATACAATCCTTTTCAATTAAAAAGGTCTGCTGGCTTAGGATTGCGTATATTTATGCCAGCATTTGGATTATTAGGAATCGATTTCGGTTATGGATTCGATTCTATACAAGGTGGTTTTCAACCAAATGGTTGGGAAACCCACTTTATTATTGGACAACAATTTTAAAAATGGCACGATATTTTCTTAACATACAACTAACAATTATGAAAACAAAAAAGTTACTATTTATTATTCTCACTCTTTTGTGTTTTTCTTTTGTAGCTAATGCGCAAAGAGGAGTTCGAATTGGATATATTGATATGGAATATATTCTTGAAAACGTACCTGAATATAAGGAAGCTTCTACACAATTAAACGGAAAAGTCCAACGTTGGAAAAAAGATCTCGAAAAAAAGAATGATCAAATAGAACTTTTAAAGATTAATTTGAGTACTGAAAGAGTGTTACTCACTACTGAATTAATTGAGGAAAGAGAAGAAGATATTAAAGTATTAGAAGACGAAATGATAAAATACCAACAAGACCGTTTTGGTCCAAATGGAGATTTATTTTTACAAAGACAACAGTTAGTGCAACCAATCCAGGATCAAGTTTTTAATATTGTACAAGAAATTGCAGAAAACAAGAAATATGACTTTATTTTTGATAAATCAGCTGATATCGTTATGTTATTTTCTGCAGATAGACATGATATCAGTGATATTGTTTTAAGAAGTATTAATCGTTCAGCCAAAAGAAAAGAAATAAGTAATAAAAAAGAAAAGAGAGAGTTAGAACGTGAAGAAAATCTGACCCTAGAAGAAGATAACGCTATCTCTGAAAGAGAAAAAGCAATAGAAGATAAAAAAAATGCGCGTGAGAAGGAAATGGAAGAAAGGAAAAGAGTTCGAGATTCAATTCGTGAAGCTAAACGAATAGAATATGAAGCAAGAAAACAACAATTGCTTGACGAAAGACAACGAAAGAGAGATTCTATACTAGCCGCTAGAGAAATGAGGTTAAATCCAAATCCAACTAATAATAATGAAGGAGATGGAGAAAATGGAATAAACTAAGAATAAACAATAAATAACACTTAATTTTTAATACAATTACAATGAAAAAAATGAAATCATTATTCGTAGCAATTATGCTAGTAGTAGGAGCTACAGGCTTTTTGAATGCACAAACAAAAGTTGCACACATTGATACACAAGCACTAGCTGAAGCTATGCCAGAAATGAAAGAAGCACAAAGTCAATTAGAAAAACTTCAAAAAACATACGATACAGAAATAAAAACATTAGTAAGAGAGTTTGAAACTAAAATCAAACAATATGAAGTAGAAGCAGAAAGTAAAACTGCAGAAGAAAATGCAAAACGTGCTGAAGAGGTTCAAGGAATGCAAACTAATATAAATGCCTATAGACAAGGTGCTCTAGAAGATTTACAGAAAAAACAGGAGGATTTAATAGCTCCAATTTTAGAGAAAGCAAGAATTGCAATCCAAAAAGTAGGAAGAGCTCAAGGATATCAATATGTAATGGACAGCAGTACATTACTTTTGGCAGAGGGTAAAGACTTATTGGTCGACGTAAAAAAAGAACTAGGAATTTAATTTCTGATTTTAAAAATTAATATTAAAACTGTTCTCCTTTTGGTGAACAGTTTTTTATTTTTATAACATGAATAACAATCCAATTGGTTTATTTGATTCTGGGGTTGGTGGTACTTCAATTTGGAAGGAAATTCATCAATTACTTCCTTATGAAAATACTATTTATTTAGCCGATAGCCTGAATGCACCTTATGGCTATAAGTCAAGGGAAGAAATAATATCATTAAGTGTAAAGAATACCGAACTATTATTAAAAAAAGGTTGTAAGGTAATTGTTGTTGCCTGCAATACAGCCACTACGAATACCATAAGTGTATTGCGTGAAAGATTCAGAGTTCCATTTATAGGAATCGAACCTGCCATCAAACCTGCAGCATTACAATCAAAAAGTAAGAGTATTGGAATTCTTGCAACAAAAGGTACTTTAAATAGTGAACTATTCTCACTAGCCACAGAGGAATTCACCAAAGATATTATGATAACAGAAGTTATTGGCGAAGGGTTAGTGCCTTTAATTGAAAAGGGGGATTTGTTAAGTTCTGAAATCTCAAGCTTATTAGAAAAATTTCTTAAACCAATGCTAGCAAATAATATAGACCACCTCGTGTTAGGATGTAGCCATTACCCATATTTAATTCCACAGTTGACTAAATTACTTCCCAACAACATAAAAATCATTGATTCTGGAGAAGCAGTTGCTAGGCAAACAAAAAGTATAATATTAAAAAATAAACTGCAAAAGAAGGCTAATAATCAACCAGACCTTCAATTTATTACAAACTCATCAGATACAACCTTAAAGCTTTTATTAAAAGAATATCTAGAAAAAATTTATATAGAAACAAGAAAATTTTAACAAGAATAGCTGATAGTAATTTTAACTGACACCATTAATTAATTGCAGGACAATTACAGTCATAAGGTTCACGACCACTTAGGAAATCAAATCCTAATGTTATTTGATGAAAAGAGCCATTGCTAAACTTTATGTTACCCATTTGGTTTGAATAAGTGTAAGCAAATAAAAACTTATTAAAACTAACTCCAAGAATAGCAGTTAGATACTGTAATTTTTGATTTTCAACTTCCATTCCATTAAGATACTCTGCTCCATCAAAACTCCGTCGATAAGATAATCCACCCCATAACTTCCCAAAGTCCATTGCTCTATATACTTTCCCGTTGATATCAATTATTTGTTCTTTTGTTCTCTCTTGAAATTGATACATTAATGAAGGTTCGTAGGTCCAAGAAGATCCATAGTTAGCAAAGGCATAAGCTCCAGATATAATAAATTTACGCTGGTTAGAGGATTCATAGTCAGCAGAATTTAATTCCCTATTTTGAAATATTATATTTTTAACAGTAAAATGCCCTGAAAAATTTAAAAAATTATAAGACAATCCTGCATCCACATTAAAATATGAAGAGCTTTGAATTATTCCTGCGATTATTGGATCAAAATCTAATGGATCAAATTGGGTTTCATCTAGCCTAGACTGAATCAAGCCAAAACTTAAACCAAAAGAGAGCTGATTTAAATCTACTTCAGATCTAGAGAACATTATATGATGAGCATAGGTAAGATACGCTCCTGTTTGAGAGTGGTAACCATTCTTATCATTAAAAAATATACCTCCTAAACCTGATCTCTCTCCTATTCTAGCATTGAAATTTAAGGTTTGCATATTTGGTGCTTCATTTTGGTCAAACCATTGCTTTCTGGCTGTCAATCTAATTTGATTACTTGATGCTGCACCTGCCATAGAAGGATGTAATAAATATAAATTATCTGATAAGTAATCGGAATAAACAGGGATACCATCTTGTGAATATGTTACCTGAGATAACAAAACAAATAAAACTAAGTAAACTTTTTTTATATCCATGTGTTGGTTAAGTAATCAAATATAGTTAAGTCCTCAAATATATTGAATACATTACTTTCTTTTTATATTTTTGTAAAAAATTTAAGAAATGTCAAAAATAAATATAACAGTACAACTTACAAATAACGATAATATTGTAAAGTTTGTTACCAAATCATTTATTTCACAATCAAAAAGTTATGAGTTTAATAATATTGATGAAGCAAAAGAAAGTCCTATTGCACAAAGACTATTTCATCTTCCTTTTGTAAAAACTATTTATATTTCTCAAAATTTTATTGCAATAGAAAAATTCCCTTTTGAACTGACTCAAGTTAAATGGCAAGATGTTCAAAATGAAGTTGCAAAATCGATTTCAGATTATTTTAAGTCAGGGCAACCAGTAATAATTGAAAAAGATAATAAATCTTCAAAAAAAAACCCCATAACTATTTACGCAGAAAGTACTCCTAATCCTGAAGTTTTAAAATTTGTAGCAAATAGACCCATAGCAAATACTATGTATGAATTCAAAAACAAAAGTGAAACATCCTTTGCTCCTTTAGCAAATGAACTATTTAATTTCCCTTTCGTAAAGGAAGTTTTTATGAATACAAATTATATTTCAATTACAAAAAAAAATAACTATAACTGGCAGGAATTTTCGAATGAATTAAGGGAATTCATCCGAAACTATATTGAAAATGATAAAACAATATTTAAAGACGAAATACTTCAGAAAGAAGAACAAATAAATCAATTGACGGAAGATAGAGATTATACAGAAATTGAAAAAGAAATTATTTCAATACTTAATGAATATATAAGACCAGCAGTTGAGGGAGACGGTGGAAATATTGCTTTTGATTCCTACAACATAGACACTAAAACTGTAAAAGTTATATTGCAAGGTGCTTGTAGTGGATGTCCTTCCTCTACCGTAACTCTTAAAAATGGAATTGAAAATATGTTAAGAGATATGCTTAACGGAAAAGTTGATTATGTTGAAGCCCTAAACCAATAAGCCAATTTTAAATATATTTTTAAATATATAAGACAGATGCGAACTTTATTAATCATTTTAATTTTATTTATAACGATTCTATCTTGTAACTCTTCAAAAAAAGATATTTTGGATACACAACATCAGTACACCAACGAATTAATTAATGAAACAAGTCCTTATTTACTGCAACATGCTCACAATCCTGTAAATTGGAAGGGATGGAATTCAGAAACCCTACAAAAAGCAAAAGAAGAAAAAAAACTTATGGTTATAAGTATTGGGTACTCTGCCTGTCATTGGTGTCACGTAATGGAAAAAGAAAGTTTTGAAGATTCTACTGTTGCAGCAACTATGAATAAACATTTTGTGGCCGTAAAAGTAGATAGAGAAGAACGCCCTGACGTGGATCAAATTTATATTAATGCTGTTCAATTAATGACAGGAAGTGCAGGATGGCCGCTTAATGTTATTACTTTACCAGATGGTAGACCAGTATGGGGTGGCACCTATTTTAGAAAAGATACTTGGATAAATTCTCTAGAAAAAATTCAAAAGATTTATCAAGAGAATCCTCAAAGATTAATCGATTATGCAACTCAACTTGAGGAAGGTATTAAAAGTATGGATTTAATCTCTGTGAATACAAATGAATTAAATTTTGCAAATTTCCCCTCAGATAGTATCGTTGAAAAATGGAGTGACTCTTTTGATTATAAATACGGAGGGCCTAAGAGATCTCCAAAATTTATGATGCCAAATAATTTAAAATATCTATTAAGACACGGAATACAATACAATAATGAAAAACTATTAAATTATGTTTATTTAACCTTAGACCAAATTGCATATGGAGGAGTATACGACCATGTAGGGGGTGGTTTTGCAAGGTATAGTACCGATGTAAGATGGCATGTCCCGCATTTCGAAAAAATGTTATATGACAATGCACAATTGGTAAGCTTATACAGCCAGGCATATCAAACAACAAAAAAACCTTTATACAAAGAGGTAGTTTTAGAAACTCTCGAATTTATAAAAAGGGAAATGACAAATTCGGAAGGAGCATTTTTTTCCTCCCTAGATGCTGATAGTCTTACAAATGAAGGAGATCTAGAAGAAGGAGCCTACTATGTTTTTAATAAAAATGAATTAAAATTAATTTTAAAAGATGACTTCTCTTTATTTTCTGAATATTATAATATTAATACTTATGGTAAATGGGAAAAAGAGAATTATGTGCTAATAAGACAAAAAAGTGATGTTTTAATAACTAATGAGTTTTCGATATCACAAATTGAACTTGAACAGAAAAAAAAGAGTTGGAAAAAGAAATTGAGTATCCATAGAAACAAAAGACCAAAGCCTAGACTTGATGACAAAACATTAACCTCTTGGAATGCTTTAATGATAAAAGGCTATGTAGATGCGTTCAAAACTTTTCAGGTAACAGGTTATCTGACTGAGGCTCTAAAAAATGCCCAATTTATCATTGAAAACCAATTACAACCTAATGGCGCTTTAAACCATAATTATAAAAACGGCAAAAGCAGTATCAATGGATATCTAGAAGATTATGCAACCTTAATTAATGCTTTTATCTCACTATACGAGGTAACGCTTGATGACAAATGGATTCGTTTATCTGAAAAATTAACTGACTATACATACGAAAACTTTTATAATCAAGAAAATAATATGTTTTATTTCACCTCTAAAAAGGACGAAAAATTAATTACAAGAAATTTTGAATATCGCGATAATGTAATAGCTTCTTCTAATTCAATTATGGCAAAAAATCTATTTATATTATCGCACCATTTGGACAATGAAAACTATTTAAATACGTCCTCAAAAATGCTTCATAATATTCAACCAGAAATTGAAACTTACCCGAGTGGCTATTCCAATTGGCTTGATTTGTCAGAAAATTATAAAAATAAATACTATGAAATAGTAGTTGTTGGTAAAGATGCTAACAATAAAATCAAAGAAATAAATACATCATATCTCCCCAATGCACTTGTAGCTGGAAGTTTAAAAGAGAGCACAAAACCTCTATTAAAATATAGATATATTGTTGATGAAACATTAATTTATGTTTGCGTCAACAATAGTTGTAAACTTCCTGTTTCAAAAGTTTCAGAGGCATTAAAACTTCTAAATGATTAATTTTTAAATAAATGAAAAATTCCAGTCAGTTTATTTTATAAAATCTCTAAGTAATTTTAGTAATTTTTAACAAATTATTATTTTGCTTATTATTCTTAATGAAATATATTCGCATCTCGAATAACAACAAAAAAATGAAAAAGAAACTTCTTACAACAATTTCTATTATTATATCACTTTATTCAATTAATGTAAAAGCACAATCTGTATTCAATGAAACAGATATTGATTCATACATTTCTCAAAGAAGCGTTGAGGTGTATTTAGAAGCTGATTTTACAGGAACTCCCTACAAAGATAAAATGTTTAAGAATGGGACAATACTAAAAAATGGAGTTCCATTAGCAAAAAATATTGGTTTAAGATACAACGCCTCCAAAGATTTATTTGAAGTTAAAAAATCGTCTGTACTAAAAGATGATCAAGCAAAAGTTTTAAAAAGCTCCAGTGATTTGGCTATAATAATAGGTAATGAAAATTATGTTTTTTTAGCACCTAATGAGAACAATACAACGCAGGGTTATTTTTTAATGTATTATAAAGGTGATAAAACATCGCTTTACAAAAAAATTAAAAAAGAATACATCCCAGAACAAAAAGCCTATACTTCATTAGCTAGCGATATTGCAGCAAATTATAAAGAAAAACAGATTTTATATTTATACACCAGTGAAGGACTATTAATAGAACTCCCTGGGTCTAAAAGTAAACGATTGAAAGCTTTTGGCGATAAATCGAAAGAAGTCAAATTATTTGTAAAAGAAAATAAAATCAACCTCAACAAAGAAGCCGGTCTATTAGAAGTAATTAAGTATTACAACACTTTATAAAACCTATCATTTCTAGCTTTCTAATTTTTTTTAGATAAAAAGAAGGGTAAATACCATTTTTTATAGAATGCTTTTGAAAAGGTTATGCTTTTTAAACTGTCTCTATTTATAAATAAAGATTATCACAGTTTGTGGTCTACAATATTGATTACTACCTTTATAAAAAAATATAACAATAAATTTAAAATAATGAAAAAGATAATTAACAACACTTTAATAATTGTAATATGTTTTGCTAGCTCAATTGGATTTTCTCAAAATAGAAATACCCAATTTAAAACAGAACTATTTGTTTACAGCGCTGATGTTTTTGATACTCGGAATCTTTATGATCCAGCCACCCCAGAAAACTACGATGGAACACCCTATTATGTAAATGATTTTTTATTAGGTGATGTTTATTTAGAAAATGAAATAATTTTAAGCAACGGAGCTCTAAGATACAATGCGGTAGCTGATGAAATAGAATACAAAGAATCCTTAAATGATGATGATAAATCGGCAAAAGCTCTTGTAAAATCAAAGGAGATTTATGCTAAAATTATGAACGATACATTTGTATTTATTCCGAGTCAAGGTTATTATCTTGTTATATTTGACGGAAATAATCTAAGTTTATTAAAAAAAGTAACCAAGAAGTATTTCCCACCAAAAAAAGCTCAAAATAATTATGAGAGATCAACCCTAGCAAGATTTGAAGATCGTTTCAAATATACGATTTACTCAAAAAATGGAAAAACACTAGAATTACCAAAGTCTAAAAATAAAAAAATAAAAGCATTTGGTAATGATGAAAAAATTGTAGAGAGTTATACCAAAGAACAAAAATTAGATTTAAACAACGAAAAAGATATTAAAAAATTAATACAGTATTTGGACAAAATTCAAGGCTTTTAAGTCTTTATTTTTAAAAATCCTTTTATAAAAAAAAGCCACCTAAATAAAATTAGTTGGCTTTTTCTCATTTTGAAAATTTTCTTTTAATACCTAATTGGTGATTTATCCTGTTATAAAATCTTTTAAATAATAGGGTTCAAAATAAGCAACATTTTCAAATTCGCTGTTTTGATATTTATTTTCGGCCAATATTCCCATTTCATTGGACGATGGTAAATTTTGATGCATAAAAATAGCATTGCTGTGATTACAAATTGGTTTAAATTTCTCTACACCATTACCAATAAAATAGATAGTGTTTTCATTTAAATAATTAGTAAACGAATGTTCGTCTAGTACCTCAGCTCTTGTATCTCTTATTTGAAATTTTTTATTTGAAAAAACTGCAGAATATACTTCTAAACGCCTTGCGTCTAACATAGATACTATAATTCCGTCCGATTTTTTTACCTGATATGCTAGTGCTTTTAATGTAGGAATTGAAATAAGAGGGATTCCCAAAGCAAAACACAAGCCCTTAGCAGCAGAGACACCTATACGGAGCCCGGTGTAAGAACCTGGACCTTTGCTAACTGCTATAGCGTCTAATTTGTTTTTTGATACTTTACTTTCAACTAACACATCTTTAATAAACATATGTAGTTTTTCAGCATGAGAATACTGTTTGTTATTTTCCTCTTTTAAAAAAACCACAATTCCATCCACTGATAAGGCAACAGAGCAGTTAGTTGTAGTTGTTTCAATACATAAAATTGTTGCCATTAATTGATGTTATTCTTTTTGCTACTCTAGCTTAGTCTCTACTTTACTACCGGGTTTTAATATTTTAGTAACAGTATTATAGGGCCCTGTAATAACGATATCTTCTTCTTTTAATCCTGAAATAATTTCAATATTTGAATCATCTTGAATTCCCGTAGTAATAACTCTTAATTTAGCAACATCGCCTTCTTTTATAAACACACATTCAAACTTTTCTGCTGTTGTTGATTTTGTTTCTTTTACAACTTGTTTCGAAGTGGTAATGGATGTGTCAGTTTTAATAACTATGGAGCTGATCGGCACCCCAATTATTTTTTCTTTCAAATTGGTAATAATATCAACAGTCGCAGTCATTCCTGGTCTAAATGGTGAATAATTATCAGGCCTATTTATAGTTAAGTCTTTATAAGAGTCTGGAAGAATTCTAACTTTTACCTTAAAGTTTGTTACTTGGTCAACTGATAAGGTGTTTTCAGCCGTATTTGCAATTTCTGTGACAACCCCTTTAAATTCTCTTTTTAGATAAGCATCAACTTCTACAATTGTTGAATCTCCAACATTTACTTTAACAATATCTGTTTCGTTCACATCAACTTCAACTTCCATATTATTTAGATTAGCAACTCTAACAATTTCGGTACCTGCCATTTGAGCTGTTCCAACAACACGTTCTCCTAATTCGACTGAAAGTTTAGAAATGGTTCCATCTCTTGGAGCAAAAATCGATGTTCTGGATAAATTATCTCTAGATTGTTTTACAGAGGACTTTGCACTTTCCACATTATAAAAAGCAGACCTCACATTTGCTTGTGCCACTTCATAATCAGTTTGTGAACGTTCCCAATCAGATCTTGAAATTACTCCCTTTTCAAAAAGGGATTTATTTCTATTAAAATTAATTTTAAGATTTGCTAAATTTGCCTCTGCTTGAGTCAATTGCGCTTTTACATTTTGCAATCCCGCTTGAGATTGATCTACCATTGCTTGTACTAAATCGGGGTTAATACTAACTAATAAATCTCCTTTTTTAACTTGTTGCCCTTCAATAATTGGAAGTTCAATTATTTCTCCCGAAACTTCAGAAGATAATTTAATCTCAACCTCAGGTTGAATTTTTCCTGTGGCTGCAACGGTCTCAACGATATCAATTAAACTTATACTTATTACCTCAACTTCTTTGAAATTTCCATTTTTACCATACCAACCTGCTTTTTTACCAGAAATTAGTACAATTAATAAAATTACTACAATAACTATTATCCAAACAAATGTCTTTTTTTTCATAATTAAAATTTAAGCTCAGTAGCTGGTATTCCAAAATATAATTCCAATACTTTTAATTTAAAAATATAATCAAATTTAGTTCTATTAGCTTCAATATTAGCAGTATTATATCGTAGCTTAGATTGACTAAACTCAAATGAGTTTGTTAAACCTACATCAAATCTAGTTTTTGCATATTCATAGGCTAATTCTTGAGATTTAAATGATGCCAATGCAGCATCATATGATTTCTTAGCTCCATCTGCATCGACATAAGCTTGATATACTGATGATTCTAAATCGAGTTTAGCTTGTTCTAGTTGATATTCGTTTCTTTTTACATTTACTATATTACGTTTTACATTGTTTCTAGTGGAAAATCCATTGAAAACTGGGACACTTAAATTTACTCCATAAGAAAGACCGTCATTAATATATAATTGATTTACAAATGAATTTGCTGGTGTTTCAATTAAGGTTGTATTTGGAACTTCAGATAAAACAGCTTCTCCTGTAGATCCTACGTACCCTATTTGAGTGGTTAATGTTGGATTATCAGGATCTAAAACCGAAGAAATTTGAGCGATATCATTTTCACGAGTATTATAGTTAAAATAAGCATTAAGAGTAGGCCAATAAATACTTTTAGAAATTTCTAAATCTTTATTGGCAATAATCATATTTTGTTCTGCAATTTTAACTTCATATCTATTTTCTTTAGCAGAATTAATTACTTCATCAATGTTTTTTTCTGCTACTTCAGATAGTATTACAGAAAATTCTTGATCTGCAATATCAAAATTTTCATAATCTTTAATCAATAATAATTGAGCTAAGCTTACTAAAGATATTCTAACGTTACTTTCAGAATTTACAATCGCTTGTTGTTCTTGAGCACTTACCGCATTAATTTCTAACAAATCTCCCTTTGGCAAGACTCCTGAGTCAACTAATTCTTTAGTTCTTGTAATTTGATCTTTAGTGACCTTGTTTTGTTCTAATGCCACCTCTAAATTTGCTTTAGCTAACAATACTTGTAAATAATTATTTGCAACAAACAATGCGATATCATCTTTTATCTTGCTAGAATTATATTGCGCTGAAAGTTGTTGCATCTTTGCTTTTTGTAATTCTCGATGATTTCTTAAACCACTAAAAACAGTAACTCCAGCAGAAACACTATAAGATGAACTCCTTGAAGTAATATTTCTTAATATACCTGTTGTAACATCTTGTGTCAGACCTGTATTCCAACTATTCGAGGCTGAACCATTGATCGATGGTAAAAAATTTCCGATGGCTCCACTTTTTGCAATATTAGAATTTTCTATGTCCAACTCCGATTGTTTTACAGAAATATTATTTTCAATAGCATAAGCAACACATTCTTGAAGTGTCCATTTTTTATTTTGTGCAGTTAATGTTACTTCCATTCCAAGAAATAAACACAACATTACTAAAGTCTTCGAATTGATAATCATAATTGAATTGGTCTTTAATATATTATAAATGTTACAGTTTTACTTTAATTAATTATTATCTATGCCATCAAAAGTTGGCTCTTGGCTTTAATTGATTCCATACTTTAATTTTATCATTTGGTGATATTCCGGCTTTTACTTCTACATTAATACCATCACTAATTCCTAGCTCTATCTCTTTTCTTTCAAACTTTTGATCACTTATTTCTATTTCAACAAAAGGAGTTTTCGTTTTTACATCATACTGTATCAATGCCTCTTTTAAAGCTATTACACTATCTGCTCTTGCAAGGATGATAGAGGCATTTGCACTAAGACCTGCTCTAATAAACGTAGCGTTTTTTTTATTTAAAGTCCCTTTGATTTCAAATTGAATAGCTCCATTTTCATCGACCCCCTTGGGTGCAATATAATCTAGAGTTGCATCAAATTTTTTATTATCTATGGCTCCAACTGTAATTTCTAAAGCTAAATCTTCTTTTATCTTCCCTACTTCACTTTCATCAACTTTTCCCTCAAAAATCATATTAGTGACATCTGCAATTGTTGCGATTGTAGTCCCATCATTAAAATTATTGGACTCTATAACTTGATTCCCTGTTTTTACTGGAATATCCAAAACCATCCCCGAAACAGTAGCTCTTATTTCAGTATTTGCAGCCGCTCCCATTCCAATGGTGGTACCTGTTTTAATAATATCATAATTTTGGCGTGCATTATTTAAACTAATCTGTTCTTGTTTATAACGTTGTAAAGATTGATTATAAGATAACTGCGCATTATCAAATTCATTTGCAGATATCACTCCTTTTTCAAATAATCCTTTTTGCCTATTGTAAATACTTTCTTGATTTTGAAAAGCTAATTTTGCTGTTTCAACTTGAGTGCTCACAGAATTTATATTATTTTTTGCACTATTTAGAGAAGATATATTTGGAACTACTTTTACCATAGCTAATAAATCTCCCGATTTTACATAGTCGCCAGCTTCCACAAATATTTGATCTATAATACCAGAGATGTTTGGCTTAATAAGAACCTCCTCCTTGGGTACTATACTCCCCGTAGCTACTGTTTTTTTTAGAATCGTATATCTAAAAGTGCTTTGTGTTTCATATACTACAGGATCTTTTTGATCTTTTAAGTAAATGTATCTTATTCCAAA
Source organism: Flavobacteriales bacterium (assembly GCA_004214175.1). Lineage (GTDB taxonomy): Bacteria > Bacteroidota > Bacteroidia > Flavobacteriales > Flavobacteriaceae > Marifrigoribacter. The sequence continues at coordinate 37,523 of SGZH01000004.1, read as the reverse complement.
TACAAATGCTATTAAAATAATTGTTAAAGTGATAATAGTTCCTATTCTTTTCATAATGGGTAATACTTTATATTTCTATTCTTTTTAAATTTTATTCAGTTCTTAATGCATCTACAGGTTTCATTCTAGTGGCTCTCGTAGCTGGAATTAATCCTGCTAAAACACCAAAGAGAACTAATATCAATAAGGCAATTAAAATTACTTTTATATTGACTGCAGGATTGGCAAAGTTTTCAATAGGTCCAATACGATCAATTATTGAATTGGTCATCCATATTGCTCCTGATGCAAATGCAATACCAGCCATTCCAGAAACGATAGTTAATAATAAAGACTCTTGAAGTATTTGTGTTCTTATATTAAATGGAGTTGCTCCAAGTGCTCTACGTATTCCTATTTCTTTCGTGCGTTCCTTGACAACAATTAACATAATATTACTAATTCCTATAGCGCCAGAGAGCAGAACAAGAGTTCCAACAAAAAAACCAACAAAGGTCAATATACTAAACAGTCCCGATATTTTACTAAACTGTTGAGCTAAATCATAATCTCCGATTGCACGATTATCTTTTGGATGAATCATATGTTGTTTTCTGATAATAGAAAATATCTTGGATTTAAGATCCGTTATATTTATTTTATCCTCTGCGGTGATTGCCATCCAACTAACTATATCCCCATAATTAAATACTTGTGAAAATGTTGTAAATGGAATAAATATTGTATTGGCATCTTCTTCATCATCACCGTTACTATTACTGTTATTAAAAACTCCAATAACTAAAAAATTAACTCCATTAATTTCTACATAGGATTCTAAAATATCTTCGTTAAGATCATATAATGATTTCACAACATCTGTTCCAATAACAGCTACTTTTCTTTTTTCATTAATATCTGAATAACTTATAAAACGCCCTTGTGTAATGTCCATGGATTTTTGATAAATGAATTCAGGGTAATCACCTGTAATACTAAAAGCTCCTGTTTTATCTTTTCTAGTAACATTATTTGCTCCTCTATAACCACCTAGTTGGTTTCTTGGGGAAACATATTTTAATGAAGGTACTTTTTCTTTTAAAAGAGCTACATCATCAATTTTAAAATTGTAGCGTCTTCCCTTGGGTAATCCTCTATAGGCTTTGGATGTACTTTGCGACCACATAAAAATTGAATTAGTTGCAAAGTCACCAAAATCTTTGATAACTCCATTTTTTAATCCATTTGTCAAGGCGAGTAATAATACCAAAATCATGATCCCCCAAAAAACACCAAAAGCTGTCATTAAAGTCCTAAAGCGATTGGCATTTAACGCCTCTAATATTTCATTCCAACGATCTTTGTTCAACATAACTTTAAACTATTCTACCCTTAGTGCCTCAATAGGTCTTATATGCGCTGCTCTTCTTGCTGGTATAAAGCCAGCAAAAACCCCTGCTATCATTAATATGATGACTGTAATAATTGCAGTTTTAAAATCTACTTGAGGTGACTTTATAAAATCATTATCTACCATTGGACTAATTAATTCTAACAATCCAACTCCAGCAAACAAGCCTAAAAACCCTGCAAAAGCAGTTATAAAAATTGCTTCTTGAAGAATCATCCCAATAATAGAGCTTGGCAATGCTCCGAGTGCTTTTCGAATTCCAATTTCTTTGGTCCGTTCTTTTACAACAATAAGCATAATATTACTTACACCAACAACTCCAGCAATAATGGTTCCGATTCCTACAAACCAAAAAACATAACTAATTGTTGCAATTAAAGTGTATATTCTTTTTGCTTCTTCTAATGTATTTTCAACCCTTACAGCACTTCGATCATCTGGTGAAATAGTATGTTTAGTTCTAATATCATTTTCAAAACTTTCTGTTAAAGCCATAGACAGCGCTACAGCTTCATCAAAATTATCAGACATTTTTATTGTATAAGCTAAGGATCTAACTTTATCTCCCGCATTAAAAATTTGTTGAGCAGTAGTTAACGGAATAAAAACCCTACTTTCTTCTCGTTTTCCACCAGGATCAGAGTAAACTCCAACAACTTTAAAATTTATTCCTGAAATTTGAACATATTCTCCTACAGGATTTATCTTTTTAAATAGATCTTGTTTAATTTGATTTCCAATTACAGCAACTTTTTCTAATTGATTGACATCATTATTATTGATAAATCTTCCAGAAACCATGCGTTGATTTTCAATAAATTGTTGATCTGGGTATGCACCCTCAACCCTATAATTTCCATATTCACCATTGTAAACTAATTGCCCTCTCCATACACTATATATCGATGTTTTATACTCTATATTATCGGTATATTTTTCGTTGAATTCTTCAAAATCATTATTTCTTAATTGAATTAATCTTCCTGGATTAAGGCCTTTGTATTCTTTTGTAGTCCTTCTGGTTCTGATTGCAATTCGGTTAGTTGCATCTTCTTCAAATTGAGACTTTACTCCTTTTTCTATTCCACTACTAAAACCAACTAGGATTACTAAAATAAAAATTCCAAAAAAAACAGAAACCATTGTTAAAAAAGTTTGAAGTTTATTTTTTAACATGGTCTCAAATATTTCTTGCCAGCTTTCTAAACTAAACATATTCTTTAGAATTAGCTCTTACCTGTTTTACTTTTGAATCACTAGTTATAATACCATCTTTAAGATTTACAATTCGTTTACACATATGAGCTATATCATCTTCGTGCGTTACTATTAAAATGGTTTTTCCTTCATCGTTTATTTGTTGAATTAATTCCATCACCTCATAGGAAGTTGTTGAATCTAAAGCTCCAGTAGGTTCATCTGCTAAGAGTACTTTGGGATCACTGGCCAAAGCTCTTGCAATAGCAACTCGCTGTTTCTGCCCCCCAGAAAGTTCATTGGGTAAGTGACTAGCCCAATCTGCTAAACCTACTTTTTCAAGATAATATGATGCTTTTTCAATTCGAACACTTCTACCAACTCCTTGATAATATAGAGGCATTGCAACGTTTTCTAAAGCAGATTTATAGTTTATTAAATTAAAAGACTGAAAAACAAAACCTAAAAATTTATTCCTGTATTTTGCAGCAACTTTTTCATTGAGATTTTTAATTAGGGTACGATTTAAGTTATAAGTCCCATGGTCAGGTTCATCAAGAATTCCTAAGATATTAAGTAATGTTGATTTACCAGAGCCTGAAGATCCCATAATAGCAACCATTTCACCTTCAGAAACTTCAAAATTAATTCCTTTTAAAACATGAAGAGAGTTACTCCCCATTTTATAGGACTTGTGCAGATTTTTAATTTCAATCATGGTTGTTTATTAGTATGACAAAGTACAGAAATTATAATTTGTTAAATGTGAAATTGATGTTAAGAAATAACTCAATGGTTCTATTCAAAAATTTAATGAATAAGACTTTAAAAAAAATAAAATGTTACAAATTATTTAGTTTTTTTTCTAGACCTATAAATAGCAAATCCAATTACGCCAATGAGTAGATAGGGAAATACCATTAGATACATAATCCCATTATTAACTCCTCTCGCCGTTTGTTGATTTTCACTACTCTCCAGCACTGCTCTACACATTGCACATTGCGCTTCAATAGTGATACTACTGAGTAAAAAAAGCAATGATATTATGATTATTAATTTTCTATACATTAATTTAATAGTAAGGAGAAATCATAAAAAAAACTATAACTCCAGTAACAGCTACATATAACCAAAGCGGAAAAGTATAACGTGCAATTTTTTTGTGCTGTTCAAATTGACCAGAAACTCCTCGAAGATAGGTAAATAATACAAAAGGAATTACTAGTATGGAAAGAAGAATATGAGAAATTAAAATAAAATAATATACGTATTTAATAAAACCTTCTCCACCAAATTTAGTAGAGTCAGATGTCATGTGGTAGACAATATAAAAAACTAAAAATAACACGGAGAGAAGTATCGCAAATTTCATTAAATTTTCATGATTTTTTCGATTTCCTTTTTTTATTTGAACTACAGCAATTACTAATATCAAAGCTGTTAACGCGTTAATTCCTGCATATATAGGAGGTAAAAAACCCAAACGCTCAACGCCAGGAATTCTAATTCCAAATAACGCAGCAACAGCAATAGGAATAACAATGGATAAAATCCAAATTAATCGGTTGTATTTTTTTTCGTTTAAAGTTGTATATTTCATATTATAATAACAATTTAATATCTTCTTTTATCATTTGTATTCCATCATCTTCTAGTCCATTATAATAGATGATTGGATTTTCATTTTCATCTATTCTGCATCTAATAAATCCTTCTTGATCTATCAATGCAAAAAAACCAGAATGTTCAAAACCTCCCTCAAATTCTGAATCTTCTCCAACAAATAAGTTAAACCCGATATTAGCGAGCTCATAAATTTTTTCTTTATCTCCAGTTAACAAATGCCAATTTGGGTTCGTGATTTTATAACTCGTAGCGTAATCTTTTAAAACTTCTGGGGTATCTGTATTAGGGTCTATAGTAAATGAGGCCATCCCAAGATTAGGGTTTCCATAAAATTCATCTTGGATCTTTACCATATTTCTATTCATAATTGGGCAAATAGAAGGACAAGTAGTAAAGAAAAACTCAACGACATAAACCTTACCTTTATAGTGCTCGTTGGTAATTTGTAAATTATCCTGATTAAAAAACTTAAAATTTGGAACTTTTTTTATTTCTTTATTTGTATCTAAAATATAAGACAGCCCTTTGTTAGTAAATTTATCAACAATTTTAGGAACTGACCAAATTCCAAATACTAATATTATAAATGAAATACCGACGTATGAATAGTTTTTCATAAACTTAAATTTCTCTTTTAGAATTATATTTTTTTAGTGCTAATCGATATTCTGCTAACAAAATACGTACGTCATCATCCATTTTATTATTAATTTCAGAATAATTACTTGAATCAAAACCATGTAAAATTCCAACATCTTCATCGTCATCTCTTCCCCTAAGATTTCGTTCCTTATCTATTAAAAATACTTGATTTGAAGCGAAATTTTTATTAAGTATATAATTGGAGCCCAAAGAGTTAAAAACTCTTTGTATTTCTGTAGTATCACCAAAAACAAAATTCCAATTTTCAGGATTTTCAATTTCAGAAAGTTTTTGTTTTAAATTTTGAATTTGAGGTTCTGTACCTCTTGGGGTTAACACAATAAATTGCAAATCTTTAAATTGATAATTTTTCTTATAAATTTTATGAGATAAATTAAAAGCATTAGACTGCGTTAGTTCAAGATTATTCCCGAAAAAACATAAAATTGTGAGATGATCTTGTAATTCTTTTTTTTCTTTATTTTCCGAATCAAATTGATCAATTTCAAGAACACCCCTAGTTAATACCGGCAACTTTGCAAAATTGTTAACTCCGGAAGAAAAAAACAAATAAGCAGTTATAGGTAATAAAAATAAGATTCCTAGAACCGTAAATTTTTTTATTTTTTCTGATGTTTTCAAGCTACAAAAGTAATTGGTAAAACATATAAGAACAATTATTTAGATTAAAAAATATAAAAAAAACCAATCAAAGAATAAATGGATTTTTTAAAAAATTTTCTAAAGTTTTATCTAAAAATTAAATTTTATATAATTTTCTTTATAAACATCGAAAATATAATCTCCTTCAACTAATAAAATTGCTACTAGATATATAATTAAAAAGACAGCAGTCCAAACAACTACTCTTCTTAAACCCATTTTTTCATCACGCATATGCATAAAGTCCCAAGTAATATAATAGGCTTTAATAACAGTAAGTATTAAAAAAATCCAGTTGAGATATTTTAAGGTAAACAACTTATTAGTTAATAAAAACTCTGGCTTTATAATACCAAGAGCTACTTCAATTATTGTTATTATAGAAAGTAAGGTAAATACTCCCCAGATTTTTGCTTTATTAGATTTAAACTTAAGTCTTCCTCTAAATATTGCTAAATTGTGATCTTGTCCCATCTCTTAAATTTTATTCTTTTATACAAGGTAAAAAACTGTAAATACAAAAACCCACACCAAATCTACAAAGTGCCAGTACAAACCTACTTTTTCAACCATTTCATAATTTTTCCTTCTTTCATAGGTTCCGATAACTACATTAAAGAAAATTATGATATTAAATATTACACCCGAAAAAACGTGAAATCCATGAAATCCTGTAATAAAAAAGAAAAAATCTGCAAATAAAGGAGTACCGTATTCATTATGCTTTAAATTAGCCCCTTCAATTATACCTTTTGCATCATTATTTAATTTAGCTAAAGACTCTGTTCTAGTGAGAACAATTCGTTCACCGTTTTCATCTAAGTATTGGGTTCTGATTAACAAAGATTCATCTGCTAAAAAGCCTTTTTTAACCTCTGCTAAAGTAACGCTTGGTAACTCTTTTTCAGACAAAAACCAAATACCTTCATTGTTATCTTGTGTAGTTCTTTCTGTGTATATGGGTACTGCAAAATCTCCTAAAGCAACTCTTTTTCCATCTTCTTTTACAAACTGAAGTACTTTTCCTCCTTTGGTTTCTAAAGCTCCATAGCTACCTTTTATAAAGGTATTCCATTCCCATGCCTGAGAACCAACAAAAATCAAACCTCCAATTATAGTAAGAAAAAGATAAATGATTACTTTATTTTTTTTCAGGTGGTGTCCAGCATCTACTGCTAAGACCATTGTAACAGAAGAAAATATTAAAATAAATGTCATGAATGCCACATAATACATAGGAAAATTACCATGTATAAATGGTATATGTGTAAATACTTCGTCAGCTATAGGCCAAGAGTCTATAAATTTAAATCTTGAAAAGCCATAAGCGGCAAGAAATCCTGAAAATGTTAGAGCATCAGAGACAATAAAAAACCACATCATCATTTTACCATAACTTGCACTTAATGGTTTATTTCCTCCGTTCCATGTTTTATTTTCAGTGCTTGGTTTTTCAACTGTCGCGTCCATATAATTAATTGATTTTAATAGGGTTCAAAAATACATATATTTTTTATCTAATAAAATAGAAAAAGAAAAAGAGGTAGAGCCATAAAACATCAACAAAATGCCAAAAAGTAACGGCTATCTCAATTCCTACAGTGTTTCCCAGTGTATACCTTTGTTTATAATGATTATAAATTACAACCAATACTGAAATTAGAGCGGCAACAATATGTGCCATATGCAATAGCACAACTAAATAGATAAATGAAGTGGTAATTGTACTTTCACTTCCAGTAAAAAAATAACCGTAGTCAATAATTTCTGAAAAACCTTTAAATTGATAAATAATAAAAGTAACACCAAGAATAAATGTGCTAACTAAAAAAATCATTCCTCTATTTCTTTCTTGCGCCATTACATTTTTTTTAGCTAGGTAAAAAGTAAAACTACTTATGATAATAATCACCAAACTAATGTAGAATGCTGGTGGTATTTGAAAATCGTTTAACCAATCGGGACGTTCTTTACTTACGATATAGCCACTAGTTATCCCTAGGAAGCTCATTGATAAACTAATCATACCAAACCAAAGCATCATTTTTTTTGCTTTGTCTAGTTTAAATTTATAATTATCACTTTTATTTTCCATTTATAAATCTTATTTAAAGTGCTATTTTTATCTGATAAATTTATCAGCAACGTAAATTATTTGTAATAAGGTTATGTAACTAATGCTAACTAGCATAAAGAACTTGGCAGCTTTGTTTGATCTAAATTTGTATAGACGAATTGAAAAGTATAAAAAAACCAAGCCAATTATACCTACTAACACCCCAGATAGAGGAGTTAAGTATAATTTCCCCGTAACTCCAAAAACAGGTATTAAAGATGCTAAAACGGTCCATAAAGTATATAAAATAGCTTGCAGCGCCGTACTTTTATCTCTTTTACCTGTTGGAAGCATAAAAAATCCTGCTTTTTCATAATCGTCAAACAAAAACCAGGCAATTGCCCAAAAATGCGGGAATTGCCAAAAAAACTGAATCATAAATAAAGTGCCCGACTCAATCCCAAAATTACCAGTAGCGGCAACCCATCCTAGCATAAAGGGTATTGCTCCTGGGAATGCACCTACAAATACAGACAATGAAGTTTTCGTTTTAAGCGGTGTATACAAACTGACATACATAAAAATACAAACTGACCCAAACATCGCAGTAATTGGATTGATTATGTAGAGTGCTATAATTCCGATTATTGTTAGGCTAACAGCAACTATAAAAGCTAACTGTACAGACATTCTGCCCGAAGGAATCGGTCTTATTTTAGTACGTTCCATTAAGGCGTCTAAATCTTTTTCAATAATTTGATTGTATACATTAGAAGCTCCCACCATAGAATATCCCCCTACACATAAGAGTATAACTTCGATAAAACTTACTAGATCAGTTCCTAGCAAGTATCCGGCAATTGAAGAGAATAAAACACTTAACGACAACCTGACTTTAGTAATCTCAAGAAAATTATTAAGGAATGATCTCTTTTTTAAATAAATGTTTATACTTGTCAAGTCTTAAATTATTTGATTTTGCAAATATAAAACACCTCATAAATCTCCGCAATAATTTTAAGTTTTTCTTAAATAATAATAACTTGATTTTTAGTAATTTTGTCAATATAAAAAACAACAAAAAATGCGAATCAAAATTTTTACTATTTTCCTTTTTATAACTATAGGGTTTATAGCTATTGGACAAGATAATAATATCTCTAAAGAAGAGTATTATGCAAAAAGAAAAAAAATGATGGAATCTGGTAATAATTTACTAGAAAACGAAACCTCTAACTATCAAGGAAACACCAGACTGATAAACATAGTACCTGACCTCTATTTTCTTAAAGGAGCTAATTCTAATATGGGAATTTACCTTTATGAAGAAAATTTTTATTTGATTGACACTCAAGTTGAAGAAGAAATGGACCGTAATTTAAAAATCATTAGTAGATTAAATAAAAAAGCCTCCATTAAATACTTAATTTCTACCTCTAATGAGCTTAAAGCAAGAAAGGCCGCTATGGATTTAAAGAAAGACGGCACCTTATTTGTTGCACAGAAGCTATCAAAAAAACTCACTCAAAATAAGAAAAACGGCAAAGCAGGGTATACTGGATCTTTTAAACCTGATTTAGCTTTCGTTAGTGAGATTGATTTAAATATAGGCGATAAAAAAATCGAAATTGTTTCTATTAATAATAAAGGAAACTCAATGGTCTTCTTGCCTAGAAATAATGTTCTTTTTACGGGACCTATTTACACAAATAAAAAGTATCCTAATTTAGATTTTGAAAATGGTAATACATTGGACTTTATTTTAAGTTCATTAACAAAAATTATTTTAAAGGCTGATGATAATACTATAATAGTTCCTGGAAAAGGAGCAATCGCTAAAAAATCGGATGTAGTTAACTATAAAAAAGTAATGACTAGAATCGTAAAACAAGTAGCTACCTTAATTCAAAATGGTAAGACTCTAGAGAATGTTTTAGCAATGAAAAGTATAACCAAAAATCTTGATTCACAAGGATTTGGAGAGGGTTCTGTGACAACTGAAATGTTTATGACTTCGCTATATAATGAAATAGCTATTGAAATAGGACCTGTAGATTCCAGAAGCCCAGAAGAAAGAGCGATGGAAAGATTAAAAGAAATGCAAAAGGATAAAGAAAAGAAAAACAAATAGTTGTTCACAAAAAAAAGCCCTGGTTATCAGGGCTTTTTTTTTGATATTTTTATAATAATTCTAAACTAATAAGTGTTTACTACGTTAAGTTTTAAACCATTAAAGTAATAAAAAGTTGGCTTAGTTAAGAAAGCAAAAAGAGATTTGTTTTTAAGAGCCTTATTCTTATAGTTTTGCTGGTAACTCCCAGAGTAATCCCAAAATTTAATTTAATCATCTATTTTATCTTAGTTCTCTACCTGAAATAAAATAGGTAAGGAATAAAGAACACCTACAGCTGTTCCTCGTTGTCTTCCTGGCACCATTTTTGGCAAGGCTTTCACAACCTTTACAGCCTCTTGCTCTAATTTCGGATGAGGAGCTCGTGCCCTAACATTAACTACATCACCATTTTTATCAATTTTAAATTGAACAGCTATTCGTTGTCTGCCCTCCAGTCCTAAATCGCCTGCAAGTTCTGTATTGAATTTCTTCTGAACAAATTTTTGAACTTTCTCAGACATACACTTCTTTTTTTCAGCATTGGATCTTTTCTTTTCACATCCAGGATAAATAGGTACATTTTCAATAACCGCAAATGGAACATCTGCAATTTCTTCTTCAGCCTCTTCTATTTCCTCAATTTCCATAATCTCTTCTTCCTGATTTACTTCAGCAGATTCAATTATGGTTTCTTCAATATCTGCTTCGTCTTCAATCACCTCAATAACTTCGGGGGCAGGAGGAGGAGGAGGAGGAGGAGGAGGTGGAATATTCATATCTGTGATAGGAATATCTTCTTCCAGATCATCACCTAGATTAAGCATATCTTGATTTATTTCAGCCTTTTCGTAAGTTTTATTTTCTATAGCTCTCCATGTAATAAAAAGCATTAATACCATTCCTATTTGGAAAAATATCATACTCCTACGATTTAGATCTGATTTTGGATTTTTTTTAGGTTCCATAAGGGTGTATTTTACTTATTGCTAAAATATATAATTTCTTGAGTATATAAAAAAATTCAAGATGTAATTCTGTTTTTATAATTTCTAAAAAATAACAGTCCTAAACTAACACCAAGTAAGTCAGCAATTATATCAAAAAATTCTGCTTCTCTTGACGATAAATAGAATTCTTGAATTACTTCAATTAGTATGCCATACAACAAACAAACTACCAAAATGAAAAATAAAACTATTGGTTTTGTATTGTTTAATAAGCTATTAATATAAGATAACCATAAAAAGGTCAAAGCCAAAAATATAAACACATGAATTATTTTATCTATTGGAATTAGAAAATGTGATAGTTTTGGCATTTCGTTGGTGGGTATCAAAAAAATGATAGTTATAAATACAGAATAAATGATACTAATGACAAGCAATTGTTTACTCTCCAACAAGCTCTTTATAAGATTCTGCATCTAATAGTTGATTAATTTCTTCCGGATTGGATATCTTAATTTTTATCATCCAACCTTCGCCAAATGCGTCAGAATTAACTTTTTCAGGTTCTGATTCTAGACTTTCATTGAACTCAATTACTTCACCAGATAAAGGAATAAATAAATCAGAGACTGTCTTTACGGCTTCCACTGTTCCAAAAACCTCATCTTTATCTAAAGTTTCATCTAAAGTTTCTACTTCAACATAAACGATATCTCCTAATTCACTTTGTGCAAAATCAGTAATACCTACTGTAGCAATGTCGCCATCAACACTAACCCATTCATGGTCTTTTGTGTATTTTAAATTTGAAGGTGTATTCATCATAAATAATATAGATTTTTATTAATTCCCAAAATTATATCGTAAGGTAAATCCTCCTCTTATGGTAGTTTGTGGAAATGCTGTTGAAATTGCATATTCCGAAAAAGAATGATCATAATAAAACAGTGCTGTTAAATTTTTACTCAATGCATAATCAACTGTTAATTGAGCTCCATAAATTGTTTGACCAGCTGTTGTTTGATTATTTGCAATATCAAGATATCTAATAATTGTTTTATTATCTCTTCTGGATAAATCTAACTTAAAGTTTAAATCACTTTTAAGTATTTGTTTCTTTCCACCAAAATTTGTTCCAATCCTTAAATCTTTTATCCGATATCCTGCTCCAATTACTATTTCATTCCCTTGAATTTCTGTCAACAAATTATTTGCAAAACTTAATGACAGTGCTCTGTCTTTTTTTAATTCAAGTAAAATATTTATTGAATTTTTCATTTCAAAATCAATTCTAATAAGTGGGGAAAATTGTTCTACTAAATTTACATTGGTTAAGAGTGTTTTACTTTTAAAATTTCCTGACTGATCTACATCCTCAGGGTTATTGATATCAAAATCTAAATTAGTTCTAAATTGATTGACTGTATAACCTGATCGATAACCATGTTGTAATGAAAAACGTTTAAAATATTTTTTAAACCAAGGAAGTTTCATCAAACCTGTATATTTTAAATCCCAATTTGGGATAGGTATATCTCGAAAAATACTTGTACTTTCTTTTTCAGGGCTACTCCCTTTATAAGCTGACAAAAACGCTGGTAATAAAACATCTTGACTAGTTTTTCCAAAACCAACTGGATATCCGGTTTCAGGGTCTATAGGATAATTAGTAGTCCCATAATGTTTTTCTGCCAATCTTTTAGCTATTGTTAAGCGATTGTTTCTAAAATCTTCGAATGGTTTAGATGAAATTTCGTCACTAGTTGAAAAAGCAGTCTTGATCAAGATGGTAGAAATATTGAAGTTACCAAAAACATTGGGTGTCAATGAACGATATAAATCGTTTTCTACAATATAATTTTCAGCATAATTCTCTGAATAAATTCTACTCGCTGTTAAATCAATTTTTAAATCTTGAATAGGAATAAGATTTGCTTGAAAATCTAATTGAGTAGATTCTACTTCAGTATACTGCTCATTAAATTCAGGATATAATGTTAACCATCCATTTCTAGCTGCTAAATCCCTAATCTCTGCTTGACTTCCAAAAGTAAAGCCTGCAGATGGTTTAAATGTACCTGCAAAACCAACGGTAGGGGTATATCCCGGCAAAAATATTCCATTATTTTCTTGATAGTTAAACTGTACTTTTTTTATCATCGTAACTAAATCTATCAATAAATTCATAGACTTTTCTCCTGAAGTAAGCGAACTTGAGAATTCTACGCCACCAGAACGGCTATTATTTTCTCTGGATTGATCTCCTGTACCTGTTTTGGAATTTTTATTTTGCTCTTTAGCATCACCCTTTCCAGATTTTCCTGGGCCTTGATCTCTATCTCCTCTCGAATTATTTTTACTATCGTTTGAATCGGTTCCAGTTGAAATTACTTTTCTGCTTTTCTTTCTCTTTTTCAGTCCGATATATTTATAGAAATTTTTCATGTCTATACTCGAATTGATACGGTGAGTTTGAGCGTTTTGAACAGAATTTCCTAAATTATAGGTCTGAGTTGTTCCATCTTCATTAAGAATAGGAATATCTAAGAATAAATCACTACTTTTTTGCCATTGAAAATCTCCTGTATACGAGTATGTGGCTCTTATAAATTTCAGAAATGGTACTTTGTTAAAAGGAATATCGTAATTCAACTGAAGTGATTGAAAATGTTGATTTGGATCACCAATATCAAAAAACTCATCCCAGACTCCTATAGTGTTATCTATATTTCCAAAAATATCTATATAATTCTTAACAGTACGGTTGTTGGTGGATGAAAAATTAAACCTTAATGATTTTGTTAGGTTATAATTAATCGTATACTGCCAGTCAAATAAGAAATTTCTTTGATACAGAGTAGGAACACCAATACTACCTTCAGGTAAGTTTAACTCTCTAAACTTTTGTTCAGTATATTGTCTATTATAATTGGAGCTCACAGATATATTTGTTGGCAAATAATTGAAATTAAAGTCTTTTAATAATTTCCAATATTTACTTCTAAAAATAGAGTCATTCTTTTTAAACGGCTCTACAGGCTTTGGTTTGAAGTTATAATTATAAGTACCGCCTAATAATACACTTTGTTCTCTAGATTCTTTTACTTCAAAACTTCTATGATCTACCTGGTTGTAGGAATAAGAAAAGGTGAAGTTTTCGATATCATAAACTTTTGGTTTAGAATTACCAACCTTATTTTTTCTAACTCCTATAAAATTTATACTTTGCCTTTTGGTATATTCTTCTGACTGTTCCTGAATTTCTTGACGCCTTTCAGAGTCTTGTTGATTATCAAGTCTTGTTTGAAGTTCTATATCCTGATATTCTTCGTCGTATTTTGGAGTTATTAGTTCTTCTGAACGACCATAATTAAATGGTAATTGAATCCCCCATTTTTGAGGTAATAGCTGTCCTAAATTAAAATTTGTAACTAAGCCATACTCTTGAACATCTTCTAAACTCCTTTGATTTGGTCCCTGTTCAATTGAGCCAAACCCAACAGTGCTTTTACTACCAGACGCACTTACGGTTGCAAAATCTGCTAAATTGACATCCATACTAGCTACAGCAGCCCAGCCTCCTTGATTATCTAACTCTGTCATTCTCAGTTCATTAAACCATGTTTCCCCACAAATTTCATTGGTTGTATTATTTCGAACACCAATCATTATAGTTCTTACATTACCAAAACTCGGAGTACCTTTTATTCCTATTCTTAACTCATTTTCCGGACCAGAAAAATTCGGATCTAATTCAGATTGTAAATAAAATGAAGTTTCATTTGGATTATTGTTTTGATCTCCTAAAGCCAGTGCTTTTACCTGCTGTAATAATTCAAATGGAAGTAAAAGTCTATTTTCAATTGGCCATATATCTTCAGGCGACGAACTACCAAAAGCTGTTGGATTTAACGGTAGCTGAACTTCATAATAATTTTGAGATAAATCATTTCCCAATCTAACAAATGCAACCATATCGCCATCGGATAGCATTGCTTCATTCTCAATAGATTCAGTATGAATAAACATCTCTAAATTTTTATATTGCCTCATGTCTACATTAAAATTTTTGTAAACAGACCTTCCATCTTCTGGATCTAATCCGCAGGTTATTAATGACAATGATTGTTCGTTTTGACGGATTATATTATTATTATTATTTAGCTGTTCTCTGTATACGCCTGGTGGTAAAACATAGGGAATAGGAGATCTATTTTCATTTTCTTCAATACTAACAGTAAAATTTTCAAACAAAGTGTTTCCTGTCGTTGGATCTTGGGCATTTTCATCTAAAGCAACTTGATATCTTCTGTAATCTCCGCGAATTAAATCTAATGTTCCAAATCGTAATATCATATCTTCTTCAAAATTGGATAAATACATACGCATAAATCGAATAGATCTAAAATCTGAAGCACCATTTACCGATAGATCTGGCTCGCTAATAGGAACTTTAAATTGAACCCACCTTACAGGAATAATCTCATTATTTTGAAGGGTAACATTTATTTCTTTTATATCGGTAATATAATCACTATTGGTAGCGTCCATTCCAGGATAAACATCAATATTATACTCAAAATAACTATCAACCGTGTTCATAGTATTATCTCGATTAATATCTTCCACATCAGGAAGAGGTGTTGACCCTCTGTCAGTATTTGTTAGAATTTCTGGTGAATTTCCTTGAGTACCGTTATACTGGCTGTAACGTTGTACTAAATTTCCTTCTGCTTGTAAAAAATATTTATAATTATCTCCAGCAGGATCAGACAAACCAGAAAATTCAGGATATAATAATGCTTCTTCACCATCATTCAGACCATCGTATCCAATATCTTGATTAATTCTTTCTTGTCCTTGAGTATCATAAACATAAAGCAATGATTGATTTGTTGGAACTTTTCCATATGAGGTGGGTATCGTGTTAGTATCAGATCCATCTTCAGGCAGTCCGTTTTCGTACTGCTTTCGTCCGTCTTTTAAAACATCCTCAGAAATATTTCCTAAATCAAAAGTAATAGTACCACCATCGCTTCCTGCTGTCTCATCATAGATAAATGGGTCCATAAGCCAGAATTGAATATATTCAACATTTGACCTTTCAAAATCAGTAGTGGTTAATTGTCTTATAATTCCACCAAAATTAGAAGAAGGGTTGGGAATAGAGTTGGTACCGTTTGCTGCTGGATTATAATTATATTGACCTCTCTCAGCAGGAGAAAAAGCAAGGTCTAAAGAAAATAGTGCTTGTGTTTGACCTTGAATAATATCCTGATTTGGAAATATTTCATTTCTAAAAATTCTTCGAGTAAAAGGTGATGAAATATCGTCAACAGTTATTCCATCAGGTCTTTGAGAGCTATAAAATATCGGATCAATATTGTACCAAGACAATTTTGCGCGTCTGTAATTACTTGCTAAATTTCCGTTACCTTGCTCACCTCCAAAACCGATAGGAGCACTTGACAAAAACCATGTTAACGGAGAACTAATATCAAAATTAGTTTGAGCCGCTTCAAAGTCATCTACATAGGCAGTTATTTTGCCATTCAAATTTGAAATTTTTGGAGCCCCCGGTAATAAATATGCAAATTCACCTCTTAAAGAAAGAACTGACTCTACATCTGTATCGATGTTAGGAAGTTTGTTAACTAATCTAGTAAGAAAAGGAACCTCGGTAGAGTAATTTGCGCTCAAGCCAAAAATAGAATTATTGATTGGCTCCGAACTAAAAGAAGATTTTTGAGTTAAAGGTCTTTCGTTTAAATTTAAAAAAGTTGCTCCCATTTGGAACTTTTCATTAAAAATATGCTCAACATTTAAACCTGTAAACCTTTTAGTTTGTTGACCAAATAAGGTGTTGTTTTCAGTAGAAACAGAAATTGGTGTATTTGAGTTTAATAATGAAGAATCTAAAATTTGAACCCTTCCTAATTGATAATTTACGGTATAATCTACTCCTTCTACTAAAACTCGACCACCAGCAGTTACTGTTACAGAACCTTGTGGAATATTGAATGCTCCAATAGGAATTCCGTCTGCACCCGTAGACTTGTAGGTTCCTTTTAATTGAAACTTATTTTTATCACTTTCTTCTTGCTCTGCGATAGTTTTTGTTGACTCATAAAGCTTTTTAAAAACGTATTTATTTTGATTTGCATTATAAGTTAAAGGATTGTTGTAATTTTCAGAAGCGTTGGACGGATTTTCTAACTTTTTAAATAAGTGACTTCCAAAAGGCTCAATATTTGTGAATATAATTCTTCCGTTTTGAGTATCTACAGTAATCCCTGGAGTAAAATCAAAAAAACCATCACCTCCTTGTTGTGGGTCTCCATTAAAGTTCAATTGATCAAGGTTGAAGACTCTTAATAACGGAGTATTGTCAACATCAGAGGGTAAATCTAATGCTGGATATTCGATACTTCCCTCTGCTGCTGTTATAAAATTTTGAGGCGAAGGATCTGTATATAAAATATTTAAATTAAATCCATCTCGTTCTAATTGAAAAGCTCCTAGAGGATAAATATTTTTCATCATAATATCCCAGATAGGTTCCTCTACATTAGTGATGTTACTCTTCAATAATTTAACAACAAGATTTTGAGATATTCCTTCAATCGGTTCACCATCTTCTTCACCAGGAATTGTTCCTCCCGATGCGTCTACACCGTCACTAGAAAACTCTCCAACTTGATAAACAGTTCCACTTACTGTAAATTGGAAGGCTACAGCTAATACTTCATCATTATTCAAACGCTGATTTAGTGAAATATAACCTAGTTGAGTGTCTAATTTATATTCTCCAGTATTCAATTTTCTGGCGTTTTCTAGAGTTACATAATCTAAACCATCCCTTGTTTGAAGGCCGCTAAAACCAGATTGCACTGTAGCTATATCTCGAATTGCAGGATTAAGTATCGAAGGATCATCACCTTCAATTCCAAAAGGATTAAAATCGTTATTGTTATTATCTGGAAAAGCTCTAGTTGGAGCATTTATAAATCCCCCTGGAGGAAAGGGTAAACCAATATTTTCTGGGTTTGATTCACCAATATCTTGCAATGCAACAATGTTTCTTACATTGTCTGTTGCATTTGTTCTGTTTGTAACCCAAACTTCAGTTCTGGTAATTTGAATATTTGTATTAATAAATGGGTATTGCGCTAGGACCCTATCATAATTATCTCTAAAGTAATGCGATAAAAAGAAATGTCTATTTTCATCATAATCCAAGGCAAAAATATCAAAATCAGTAATTGTTGCCCCACCTTCAGCTACAACCGTTCTTGTTTCAGATTTTTGTTCAGAAAACACACCAGTGATAGTAGTTTTACCAAATTGCAACTCTCCTTTAACACCAAATAAACTTTGAGCACCTTGAATTAAAGAACTGTTTAAGGGCATACTAACGTTACCAACCTCAATTTTTCTAATTATGTCATCTTCAAGTGGAGTGTATTCTAATTTAATCTGATTTTGAAAATCAAAAGTAGATTGCGTATCATAATTAGCAGTAATTTGAAGTCTTTCACCGATTTTCCCCAATAAACTGAGGCTAATTCTTTGATCAAAATCAAAAGATAAGTTACTTCTATTTCTCGGAGAAAAAGACGGATTATCTTGTTTTGTGTAAAGCATTCCTAAATCAATTTCAACACTACCTTGAGGAATTATTTCTATGGTATTCCCGCCAAAAATAGATTCAAAAAAACTAGAGTTTACATAAAAAGCGGGTAATAAGTTTTTTTGTAACTCTTCTGAACCTTCTTTTCTACCATCAGCAGCATCTATTTTATCTTTAAAATAAGATTTCATTTGCTGGTTAAGAATTAAATCTCTGTACTCTTCAGGTGTTAGAATCAGCGGATAAGAAATAGAAAAATCACCAACCATTTGAGAATAAATATACATTTCTGTAATAGGATCATACGTATATAAATCTTGAATACTCGTAGGTGTTGGAAGATCCATTCTACCCATTGTGCTACCTGTGCTTGTTGAATCTTGAGAATAAGACGTAGCAAAAAATCCCGTAATGACAACTAGAATTAATATCTGCTTAAAAAAGCTGTTTTTTAATTTGTATTTTTTTAATCCCAATTTTTACAAATTTTTTAAAGCTAGTTTTATAATTGTCTCTACGGAAGTATTTGGATCTTTTTTTACAATAGAATCACAAATTTTTTCCGCTTGTTTTCTTCCAAAACCTAGCGTCTCTAGAGCAGATAACGCCTCATTTTTATTAGTATTGTTTGAAACAGCAGAAACATCATCTAAACCATAAACTTTTAATATTTTATCTTTTAAATCTAAAACGACTCTTTGAGCAGTTTTAGATCCAATTCCTTTTACAGATTGTATGGTTGCAAAATCATTTTGAGCAATTGCATCCTTAACTTGATCTGGTGTTAACGACGAAAGCATTGTTCTTGCTATACTTGCACCAACACCAGATACAGATATTAACAACCTAAATATTTCTCTTTCAACCTTAGTTGAAAAACCAAATAATGTATGGGAATCTTCACGCACTTGTAAGTGTATAAATAACTTTATACTTTCGGTATCAGAGAGATTCGAAAATGTATTTAATGAGATATTTACAAAATACCCAACACCATTACAGTCTATTACTATATTAGTTGGGTTTTTTTCAACAAGTTTTCCCTGTAAATGGGTAATCATTGGCTATACGGTTGATGGCTCAAATATAGTATAAATATTTGCATCTACAATCCTTGAAAATGCTAAAAAACCATTCAAAATTCAGCTTTTTTTCTTCTTTTTTGAATCTTTTTTTTATATAAGTTCTATTTTTATATATCTATATTTTAAGAAAATTAATATTTCTTTTTAATCCTGAATACTTAGTTCTCTTAACTGCACTTTTTTTAAAAATTTCTTGAAATAACTCTTCAGTAATTTCTTCCCATTCAGATTTTGTCATTGATAATAATTTTTCATTTGGATTGAAAAGTGGTTCGCTATGAGCTTTGCTAAATCGATTCCATGGACATACATCTTGACAAATATCACATCCAAACATCCAATTATCAAAACTTCCTTTCATACTAGAAGGGAGTTCATTTTTTAGTTCAATAGTAAAATAAGAAATACATTTACTTCCATCTACTACATAGGGATCTACAATAGCTTTTGTCGGACAAGCATCTATACAAGCAGAACAGGTGCCACAATGATCCGTAGTTGGATTGTCATAATTTAATGGTAAATCTATAATTAACTCTGCAATAAAGTAAAATGAACCGGTATCTTTTGTGATAAGGTTGCTGTTTTTACCTACCCAACCTAATCCACTTTTAGCAGCCCATGCTTTATCAAGAACAGGAGCTGAATCTACAAATGCCCGGCCAGAGACTTCACCAATTTCTTCGTAAATAAATTCTAATAATTGTCTCAACTTTTTCTTTATTACAAAATGATAATCAGAACCATAAGCATATTTAGAAATTTTAGGTGCAGTTTTATCTTGCGGTTCTTTAGAGGGAAAATAATTTAGTAATAAAGAAACTACCGATTTTGAGTCTTCAACGAGTTTTGTAGGATCTAGCCGTTTATCGAAATGATTTTCCATATACTGCATTTCGCCATGCATATTTTTATTAAGCCACTGCTCTAGACGAGGTGCTTCTTCTTCTAGAAAATCTGCTTTACTGATACCACAAGAAAGGAAGCCAAGTCTTTTTGCTTCATTTTTAATCAATTCTGTATGAGTTGATTTAAAATCCAAAGTTAAAACAGACCACCTTGACTTGGACCCTTAGTTTTTCCTAAATGTTTATAAGCAGCTTCTGTCACCTCCCTTCCTCTGGGAGTTCTCATTATAAATCCTTGTTGTATTAAAAAAGGCTCATAAACTTCTTCTATGGTTTCAGAACTTTCTGAAACAGCAGTAGCTAAGGTTGTGATACCAACTGGACCACCTTTAAATTTTTCTATAATAGTAGTTAAAATTCTATTATCCATTTCATCTAAACCATGTGCATCAACATTCAAAGCCTTTAGAGCAAACTTAGCAATCTTTATATCAATATTACCGTCTCCTTTAATTTGGGCAAAATCTCTTACTCTTCTTAATAATGCATTAGCTATCCGTGGTGTACCTCTACTTCTACCTGCAATTTCTATAGCAGCTTCCATACTAATTGGAACTCCAAGTATTAATGCACTTCGTTGAACAATAGTCGTCAATAAATCAGTCGTATAATATTGTAATCTGGATGAAATACCAAATCTAGCACGCATTGGTGCCGTTAACAAACCGGATCGTGTTGTGGCACCTACCAAGGTAAATGGATTCAAATTAATTTGAACAGATCTTGCGTTTGGACCTGACTCAATCATAATATCAATTTTATAGTCTTCCATTGCAGAATACAGATACTCTTCGACAATTGGACTTAGCCTGTGTATTTCGTCAATAAATAAAACATCTCGTTCCTCTAAATTTGTTAGTAGACCAGCTAAATCGCCTGGTTTATCTAGAACTGGTCCAGAAGTAACTTTAATACCAACTTCTAATTCGTTGGAGAGAATATGAGCCAAGGTAGTTTTTCCAAGACCAGGAGGCCCATGAAATAAGGTATGATCTAAAGCTTCGCTTCTTAAGTTTGCAGCCTGAACAAATATTTTTAAATTTTCAAGAACTTGGTCTTGTCCTGAAAAGTCTTCAAAAGTCAGAGGGCGCAATTTTTTTTCTATCTCAAATTCTTCCGAAGTAAAATTTTCATCAGATGGATCTAAATGTTCATTCATAGAAACAAATATACAAATCGAAAGGGAACCATTAATTTAATAAATAAAAAAACCTTTTGAAATCAAAAGGCTTTTTTGTGCTAATTAGAAAAATTTAATTATCCTTAAACTTTAATGCATTAATTCATCTTCATTATCTTGAAGCGGTATATGTTGTGGAATATAATCTTGTCCCGGAAGTACATAGTCTGAATTGTCTTTATTCATCTTACTGTAATCGTAAGACCAACGATGAACCTCTGGTATTGGACCATCCCAATTTCCATGAATATGTTTGACTTCAGCTGTCCACTCGAGCGTTGTGGAATCCCAAGGGTTTTTATTCCCCATTTTTCCATAAAACATTGAATGTATAAAGTTATATAGGAAAAATAATTGCCCGGCTGCAGTAATAAAAGCAAAAACAGATATAACAACATTTACCTCTAATAAATCATCAAAGTATGGGAAATTAGTATTGGTATAATATCTTCTAGGTAATCCTGCCATACCAATAAAATGCATTGGGAAAAATACCCCATAAGCTCCTACAGCAGTAATCCAAAAATGGATATATCCTAATTTTTTATTTAACAATCTTCCTTCAAACATTTTTGGGAACCAGTGATAAACACCTGCAAAAAGACCATACAAAGCTGATATTCCCATTACTAAGTGAAAGTGAGCTACCACAAACATAGTATCATGAACATTAATATCGAGTGCGCTATCTCCTAAAATGATCCCGGTTAAACCACCACTTATAAAAGTAGATACAAAACCTATAGAAAATAACATAGCTGGATTCATCTTTAGATTTCCTTTCCATAAAGTTGTAATCCAATTAAATGCTTTTACCGCGGAAGGTATTGCAATTAATAAGGTAGTAAAAGTAAATACCGATCCTAAAAATGGGTTCATTCCTGTTATAAACATATGGTGACCCCAAACTATAGTTGAGAGAAAAGCAATAGCTAAAATTGATATTACCATAGCTCGATAACCAAATATAGGTTTACGAGCATTTGTCGCCATTATTTCAGAAACTAACCCCATAGCAGGTAATATTACTATATAAACCTCTGGATGGCCTAGGAACCAAAATAAATGCTCAAATAGAACCGGAGATCCTCCTTGGTTATGTAAAACTTCACCTGCGATATAAATATCAGACAGAAAAAAGGATGTTCCAAAACTTCTATCCATAATAAGCATTAAAGCTGCAGATAATAATACAGGAAACGAAACAACACCAATTATTGCAGTTAAAAAGAATGCCCAAATTGTCAATGGAAGTCTAGTCATTGACATTCCTTTGGTTCTTAGATTAATAACTGTTACTATGTAATTTAATGACCCTAGAAGAGATGAAGCTATAAAAATTGCCATTGAAACTAACCAAAGTGTCATTCCTGCGCCAGATCCTGGCATCGCTTGTGGCAAAGCACTTAGTGGCGGATAAATAGTCCAACCGGCCGCTGCAGGTCCAGCTTCAACAAAAAGAGAAAGCACCATAACAACACTTGATAAAAAGAATAACCAATAAGAAACCATATTGAGAAATCCTGAAGCCATATCACGGGCCCCAATCTGTAAGGGTATTAATAAATTACTAAACGTACCGCTTAACCCCGCAGTTAAAACAAAAAATACCATAATAGTTCCATGAATGGTAACTAAAGATAAGTATACATTAGGATCCATAACTCCGTTTTCTCCCCATTTTCCAAGAAAAATTTCATAAATAGTAAACTGGTGATCTGGCCAAGCAAGTTGTAATCTGAAAAGTAATGACATTGCGATACCAATGATTCCCATAAACAATCCTGTGATTAGGTATTGCTTAGAAATCATTTTATGATCTTGACTAAAAATATATTTGGTTACAAAAGTTTCTTTATGGTGATGTCCGTGATCATCGTGATTGTTAGCGTGTTCTGACATATCTATTTTAAGCTATTTATTTAGTTTTTATAGTTTCAGCAATTGTAGCTTGTTCAGCTAACCAAGTATTGTAGTCTTCTTCAGTGTCTACAATAATTTTCATTTGCATATTAAAATGATTACTTCCGCATATCTTATTGCAAAGTAATAAATAATCAAATTCATACATTTCTAATACTTCTTCCCCTTTTGCTAATAGTTCAATATTTTTTTCTCTTCTAATTTGGTTAATATGCTCCACTTTTGCAATTACTTCATCATTCATTCGCATATCGTTAGTTGTCATTGATGGCGTAAAAGCAAATTGGGTAATCATACCTGGCACACAATTCATTTGTGCTCTAAAATGGGGCATATATGCGGAGTGTAAAACGTCCTGAGACCTCATTTTAAATAAAACTTTTCTTCCTAACGGTAAGTGAAGTTCATTTACAACTTTATCATCTTGGCCATTGGGGTCTGAAATATCAACTCCTAATTGGTTTACCCCTTCTATAAGTCTAACATTGGCCTTGCCTAAGGTATTGTCATTTCCTGAATACCTAGCTCTCCAATCAAATTGGTAGGCATATAATTCTACTACTAATGGATCTTCATCTTCATCAACATACATAATATCAGACCAAGTAAATAATCCATAAATTATTAAAGCTGCTAATACAATAACAGGTATGATCGTCCAGATAAATTCTAATCGGTGGTTTTCAGCATAAAATAGTGCTTTTTTTTCTTTACTACCTCTATAAACAAAAGCAAAATAGTGCAGTAACCACTGTGTAAAAATACCTACAGCAAAAATAATAATCATAGAAGTTAGCATCAACTGATCTATTTGGATCCCATGTTCAGAAGCAGAAACAGGAAGCATTACATCACCCCATTCCCAAAAACAATATGCTAAAATTCCATATATAAAAAATACAAAGGCTAACATTAAATACCCTTGCGTGTTATTGTCACTATCTGATGCTATTTCTGATGAATCTTCAGATTTTGGTGACTTTGATAATTGGAATACTTTATTCATCTGCCAGACAGCTACTCCAAAAAGAATGATTACTAAAATTATTAAAAATGCGGTCATCGTTATCTTTTCAATAAATTAAATTAATAATGAAAATTTTTACTTTCCTTTAAAAAAGGGTTTCCTTTAGCTAATAATGGTGCCTTTGTTAAAGCGGTAAATACAACATATATAAACAAGCCTAGGAAAAATATAACAGAACTCAATTCAGAAATTCCAAAATACCAAGAAGTCCCAACAGTTCCGGGCATAACCATCACAAATAAATCTACATAATGTCCAATAATTATAACTATTCCGGATATTATAACAAACCAATTTACTCGCTTATAATCACTATTCATTAGTACCAGAATTGGAAAAATAAAATTTAAAACTACCATCCCAAAAAATGGCAATTTGAAGTCTTCTATTCTAGTTACAAAATAGGTAACCTCTTCTGGAATATTAGCATACCATATCAGCATAAATTGCGAAAACCACAAATAAGTCCAAAAAATACTAAATCCAAACATAAATTTAGCTAAATCATGAATATGACTATCGTTTACATATTCCAAATAACCTTGAGCTTTTAAGGTTATAGTAACCAGGGCAATAGTAGTTATTCCACAAACTACCATACCGGCAAAAACATACCATCCAAACAATGTACTGAACCAATGCGGATCAAAACTCATTAACCAATCCCAAGACATTACAGATTCTGTGTAAATAAAAAAGACTAAAAATCCTGCTGAAATTTTAAAACTTTTTTTAAACCATTTGCCATCTGTAGCTTCGTCCTGCTTTCTTGATAATTTAAGAGATATTTGACGATAAGCTACCCAACCACCAATAAATATAATTGCTCTTACAAGAACTCCCCAACTATTTAACCATCCTGATTTACCTTGTATTATTTTATCATGTGCGACCACCTCTGGATCAGCCCATACAAATAAATGATTGAAATGAAATGCAGAAAGACCAATTAGTATTAACATAATAATTCCTCCAGGAATCAAATAAGAAGTTATTCCTTCCATAACTCTAAAAAGTACTGGCGACCATCCTGCTTGAGATGCAATTTGAATAGCATAAAATGCTAGAACGCCTAGAGATATCATAAAAAATAAGAAGCTTGCAATATATAAAGAAGACCAGGGTCTATTCTGTAATTGATGCAACACATGTTCGTAATGGCTATCATCATGGTGAGTATTTTCATCATGGGATTGTGAATCATAACTTTCAGTATGAGTAGCTTCTACTTGATGTCCATCATCATGACTAGATGCTAATATTTCTTTCACCTCCTCAGTATTACTTGGAGTGGAAAGAAAGCCTGTTACGATTCCTAGGGCGCCAATTACCATAAGAATAATTGCAAAAAACTTTAATTTACTTGGTAACGTATACATATCTTAGCTGTTCTCTTTATTCTTTAATTAGTTTGCTTTTTCTGAAGTAGTTTCTTTTTCCGTTGGGTCATTCTGTGTTGATGACCACAAAGGTTCACCATTCAGTTTAGATTTTAAATCTAAAGCGTGCATTGTAATCTGCCACCTTTCCTTTTCGTTAGTTTGAGAAGCATAAGATCCCATTGAATTTAATCCGTACATCATCACATGATAAATATCACCTTCAGTTATATTTCTTCCTTTATCAGCAAGACTCGGAATTCCAAGAAACTTTTCTCTTTTAACTAAAGTTCCTTGACCATCTCCTTTTTTTCCATGACAAATTGCACAATATATATTAAATAGTTCTTTTCCTTTAGAAAGGTTTTCTTCATTTACTTCTATAGGTATTTTTAACTCTTTTGTAGCTAGCGCTTTTCCTTCTGGAGTATTTTTATAGCCATAAGGTATCCATCCTCTTGGTATGGAACCTGAAACGGGCAACATAGCTTCCATTTGTCTTGGAAAACCTTTATACTCTCCATAGGTTTTATAACCAACAGGTTCGTACATGTTAGGCATATATTGAAAGTTAGGCTTTTTGTTATCTGTCCAACAAGAAACCATTACAATTGTAATGATTAATGTTATGAGTATATTTACTGGTCTTTTCATATTAGTGATCATCTTTTTTATCGATTAAACTAACTTCAGTTGCTCCAGTTTCTATTAAAAAACTGGATGCTTTTTCTACATCATTATTTTCAGTATCTATAACCATTAAAAAATGATCATCCGTTGTTCTTACATCAGGATTTTCAGCTTTTTTAAAGGGCCATAACCTACTTCTCATGTAAAACGTAATCACCATTAGATGGGCTGCAAAAAAAACAGTTAATTCAAACATTACTGGGACGAATGCAGGCATATTTTCTAAATAACTAAAACTTGGTTTACCACCTATATCTTGAGGCCAATCTTGAATCATTATAAAATTCATCATCCAAACAGCAACACTCAAACCAACTAGTCCATATAAAAATGATGTTATTGCAATTCTAGTATCTGCAAGTCCCATAGCTTTTTCAAGTCCGTGAACTGGGAATGGAGTGTATACTTCTTCAATATGGTAATGCTTTTCACGAACCTTTTTTACGGCTTGTAATAAGATATCATCGTCTGAATATAAAGCGTGAATAACTTTAGATGCCATAATTAATCATTTTTATTTTTAGTTGAAAATTTTACTTCTTCACCATAATGCTTTGCGTCATCTCCATGTTCAGCTCTTAATTTTTTAAAATTAGCTCCAGATGATTTTAAAATCGATTTTACCTCTGCTTGCGCAATTACTGGAAATGTTCTTGCATACAATAAAAATAATACAAAAAAGAACCCTATAGTACCTATAAAAATACCTATATCAACAAATGTCGGAGAAAACATTGTCCAAGATGAAGGAAGGTAATCACGATGCAATGACGTAACAATTATTACAAACCGTTCAAACCACATTCCAATATTAACAACAATTGAAATAATAAAAGAGAACATAATACTTCTTCTTAATTTTGGAAACCACATAAATTGGGGTGAAAACACATTACAAGTCATCATTGCCCAATAAGCCCACCAATAAGGACCTGTTGCTCTATTAAGGAACGCATATTGCTCATATTCAACACCAGAATACCAAGCGATAAATAGCTCTGTTATATAGGCAACTCCAACAATTGAACCAGTAATCATTATTACAATGTTCATTAACTCTATATGTTGGAGGGTAATATAATCCTCTAAACTTGAAACTTTTCGCATAATTATTAGTAATGTATTTACCATTGCGAAACCTGAAAAAACTGCTCCAGCAACAAAATAAGGAGGAAATATAGTAGTATGCCAACCTGGTATTACAGAAGTTGCAAAGTCAAAAGATACTATAGTGTGAACTGATAGTACTAATGGTGTAGCTAATCCAGCTAAGACAAGTGATACTTCTTCAAAACGCTGCCAATCTTTTGCCCGACCACTCCATCCAAAAGAAAGAATACCATATATTTTTTTGTTGAAAGGTGTAATCGCTCTATCTCGTATCATAGCAAAATCTGGTAATAATCCAGTCCACCAAAAAACTAATGAAACTGAAAGATAAGTTGATATGGCAAATACATCCCAAAGTAATGGTGAATTAAAGTTGACCCACAAAGAACCAAATTGATTAGGAATTGGAACAACCCAATAGGCTAACCAAGGACGGCCCATATGAATAATTGGAAATAAACCAGCTTGAATTACAGAGAAAATTGTCATTGCCTCTGCAGAGCGATTAATTCCCATTCTCCATTTTTGACGGAATAATAATAAAACTGCAGAAATTAGTGTTCCTGCATGACCAATTCCTACCCACCATACAAAGTTGGTTATATCCCAAGCCCAACCAACAGTTTTATTTAATCCCCAAGCGCCTATACCTGTTGAAACGGTATAAATGATACAACCGATACCCCACGAAAATGCAGCTAATGCAATTGAAAAAACAATCCACCAAGATTTATTGGCTTTTCCTTCAACTGCTGCTACAACATCTAACGTAACATCATGATAGGATTTATCTCCAGTAACTAAAGGTTTTCTAATAGGTGCTTCGTAATGCGATGCCATATGTATTCTGTTACTTAGTTATTTTATTATACTTCATTTGTGTTCCTGATTTTTGTTTGATAAACTACATTTGGTTTTGTTCCTACTTCTGCTAATAAATGATATGCCCTATCATCTTTAATAAGATCAGAAATAATACTTTCTTCATCATTAATATCACCAAATCTCATAGCTCCAGTATCGCAAGCTGCTGAACAGGCACAAGAATCATTAAATTCTCCTTTTTTTACTTGTCTTCCTTCTCTTTTTGCCTTTAAGATGATAGCTTGTGTTGATTGAATACAGAATGAACACTTTTCCATCACACCTCTTGAGCGAACCACAACATCCGGGTTCAATACCATACGTCCTAAATCATTATTCATATTAAAATCAAATTGATCATTTTGGGCATATAAAAACCAGTTAAAACGACGAACTTTATAGGGACAGTTATTTGCACAATATCGAGTTCCAACACAACGATTATATGTCATTTGATTTTGTCCCTGGCGACCATGTGAAGTTGCCGCTACAGGGCATACTGTTTCACATGGTGCATGATTACAATGCTGACACATCACAGGCATGAATGCAACCTGAGGGTTTTCTGAGGGATTTTCCATCTCCCCAAATTCAGATAATGATTTACCTAGACCAGAAATATTTTCTTTTTTATCTAAATCAATTTCAAAAGATTCTTCACTAGAATAATACCTGTCAATTCTAAGCCAGTGCATATCTCGGCTCTTACGGACTTCTTCTTTTCCAACAACAGGAACATTGTTTTCTGCATGACAAGCGATTACACAAGCTCCACATCCTGTACAAGTATTAAGATCTATTGAAAGATTAAAATGGGGACCTATGGTTCTATCAAAAGAAGTCCATAAATCTGCACCTGGATCATTTACTGAAATTTCTTCATGATCTTTTGAGACTACAGGAACAGGATTCCATTTACTGGCGTCTTTTGTATTAAATACCTCTAGAGTTGTTTCTCTAACAATATCTCTTCCCATCATAGTATTGTGCAACTGTACACAAGCAAACTCATGCTCACCTTCAATTCTATCAATAGTTACGGTCTGAATAGGTGAAAATTCTTTATACAACCTATAAGCATTTACACCAGTTTGCATTTCTTTTTGAATAGAAGATGTTCTACCATAACCTAGAGCTAATCCTATGGAACCCTGAGCTTGACCAGGCTGAATTAAAACTGGAACTTTGTTAATTACTGTTTCACCCATAAAAAGGTTTACATAACTTCCATTTAAGGCTCCATTAGCTACATTATTATTTTCTATACCTAATCTAGTGGCATCGGTTGCAGAAATAGTAATATAATTATCCCATGTAGTCCGCGTAATTGGATCTGGTAATTCTTGTAACCAAGGATTATTTGCCTGTTGTCCATCTCCTAAACCAGTTTTGGTATAAAGTGTTAATTCAAGATTTCCAGATGATTTTTTAGTATTGATTATTTTTTTAGAAATTAAGACCTCCCCAATAGAGGTATCTGCATCAGTCTTTACTTTAGCTTTACTAGTAATAACTCCATCATGTAGAGCTTGATTCCAATGATTCCCACTTTCCAAAATATTATTTGACCAAAAATCTTTTAAGAAATCATAATAAGAAGACCCACTTTGAGTCCATCTTACTAGACATTCTTGAAACTGTTGGGTATTAAATAGTGGTCTAATTGTAGGTTGCATAAGGGAGAACGTACCTTTTTTAAACTGACAATCTCCCCAAGACTCTAAATAGTGAGGAGTTGCTCCGATAATTTGAGCCAAAGCAGCAGTTTCATCTTCTTTCATAGAAAAAGCAAGAGAAAATGGCAAATTTTTATATGCATCCCTAAATCTAGCATCAGGAAAAGAATAAACAGGATTTACACCAACAGATATTAGTCCTTTAATATCACCGGATATTACACCGTTCATTACTTTTTCAACCTCAGATGACCTACCCATGAACGTAGTCCGTGGATACTTTACATCCATCACTACACTATCTTGATTGTAATCCAAAACCATTTTTTGCGCATCAAAATCGGGTATACCTGTAATTATAACCCCTTTTTTTCCTGCTTTTTTTAATTGCTTTTTAGCCTTTTCTACTAGAACTGAAACTTGCTTTGGTAATTTTATATAAGAATCAGATACTAAAGCTTTTAAAACTTCTAATTGTAAAGATGGAAGAATAGGTATACGAACATCTGCATTAGCACCAGAAAGAGACATATTACTTTCGAATTGATAATGTCTTGACATTTTACCCTTTTTTGGGATACGTTTTTTAGCATAACTACCTTCAAAACCTCCACCTTGCCAATCTCCAATAAAATCTGCTCCTACAGAAACTATAACCTCCGCATTTGAAAAATCATAATCAGGTAAAGCGCGTATACCATATTTATCTTCAAAAGCATCTAAAGCTTCTGAAGAAGATATACTGTCATAAATTACATGTCTAATGTTTGGATATTTTTTCTGAAATTTTATAATTAATTCAGAGGTAGTTGGGCTTGCAAAGGATTGGGTTAATAAGATAATTTTTTCATCTTTTAATTCCTCAATTCTATTGGAAACGTTTTTATCAAAATCAATCCAGGAAGTGTATTCACCCATTACTTTTGGCCCTTCCAATCGATTTTTATCATACATAGAAAGTACCGATGCATGTACTCTAGCATTTACAGCTCCTGAATGTTTTGCTAAATGATTGCGTTCTACCTTTATAGGTCTTCCTTCTCTAGTTTTTATTAAAACATTAGCAAAATCGAAACCATCTGCAATAGAAGTAGCATAAAAATTAGGAATTCCCGGAACAATTTCATCTGGAGCAACTACATAAGGAATCGATTTAATAACAGGTCCCTCACAAGCAGCTAAAGATGCAGCAGCAGTCGTAAAACCTACATATTTCAAAAAATCTCTCCGAGATGTTGAAGAAGATTCTAGGGTGTTTTTGTCTCCTAAAAATTCATCGGTCGGTATTTGCTCAACAAATTCATTTTGCTTAAGCAACTCAACAATAGAGCTACTTTCGTCTAATTCCTCAACACTTTTCCAGTATTTTTTATTTGATGACATTTATTTTGTTAATTTATTGACTAACCACTTAATAGGTAGGTCGTTGTATTTTTTAATAGTGACACTTACCACATTCTAATCCGCCTAATTCGGCAGCAGTTAATTTCTCTACGTTATATTTTTTAGATAGTTCTTCATGTATTTTTTCGTAATATCCATTATTTTCCAAATCAACATTTGTCTCTCTATGACAATCAATACACCATCCCATTGTGAGTGAAGAATGTTGATACATTATCTCCATTTCCTCAACAGGTCCATGACACGTTTGACATTCAACACCTGCAACTTTTACATGCTGCGAATGGTTAAAGTAAACAAAATCTGGAAGGTTATGAATACGGACCCATTTAACTGGTTTTTCCTCGCCTGTATATCTTTGTTCTGCATCATCCCATCCGACAGCATCATATAGCTTAGCAATTTCTTTGTCATAAAAATCTTTAGTGTAACCATTTGCTAGATCTTCTTCACCATTATATTCCGAAATATGTTTATGACAATTCATACAAACATTTAAAGAAGGAATCCCTGAATGTTTACTTTTTCTCGCTGAAGAATGACAATAATTACAATCTATTTCATTAGCACCAGCATGTATCTTATGAGAATAATGGATTGGTTGCACGGGAGCATAACCTTGATCTATTCCTATTTGCATGAAAAACCCATACATGAAATAAGCCGCTACTAACAAAAACATGATAGCAGAAACTAACATTAAAAATTGATTCTTTACAAATATTTTCCATAAAGGTATTTTGGGTTCAATCTTTTCTTCAATTCCATTTACTTTGTATAATTTTGCTAGAGACTTAGCTACTAGATAAAACATAATAACTAAAAGCAATAAAATTAAAACTAATACTGCAAGAATTATATTTTGAAGGTTTCCATCATCATTATTTTTAGCAGTTACAGGAGCTACAGCTATTTTTGGTTCAGGTTTTGGAAGACTGGTGTAAGCAAGGATATTATCAATATCATTATTTGATAATCCAGGAAATGAAGTCATTACTGAATTGTTATACTCAGCAAACAAAGCTACCGCCTTAGAATCTCCTGACTTAATCAATCCTTGGCTATTTTTGATCCATTTATAAAGCCAATCTCTTTCGTATTTTTCAGCAACATTTCTTAAAGCTGGCCCTACTCCTTTCTTGTCTAATTTATGACAAGCTGCACAATTTGACTTATATAAAGCCTCCCCAGCTTTTACATCACCATTTTCTTGTGCTAAAATACTAGTTGAAAAAACTAACACAAATGCTAGCAACAAAAGTGATAAATTTGATGATAAATTATGGAAATTTACCTTTTTCATACAAATGATTATTTTTTTTTTTTAATTATAAGATGTAGTTAGTTCATTTTCAAACCTCTAGGAAATAAGCCACCTAAATACCTCAAATAACGCAGCAAAAATAAGGTATAAAAGTCAATTTTAGAAATACAAACAAAGTGTTAATGTCTAATTTATAACAATTCTAAATAATAAAGTTGCTTTCTTTTTAGTTAATTAAATTTACATTTGCATTAATATATCATTTATGAAACTGAAATCTAACAACGGAACCATCTCTTGCTTTGTTTTTACTATTGTTTTTGTTTGCTTTTCTTATGGTCAAAACGCTTCAATTACAATTAATGCAAATGAAAAAGTATCAGAAATTTTAACTTTTAAAAAAAAGTTAGAAACTGAAAACAAACTTTCTGATGGTTATACTATTCAATTATATTACGGAGAATTAAAAGTGGCCAGTAGAATAATAAGAGATTATCAAAAACATTATGATTCTTGGCCTGCGTCTATAAAATATGAAACTCCAAATTATAAAGTCTGGGTAGGGAATTTTAATACACGCTTAGAGGCAGATCGAGCTAGAATTGAGATAAAAAACAAATATCCCTCAGCGTTTATTTTAAAACCAGATAGAAATTAAAAAATAAGATCGATGCAGTGTTTTTGACTTATTTTGATTACTTAAGTTTTTTCTTGATCGCTACCTCTCTGAAGCATTCAATAATATCATTTTCTTTTATATCATTGTAATTTTTGATTTGCATACCGCAATCGTAACCCTTGGCAACTTCTTTAGCATCATCTTTGAATCTTTTTAAAGATGATAACTCTCCGCTATAAACTACTACGCCTTCACGAATTAATCGGATTCCAGAATCTTTATAAATTTTACCACTAATAACCATACAACCTGCTATGGTTCCTATCTTAGAAATTTTGAACGTTTCTCTAATTTCTGCAGTTCCAGTGATTTCTTCTTTCATCTCTGGCGATAACATGCCTTCCATTGCATCCTTTAGGTCATTTATTGCAGCATAAATAATGGAATACATTCTAATATCAATTTCTTCTTTATCAGCAATTTGTCTAGCATTACCCATTGGCCTTACATTAAAACCTATAATAATTGCATCAGATGCAGATGCCAGTAGCACATCACTTTCTGTAATGGCTCCTACCCCTTTATGAATAATATTTACTTGTATTTCATCTGTAGATAATTTTAAGAAGGAGTCTGTTAAAGCTTCTACTGATCCATCAACATCACCCTTTAAGATTACATTTAATTCTTTAAAATCTCCTAATGCTATTCTACGTCCAATTTCATCTAATGTTATATGACGTTGAGTTCTAACAGATTGTTCTCTTTGCAATTGAGTTCTTTTTGAAGCAATACCTTTTGCTTCTCTTTCATCATCGAATACATTAAATTTATCACCAGCTTGTGGAGCACCATCCAAACCTAAAATTGATATCGGTGTAGCTGGGCCAGCTTCTTTTATCTTATTTCCACGCTCATCATGCATCGCTTTTACTTTTCCACTACATTGACCTGCTAAAAGATAATCTCCAATTTTTAGAGTACCTCCTTGGACTAAAATGGTCGAAACATAACCTCTACCTTTATCTAAAAATGCTTCAACAACAGTTCCATTTGCAGCTTTATTTGGATTTGCTTTGAGTTCTAATAATTCAGCCTCTAATAATACTTTCTCTAATAATTCATTGACTCCATCTCCTGTTTTCGCAGAAATATCATGAGATTGAATTTTCCCTCCCCAATCTTCAACTAACAAATTCATTTGTGATAAGCCTTCTTTAATTTTATCTGGGTTTGCTGTTGGTCTATCAATTTTATTGATTGCAAAAACTATGGGTACTCCAGCTGCTTGAGCATGGCTAATCGCTTCTTTAGTCTGAGGCATAATATCATCATCTGCAGCAATCACAATAATAGCTAAATCTGTTACTTGCGTACCACGAGCACGCATTGCCGTAAAGGCCTCATGTCCTGGTGTATCT
The DNA here is from genome assembly GCA_004214175.1 of Flavobacteriales bacterium. Classification (GTDB taxonomy): domain Bacteria; phylum Bacteroidota; class Bacteroidia; order Flavobacteriales; family Flavobacteriaceae; genus Marifrigoribacter. The sequence continues at coordinate 2,706 of SGZH01000004.1, read as the reverse complement.
AAAAAAGTTATTTGCTGACCATCTTCAAGGGTGACACTGTAGGCACCTATATGTTGTGTTATTCCACCTGACTCACCAGCAATAACGTTTTCTTTACGAACGTAATCTAACAATGAAGTTTTACCATGATCAACGTGCCCCATAACTGTAACAATAGGAGCTCTATTAGTTAGATCTTCTGGAGCATCTTCTTCTACTTGAATAGATTCTTCAATATCAGCAGTAATAAATTCTACCGAAAAATCAAATTCTTCAGCAACGATGGTTAAAGTCTCTGCATCTAATCTTTGGTTCATAGTCACCATCATTCCCAGGGACATACAAGCTGAAATAATTTGAGTTACAGGGACATCCATCATGGTAGCAATTTCACTTACAGTAACAAATTCAGTTACTTTAAGTAATTTACTTTCTGCATCTTGCAGAGCTTGATCATCTTCTGTTTTCTGGCGATGAACATCTCTTTTTTCTCTTCTATATTTCGCTCCTTTTCCTTTTGAAGATTTTCCTTGTAATTTCTCTAAAGTCTCTCGGACTTGTTTTTGTACTTCCGCTTCACTAGGTTCTTCTTTTGGGGTATGAGTTGGTTTTTTACGGCCACCTCTATTATTTTGATTTCCTGATCGACCACTACTTTTTGCAGGACCCTTACTTATACGTCTTCGTTTGCTTCTTTTTTCTTTATCTGCATCAGCAGTTTCTTTATTTTTCTTTTCAGGTTTTTTAAATTGTGTTAAATCAATTTTCTCACCTGTTACCTTTGGACCATCTAATTTTTTATATTTAGTTAATACCTTCTCGGATTCAAACATACTTTTTTCAGATTCCTTGATTTCATCTATTTTTGTAGTAGTTTCTTGTTTTACAGGATCTGAAACTTTTTCTTGTCCTTTTGCAGGTAACACTTCTTTCTTTTCTGAAGGAATTTCTTTTTTAATATCAGTAGATTCCTCATTTTTTAAAGAAATTTCTTCGTTTATAGGAGTGAGAACTTCTTTTTTATCTTGTGAGTTTTTTTCCTCTTTAGGCTTGGGAGTTTTAACATCGAGAGATATTTTTCCAAGAGTTTTTGGACCTTCAAGTTTGACTTCAGCTTTTATTAGCTTTTTGGATGCTTCTATTTTCTTTTGCTTTTCTTCAAGTTCACGCTCGGAAGCAATTCGAATCTCTTCTTTTTCTTTTCTTTTTTCCTCACCAACTTCCTTAGAAGCCACTTTTTTACTCTTATCTGTTTGAAATTCCTCTAAGAGTATTTGGTATTCTTCATTAGAAATTTTAGTTGTAGGCCGAGACTCCACCTCGTAACCTTTTGAACTTAAATATTCAACTGCACGATCCAATGATATGTTGAACTCGCGCAAAACTTTATTAAGTCTCATTGTTTTTACTTCAGCCATATAAATGCTTTCTCCTGTTTTAAATAATTTAAAAAAATGTAGTTAAATTACTACTTAATCTTCAAATTCTTCTTTTAATATGTTTAATACTTCTTGTATAGTTTCCTCTTCTAAATCAGTTCTCTTGACTAATTCTTTTAGATCATTTTCCAATACACTTTTTGCAGTATCTAGTCCAATTTTTTCAAATTCTTTAATAATCCACTCATCAATTTCATCTTTGAATTCTGATAATTCTACATCTTCTTCAGCTCCTTCTCGTAATACATCAATTTCGTAACCTGTTAAATACCCAGCTAAACGTATATTATGTCCTCCACGGCCAATTGCTTTTGAAACTTCTTCAGGTTTTAATATTACCTCTGCTCTTTTATTATCTTCATCTAATTTGATTGAAGTTATTTTAGCAGGGCTAAGGGCTCTTGTGATATATAACTGAGTATTATTTGTAAAATTAATTACATCAATATTCTCATTCCCTAACTCACGAACTATACCGTGAATACGAGAACCTTTCATTCCAACACAAGCTCCTACTGGATCTATTCGGTCGTCGTAAGAGTCTACCGCTACTTTTGCTTTTTCTCCTGGAATACGAACCACTTTTTTTACATTAATCAATCCATCAAAAACTTCTGGAATTTCTTGTTCAAATAATTTTTCCAAAAATTTAGGATGAGCACGCGACATAACAATTGACGGCTTGTTCCCTTTGAGTTCAACTCCTTCAATAATTCCTCTAACATTGTCTCCTTTTCTAAAAAAATCTGATGGGATTTGTTTTTCTTTTGGTAAAATCAATTCGTTACCTTCATCATCTAAAAGTATAATTGCACGGTGACGAATATGATGAACCTCAGCAGTATAAATTTCGCCCTCTAAATCCTTAAAATATTTAAAAATATTGGTGTTATCGTGTTCATGTATCTTAGAAATTAAATTCTGGCGCAATGCTAAAATTGAACGACGACCTAAATCTATTAATTTAACTTCTTCAGCTACATCCTCACCAATTTCGTAATCGGATTCTATTTTTTGAGCATCCGTTAGTGAAATTTCTTGGTTAGGTTCTTCAACTTCACCATCTGCAACAACCACTCGATTCCTCCAAATTTCTAAATCTCCTTTATCTGGATTGATAATAATATCAAAATTATCATCATCACCATATTTTCTTTTTAAAGCGTTTCTAAAAACGTCTTCTAAAATAGACATTAATGTTACTCTGTCTATTAACTTATCATCTTTAAATTCTGAAAAAGAATCGATTAATGCTAAATTCTCCATATTCTTCTAATTAAATTTTATC
>SGZH01000039.1 GCA_004214175.1 Flavobacteriales bacterium | reverse complement strand
AAATGTTTCTACCGAATTTCACAATTACGAATTAGAATGGACGGAATCATCGATCAACTTTTTTGTCGATGGAGAGCAATATCATACTTTTTCTAATAATTCAAATGTTCCTTTTAACCAAGATTTTTTCTTCATATTAAATGTAGCTATGGGCGGAACTTTTGGTGGTTCTATTGACCCTTTATTTGAACAGTCTAGTATGGAAATTGATTATATAAGAGTTTACCAATAATGAAAAAAATATACCTAATAACATATCTATTTCTTTTTAGTCTTTTTACGGTAACAATTGTTTCTTGTACCCAACTTTTTTCTAATGAAAGTAATTTAGAAATTGTAAATACAATTGATCAAAAGGTAGATATACTTCTCTCTAAAATGACTTTGGAAGAGAAAATTGGCCAAATGAATCAATACAATGGTTTTTGGGATTTCACTGGTCCAGCACCAAAAGGTGGTCATGCCGAAAAGAAATATAAAGATTTAAAAAACGGCTTGGTTGGTTCCATGTTAAACGTAAGGGGGGTAAAAGACGTCATGGCAGTCCAGAAAATTGCAGTAGAACAATCCAGATTAGGAATTCCTTTAATTATAGGGTTTGATGTTATTCATGGATATAAAACCATAAGTCCTATTCCAATTGCAGAAGCAGCAAGCTGGGATTTAGATGCTATCAAAAAATCAGCAGAAATGGCTGCACTTGAATCATCTGCTGCGGGAATTAATTGGACTTTTGCACCAATGGTAGATATTTCTAGAGATGCAAGATGGGGTAGAGTTATGGAAGGTGCTGGTGAAGATCCATATCTTGGAAGTAAAATTGCAGAAGCTAGGGTAAGTGGGTTTCAAGGAAATAATTTATCACTTAACTCGACCATTGCTGCTTGTGCAAAACATTTTGCAGCCTATGGATTTGCTGAAGGCGGAAGAGATTATAATACCGTAGACATAGGTACATCAACACTTTATAATATGGTATTCCCTCCATTTTTAGCCGCTAAAAACGCTGGAGTGAAGACTTTTATGAATTCTTTTAATGAACTGAATGGAGTTCCTGCTACAGGAAACAAATACTTACAAAGAGACATTTTAAAAGAGGAATGGGCTTATGATGGCTTTATTGTTTCAGATTGGGGATCGATTACAGAAATGATCGCTCACGGTCATGCTAAAGATGGAAAACATGCTGCAGAATTAGCATTAAATGCAGGTTCCGATATGGATATGGAATCTTATTTGTATGTGAAACATCTTGAGAATCTTGTAGGTGACGATAAAGTTGATCTTAATTTTATTGATGATGCTACTAGAAGAATTTTAAAAGTTAAATATGAACTGGGCCTTTTTGATGATCCCTACAAATATTGTGATCTCGAAAGAGAAAAAGAAATTACTGGTAGTGAAGAAATTAATAACGCTGCACTTGATATAGCTAAAAAATCGATTGTATTATTAAAAAATAATAACAATTTACTCCCTCTAAAAAAAGAAGGACAAAAAATAGCTCTTATAGGATCTTTAGCATCCGACAAAACAAGTCCACTGGGAAGTTGGAGAATTGCTGCTGATGACAACACTGCAATTTCAGTGCTTGAGGGTATGAACCAATACTCAGGTAATACCGTTACCTTCGCTAAAGGTGCTGATTTAACTCATGGAAAAACTGAATTTGTAACTGAATTAAAAATTAACACCACTGATAAAAGTGAATTCGACAAAGCTAAAGAAGTAGCTAGAAATGCGGATGTAGTTGTAATGGTTCTTGGAGAACACGGTTTTCAAAGTGGAGAAGGTAGAAGTAGAACTTCTTTAGATTTACCTGGGGTACAACAAGAATTACTCGAGGAAATATTTAGTGTAAATTCAAACATAGTTTTGGTACTTAATAATGGTAGGCCTTTAGCAATTAATTGGGCAGACGAAAACATACCTGCTATACTTGAGGGCTGGCAATTAGGTACTCAAAGTGGTCATGCAATTGCACAGGTATTATATGGAGATTACAACCCTAGTGGAAAACTTCCTATGACTTTTCCAAGAAATGTAGGACAAGTACCTTTATATTATAATTATAAAAATACAGGAAGACCTAATTTACCAGGACCTGGTAGCGTTTTTTGGTCGCACTACAACGATGAAAAAAACACCCCTTTATATCCTTTCGGTTATGGTTTAAGTTATACCACATTTAACTATAGTAATCTTAGAATAACAAATAATTTTGAGAAGAACTCAAAAATAGAAATTACTATAGATGTTAAAAACACAGGTGCTATTGAAGGAAAAGAAGTTGTTCAACTCTACATTAGAGACAAATATGCAAGTATAACAAGGCCTGTTAAAGAACTCAAGGGATTCGAACTATTGAACTTAAAAGTTGGAGAAACAAAAGTTGCAAAGTTTGAACTCACGGAGAAAGAATTAGGTTTTTATGATAATCAAGGGAATTGGGTACTTGAGAAAGGAGAATTTGAAGTATATGTGGGAAGTAATTCCCAAACTCAAAATAAAAAATCATTTAAACTCTAATAATAATGAAACTCAATAAATTATAAGAAAATGAAAAAAATATATTTATTACTGATATTTTTAGCTGGTATACATACCGCAACATCCCAAAATGCTCCTATAGATTTTGAAGCTGGTGGTTATGGAGCTGATTGGACTTGGACAGTATTCGAAAATGATACCAATCCGCCTCTAGAAATTGTAACAAACCCTGATCCTTCTGGAATTAATACCTCAGAAACGGTAGCTAAATTTACAGCATTACAACTTGGGCAACCCTTTGCAGGTGTGGAGTCCTTGCATGGTTCAGATATAGGTACATTCGACTTAACTCCTTCCAATGCTTTGGTAAATATTATGGTATATAAAACTAAAATAAGTGATATAGGAATTAAATATGTAACTCCTTCAGGAGGAGCACAAATGGAACTTAAAGTTGCTAATACTTTAGTTAATCAATGGGAATTAATCACCATTGATTTTTCAGATTATATCGGTTTACCTGAAACAACAGGTTTAGATCAGATTGTAATTTTCCCAGATTTTATTACTCGAGATGCTGATGATATCATTTATTTTGATAATATCTCTTTTGGTCCATTTGAACCAGGAGAAATTATTGAATTACCAGTAGATTTTGAATTAGATACCGATTATGGAATTATTGGTTTTGAAGGAGCTGAATCTGCTTTAGTCCAAAATCCAGATCCATCAGGAGAGAATACGAGTGAAACGGTAGTTGAGACCACCAAAACTGAAGGAGCCCAATTTTATGCAGGAACAGCAATGGGTCTTGATTCGCCAATTGATTTTTCTGAATCAGAGTTCATATCTATAAAAACATGGTCACCGAAGGCAGATATACCAGTGCGTTTAAAATTAGAAGCAGCTGGTGGCGTTTTTATAGAACTAGATACCAACACAACACAAGAAAACCAATGGGAAACATTGACTTGGGATTTTTCTGGACAAACTTCAGGAATCGATTTTACTACGGTAGTTGTTTTCTTTGAATTTATACCAGATTTACCAGGAGATGGAACTACGTATTATTATGATGATATCGAAGTTCCACAAACCTTATCAATAAGTGATTATGAATCATTTTTGGTTAACTCATTTCCAAATCCAGTGAACGATACTTGGAATGTTTCTTCAGTAGATGAAATTTCTGAAATAACTATATATAATATTCTTGGAGAAAATTTAGCAACTTTTTTTCCTAACATGAATACTTTTTCATTAGACATGAGCCTATTCAATTCTGGAATCTACCTAATGAAATTAGTTTCCTCAAAAAGGGAAACCAACACTTTAAAAGTGTTAAAAAACTAATTTAATAACTTAATATGAATATCATGAAACAATTTTATTTTTCAATTTTACTAACTTTTGCTTTTTCTTTTTTTGGTATATCTCAAGTTGTATTACCAGTAGACTTTGAGAGTACTACAGCAAATTATAATGTAGTTGGTTTTGGAGGTGTTGATGTCGCTGTAGAGGCAAATCCAGATGCTTCTGGAATCAATACCAGTAATACAGTAGTTAGAAGTACTAAGACAGCTGGAGCTGAATTTTGGGCTGGAGCTGAAATGAGTTTAGATGCAACGATTGATTTTTCTACTTCAGAGAAAATATCAATCAACACCTGGTCACCGAAGGCAGATATACCAGTTCGTTTAAAACTAGAAAATGCATCTGGAGGTTTTGTTGAATTAGATGTAAATACAACAGTGACTAATCAGTGGGAGACTTTGACTTGGAATTTTACAGGACAAACTGCTGGAATGAACTTTAATAAAGTGGTAGTGTTTTTTGAATTTGTTCCTGGTTTAGGTGGAGATGGAAGTACGTACTATTATGATAATATCGAAGTAGTAGTTCCTTTATCACCTTCTTTGCCAATAACACTTGAGGAAGATATTAATCCAACTTTTCAAGATTTTAATGGTTCTAATACACAAATTATTACGAATCCATACCAGGAGGGTGGCAATACTTCAGCTAATGTAGCACAGAATATTGTTCCAGCCAATGAGGCATTTGCAGGAGTTAGTTTTTCGGTTCAAACAATTGACTTAGCTCAAGGAAAAACATTTAATTTAGATGTTAGAACTATTTTACCCGATGCACCTATTTTACTAAAGTTAGAAAACACATTAAACGGAACATCTATTGAAAGATTGGTAGTTGTTTCTGAGGAGAATCAATGGGAAAATATAATATTTGATTTTGGTACTGAAATAGATGCAACTTATGATAAAGTTACTTTATTTACGTATTTTAATCTCCCAGCACCTATTAACAGGGCAGCTTATTGGGATAATTTAGAACAAAATTTAAATGATTTAGTAGAACTTCCCGTTACTTTTGAAAGCGCCACCGCAGATTATAACGTAATAGGGTTTGAAGGAGCTGATGCAGCCGTAGAGGCAAATCCAGATCCATCAGGAGAAAACACGAGTGATACAGTAGTAAGGAGTACTAAGACTGAAGGAGCACAGTTCTTTGCTGGAACGGCAATGACGTTAGATGTGCCTATTGATTTTTCAGAATCAGAATCTATATCCATTAAGACTTGGTCACCAAAGGCAGATATTCCAGTTCGATTAAAACTAGAAGGTTCAGCAGGTGAGGTATTAGAATTAGATGTCAATACCACCGTTGAGAACCAATGGGAGACTTTGACCTGGGATTTCACAGGACAGACTGGTGAGGTAGAATGGTTAACAGTAGTTCTTTTCTTCGAGTTTGTAGTTGATCTACCGGGAGATGGAAGCACGTATTATTATGATGATATTCAGGTAGCAGCACCTGAAGAAGAATTATTAGAATTACCAGTTGATTTTGAGAGTACTACGATTGATTATAATTTAATAGGATTTGAAGGAGCTGAATCTGCTGTAGTTGCAAATCCAGATCCATCAGGAGAAAACACGAGTGATACGGTAGTTGAAACTACCAAGACTGAAGGAGCAGCATTCTTTGCTGGAACGGCAATGATGTTAGATGTGCCTATTGATTTTTCAGAATCAGAATCTATATCCATTAAGACTTGGTCACCAAAGGCAGATATTCCAGTTCGATTAAAACTAGAAGCTGCAGATCCAGCTGTTTTTGTTGAATTAGATGTCAATACTACCGTTGAGAACCAATGGGAGACTTTGACCTGGGATTTCACAGGACAGACTGCAGGGATTGATTTTGTAAACGTAGTTCTTTTCTTCGAGTTTGTAGTTGATCTACCGGGAGATGGAAGCACGTATTATTATGATGATATTCAGGTAGCTGATGCTCCATTAAGTATTAATGATAATTTAATTTCATCAGTTGTTTCCTATCCTAATCCTGTAATTAATACATGGAACGTTCAAGCAGATAAAGCGATTACAGATATAGTTATCTATAATTTATTTGGTCAGAGAATTATGTCAATTTCACCAAATATGAAAAATATATCTTTAAATATGTCTGAATTTAAATCGGGGATGTATTTAGCTCATATAATTTCGCAAGAGGGAACTAAAATTATAAAAGTCCTAAAACAATAAAAATAAGAAAACGGTAATATCTAATTTTAGTATATTGCTCAATATTAATTTAAAAACAAAAATATGAATAAAAATTATTTAACAATCGCTTTAGTATTTTGCTTGACCTTTTTTGGTATGGCACAAAATACTGTTACGGTAGATGCATCTGCTGAACAATTAGGGTATGCAAATGTATTTGAAACAGAAGCAAACGGAGGAGGTTTTGCCTTTGGTGAATCTTGGGGTGTTCCAGATTTAAAAACAGTTTTAGATGGAACAAACAATACTATCACCATCCAACCAAACTTTAATGCTTATGGAGATGGAACCGACCCATTTTGGGTAGATCAAGCTACTACTAATGGAAATAAAATGTTTGAAGGAAATACCTATGTTGAAGATAATAGCTTAGTTGGGAGTGAACTTACTTTTACGGGTACTGTAACTACGAATACCTTAGCTGGAAACGGACAACTTTTATTTAGCGTAAACAATGGACCTCTTGAAGGAGGACATCAAGCTATTCCTGCTCAATTTGGAGGACCATTTACAACCACTGCACTTACTGAAGATGCTGTTCTTGTAACAGATGAAAGTTCTGATCCTGATGAAAATGATGCTTGTGAACCCCTTACCAATGGTCCAGATTTAGCTGGAAAAGTGGCTGTAGTAAGAAGAGGAGCATGCGAATTTGGATTTAAAGCTTTACAAGCTCAAAATGAAGGAGCGGTAGCAGTTATCGTTGTAAATAATGTAGAAGGTCCACCAATTATTATGGCTGGTGGTGCTGATGGTGATTCCGTTACTATTCCTGTTTTAATGGTTAGTGATGTTGTTGGTGAAGCTATCATTGGAGAATTAGCAAATGGAGTTAATACAACAATGGTTTTATCTGATTACACAACCACTGCTTTTATTAAAGTGTTTAATGCTGATTATTCAGTTTTAAAGCAAGAATCTGTTGAATTAGGTCCAGATGGAACTGATTTTTCGGTAACTTATGATAATGTTGAAGATGCAGACGCTGTAGTTCAATATGGTTTTCAAGTGTTTGGTTTAAATGCAAATCCTGTAAATGAAATAGCTTTGGGTAGTGTTGTGGTAACTAGTGATGTATTGAGTACTAATGATGTTGAGATCATTAATGCTTCTATCTATCCTAATCCAACTTCAAATAATATAAATATCCAATCTGAAGAACAAATAAAGAATGTTGTAATTTACAATATTCTTGGTCAAACAGTTAGAGACTTGGCTCCAGATGCAACTAATTTTTCAGTGAACACCTCTGATTTAGATGCTGGTACTTATTTTGCTGTTTTATCTACAGATAATGCTAGTAAAACAGTGAAATTTATAAAAAAATAAAAATATTTAATTTTTATTAAAGAAAAGAGGTAACTTATCTATATAGATGAGTTACCTTTTTAAATAGATTAAATACCTCAATATTTTTTTAAAAATTATAGTCTGAATAATTTTAATAAAATCTCTGTTACTTGAGGATACCAAAAAAAACTAATTAAAAGTAAAAAAATAATTATGTCTGAAAACAAAAACTATAGTCAAGCATTATCAACTCTTGTTACCGTATTTTTCTTTTGGGGTTTTATAGCTGCTTCCAACGGAGTTTTTATTCCATTTTGTAAAACCTATTTCCAAATTGATCAATTCCAATCCCAACTAGTAGATTTTGCTTTTTATGGTGCCTATTATTTTGGAGCTTTGCTATTGTTTGTGCTCTCCAATTCTTCTGGGCAGGATATTATGAATAAATGGGGGTATAAAAATAGCATCATATATGGTCTTTTACTAAGCTGTCTTGGAGCAGTAGTTATGTATCCTGCAGTTCAAGGTGCTTCTGCTGGTGATTCCCATATTTTCTATTATGTTCTTGGAGCTTTATTTATTGTTGGCCTTGGCTTTTCCCTGCAACAAACAGCAGCAAATCCTTTTGCTGTATCTCTAGGAGATCCTGAGAAAGGATCTCATCGATTAAATTTAGCAGGAGGTGTTAACTCATTTGGAACTACTATTGGACCTATAGTTGTAGCCTTAATTTTATTTGGTTCGACACCAAAGTCTGGTCCTGAATTAGATGCTATGATTGCAAATGGCGATATCACTTTATCCACTATTCAAATGCTTTATCTAGCTGTTGGTGTTTTGTTTTTAGCTGCAGCTGCATTATTTTATTTTTCTAAAAAATTACCACAAGGAAAAAATGATTCTGAGTTTTTAAAGGCGCCTAAAGCACTTCGCGCGTTATTATTTATGACATTAATTTTAGTGGTTTGTTTTTATTTAATTTTTGATCAGTACAAAGGAGATACTCCTAATAATGATACTATTCTTTACTTAACTATATTTAGTTTAGTTGCTGTAGTTGGGACTTTGCTAGTTTCCAATAAATTAGCCTCCAAAGATAAAGATAGTTGGGGAGCCATGCAGTATCCTCAATTAGTACTTGGTATGTTAGCTATCTTCACCTACGTAGGTGTTGAAGTAACTATACAATCTAACCTAGGTGAGTTGTTAAAAGTGAACCTTGGAAATGGATTGAATCCTATTGGACTTCCCTCTATGAGTGATTCTCAAATTGCACCTTTAATTTCAATGTATTGGGGTGGTTTAATGATTGGTCGTTGGGCTGGTGCAATTGCAGTTTTTAATCCCGTAGGGAAATTAAAAACATGGTTGTACATTTTAGTTCCTTATATTGCTTTTGGAGCAGTACTTGCCGTTAACTTTATTTCAGGTTTTGATATCTCTATATTATTTTGGTTTTCTGTATGTGTAGCAATACAAATTATAGGTTTTTTTGCTGGTAAAGAAAGACCAGCATTAACTTTAAAAATATTTGGATTTTTAGGAGTTATAGCAATGTTAATCGGTTTATTTACCTCTGGTAATATTGCTTTATTTGCTTTTTTAAGTGGAGGCTTATGTTGTTCAATTATGTGGCCTTCTATTTTTGCTTTAAGTATACAAGATTTAGGTAAGTATACCTCACAAGGAAGTTCATTTTTAGTTATGATGATTTTAGGAGGTGCCATTATTCCACCATTACAAGGAAAATTAGCTGACATTATTGGTATTCATTCTTCTTATTGGATTGCTGTTATTTGCTTTGCCTATTTAGCATTTTTTGCACAAAAAGTTGATAATATTTTAAATTTAAAGTAAACAATAATTAATAGATTTGGATACTTAATTTATATTTTTAAAATATATAATCAGTTATAAGTTAAATTATTATATTTTAAAAAAAATGGATTATGAAGAATGATATAAAAAAAATTGGAGTTTTAACAAGTGGTGGAGATGCACCGGGAATGAATGCGGCTATTAGAGCTGTAGTTCGAGCTTGTGTTTATAATGGAGTAGATTGTATTGGTATATACAGAGGATACCAAGGCCTTATAGAAGGTGAGTTTAAAAAAATGAATGCACGTTCAGTAAAAAAAATTATCAATAGAGGAGGAACTATACTTAAATCCGCAAGATCTAATGATTTTTTTTCAAAGGAAGGAAGACAAGTTGCTTTCAAAAATATTAAAGCTGAAGGTATAGATGCATTAATTACGATAGGCGGTGATGGAACTTTTACAGGTGCTTCTGTTTTTAGTGAAGAACATAATATCCCGATTATCGGTATTCCTGGTACTATTGATAACGACATTAATGGTACTGACTTTACCATAGGTTACGATACGGCTTTAAATACTGTTGTAGAAGCTATTGACAAAATTAGAGATACTGCAAATTCTCATAATCGACTATTTTTAATAGAGGTGATGGGTCGCGATGCTGGTGATATAGCCTTGAATGCTGGAATAGGGGCTGGGGCTGAGGAAATATTAATACCAGAACAGGATATGGGGCACGATCGATTAATTGAATCATTAAAAAGAAGTAAAAATTCAGGTAAAACATCCAGTATAATTGTCGTTTCAGAAGGTGATCAAATTGGTAAAAATATATTCAAATTAGCAAGTTATATCGAAGATAAACTTACTAGTTATGAAGTTAGAGTTACTGTGTTAGGTCACATACAAAGAGGAGGTAGTCCTAGCTGTTATGATCGTGTATTAGCAAGTAGATTAGGTGTTGGAGCTGTAGATGCATTATTAGATAATAAAAAAAATATAATGGTAGGTATTCGTCATAACAAACTAATTTATGTACCATTTATAGAAACATTAAAAAATACAAATAAACTAGATTTAGAATTAATAAGAGTCGCTGACATTACATCAATATAAAAAATAATATGAAAACAAAAATTGGAATAAACGGTTTCGGCCGAATAGGCAGATTAGCCTTTCGAATAGCTCAACATAATGATGATGTAGAGATTGTTGCAATAAATGATTTATTAGACCTAGATCACTTAGCTTATTTACTAAAATATGATTCTGTTCATGGAAAATATGCTGGTACCGTTGAGATTAAAAATGAAAAATTAATAGTGGATGGAAAAGAAATCCGAGTAACTGCAGAGAGAAATCCAGAAGAACTAAAATGGGATAGTATTAAAGCGGAGGTAATTCTAGATTGCACTGGTATATTTACAACTCTCGATACTGCTGCTGCCCATTTAAAAGCTGGTGCCAAAAAAGTTGTTATTTCTGCTCCTTCAAAAGATGCTCCGATGTTTGTTATGGGGGTTAATCATATGGAAGTCAAAAGTACCGATCATATTGTTTCTAACGCTTCTTGCACCACCAATTGTTTAGCTCCATTAGTAAAAATAATTGATGATGAATATGGAATAGTTGAAGGATTAATGACTACGGTTCATGCAGCTACAGCCACTCAGTTAACTGTTGATGGTCCGTCACGAAAAGATTTTCGAACAGGGCGTAGCTCGTTAAATAATATCATACCAGCTTCAACAGGTGCAGCAAAAGCAGTAGGTAAAGTAATTCCCTCCCTAGATGGAAAATTAACGGGAATGGCTTTTCGTGTTCCTACAGCAGACGTCTCTGTAGTAGACCTAACGGTTCGTACTAAGAAAAATACAACTTATAACGATATTATGAAATTATTTAAAAATGCTGCTGAGGGTAGCTATAAAGGAATTCTTAACTACACTGAAGATGCTGTTGTTTCACAAGATTTTGTGAGTGATGCCCACACTTGTACTTTTGATGCTGGAGCTGGTATTGCTCTTAACGAAAATTTTTTTAAGTTAGTAGCATGGTATGATAACGAATATGGTTATTCTTCTAAGTTAATAGATTTAGCTGTTCATACTTCAAAAATATAGAAAATGATATTAATTACGGATGGTGGCTCTACAAAATGTGATTGGATTTTGTTGGGCCAAAGCGGGGAAGTTATACTAAAAACAAGAACAAAAGGGTTAAACCCTGCAGTTGTCCCTGAAGAAAATGTAAGAGAACGGATATTAGCAAATCAAGATTTACAACCATACGTGAATAAGGTAACAGTGGTAGATTTTTATGGAGCAGGTTGTGGAACCAAAACTCCTATAATGATGCTAACAAAAATACTCACTGAAATATTTCCTTTAGCAAATGTCTCAGTAAATGAAGATATGGTAGCAGCTGTATACGCAGCAACCACAAAACCTGGTATTGTTTGCATTCTAGGAACAGGTTCCAATAGCTGTTATTTTGATGGAACTAACGTCCACAATGGAATAGAATCTTTAGGTTATTCATTAATGGATGAGGCCAGTGGTAATTACTTTGGTAAGCGATTAATTAGAGACTATTTTTATAAAAAGATGCCAACACAATTGTCCCAAGAATTTGAAAAAAGATTTAACTTAGATCCTGATGAAATAAAAAATCATTTGTATAAGAGACATAATCCAAATATGTATTTAGCATCATTTGCAGAATTTATTTTTACATCTAAAGAAGTA
>SGZH01000038.1 GCA_004214175.1 Flavobacteriales bacterium | reverse complement strand
ACAAAAATCAAAAATAGAATTGCTTTAAAGAAAAAAGATACTACCAATAGAACAAGTTACATTTGGACACTCTCTATCGCCGCTACTTTTGCGATACTATTCGGTTTGTTTTTCTTGATGACTTCTAATGAAATCAATCATACAACTACATTTGGAGAGCAAAAAACAATAGAACTACCTGATGGGTCTTTGGCAACGATGAATTCAAAATCTGGTTTAAATTTTAATCCAAATTCTTGGGTAACAAATAGAATTTTAAATTTAACGGGAGAGGCTTATTTCAAGGTTAAGAAGGGAAGTCAGTTTAGCGTTAATACAACGAATGGAAATATCAGCGTATTAGGTACCGAATTCAATGTAAAAACTACCGATAACTTTTTTGAAGTTGTATGTTATGAAGGTAAAGTGAAAGTTAAGAATGATCATAAAGAATTTATTTTAACTCCCGGGAAATCAGTAAGAAAAATTAATGAAAATCTAGAAGAGGAATATTTCACTACCAATAGTTTTCCTGCTTGGACTAAAGGGGAAAGCAAATTCATGAGTGTTCCTTTAGAATTTGTTATTAGATCCCTAGAAAAACAGTATAATTTAGTGATTCAATCCAATAAGGTTGACCTTACCAGAATTTATACAGGTAGTTTTACCCATCAAGATTTAGATATTGCATTGGCTTCAGTTTTTAAGACTATGAACATAAAATATTTGAAAAAGGAGAATGGAATAATTAGTCTCGAATAAAATGAATCGTTGAAAAAGAAAAATTTATTTTACTTGTTATTTTTTTTGCCCCTAATGGTAGCCTTTTCTCAAGAAGAGGCTACCTTTTTTATTAAATTTAATAATGAAAAGGCAAGCACTGTTTTCAAGACTATCGAAAGGATCTATGATGTAAGGTTTTCATATCAAGATTCAATGATGAATGCTAAGTTGCTTTCTCTTGAAAAAAAGAGACGTTCATTGACACAGGTTTTAGAAGATATTGAAAATAGTAGTGCGTTTAAATTTGAAAAAATAAATGAACGCTATATAATAATTAAGGAAGAACAATCGGTTTATAGTGGGGTCCAAATTTTGGAAGATGTTTTAATAACTAGTTATCTTACGAAAGGGATTCAAAAAAATAAAGATGCAACATTCACTATTAACCCAAAAAAATTAGAGATTCTTCCTGGTTTAATTGAGGCAGATATTTTAGAGAGCATTCAGTTACTACCAGGTGTTGTAAGCCCAAATGAAACCGCTACGGGTTTTGCTGTTAGGGGCGGCTCACTAGATCAAAATAGGATTATTTGGGATGGTATCAACATGTATCACAAAGGACATTTATTTGGAATGTTATCAGCATTTAATCCCAATAGCACCTCTGAAGTCGTGTTTCACAATAAGGGTACCCATTCAAAATTTGGAGAAAGAGCTTCTAGTGTTATCGATATATCATCCGTAAATTCTGTAACGGATACGTTCACCGCTGGAATGGGAATAAATGGGATTAATGCAGATGCCTATATAGAATCTCCGTTAATTAAAGATAAACTAAGTATACAAGTAGCTTTAAGAAGAAGTTACACTGAATTATTTCAATCCCCTTCTTTTGCAAAAATTGCAAATAAAGTATTCCAAACTACAAAAATAAATAATATCGAAAACACCAACAACAAATTCTATTTCTTAGATTATAATATCAAATTAAATTTCAAATTAAATGAAAATAATAGTTTTTACGCAAGTACAATCTATATTGATAATTTTTTGGATTATCTGACCGTAGATCAAGATTTAAATAATTCCTACAATGATATTTTAGCAATCAATAATGACGGATACAGCTTTGGGTGGAATAAAAGGTGGAATCAAAGTTTAAAGCTAGAATCTCAACTTTTTATATCGAGATACAGCCTTGCTTATAATTTTATAAGCTCTAGGAATCTTCAAAATACTTCAGATTTTGAAAAAAGAAATGAAATATATGACTCTGGTTTTTCCACGGAGTTTAAATTAGATCTCAATAAAAAAACAAATTTGACTTTTGGGTACCAATATGTTTTAAAAGATGTGAGTTATTTATTTAAAGAAACAGCAGATCTTACTATTATTTTAGATCAAGATAAAACCATAGTTAGGTCACATTCAATATACTCTCAATATGTATTTAAAAATTCAAAATTATTTGACGCCAGCATTGGGCTAAGAGCAAGTTATTACGACGAACTAGATGCTGTGAGAGTTGAGCCAAGAATTTTACTGTTCAAAAATATTTTTAAAAATCTCAAAATTCAATTATCTGGAGAAATTAAAAATCAAATAATTAGCGAAATTGATGAAACTGTTTTAAGCGATTTGTCAATTGAAAATAAATTGTGGAGACTATCCGATGGGGAAAGCTTCCCGATCATTAATAGTACCCAAGTTTCATTAGGTTTTATCTACAATATACAAGGTTGGAGTCTAGATATAGACGGGTATTATAAAAAAATAAAAGGTAAAAATGCCTTGTCATTGGGGTTTTTAAATCCTGACGACAATCAATTTCATAAAGGTGAACAATCTATTTTTGGAATAGATTTTTATGTAAAAAAAGATTTTAAATTTATACAAACATGGATTAGTTACTCATTTAATGACGTGATGAGTATTTATGAAGGTTTAAATAATAATGAAAGTTTTACATCTAGCATTAATGTAAGGCATTCTTTTACCGGCTCTGTTGCTTACAAGGCAAAGAGGATTCAAGTTGCTTTGGCTTGGAATTGGAGAACTGGTAAACCCTATACTGAATCATACATATCACCCGATAATCAATTTTATTTTTTAGGAATAAATACCGAAAGGTTACCTAATTATCACCGCTTAGATTTTTCTTCAACGTATAGTTTTGATTTTTCTAAAAAAAGTAAATTAAAAGGCAAGTTAGGTTTTTCAATAAGAAATATTTATAATCAAAAAAATCTCATTAGTCGGGAGTACACTGGTAATAACAATTTGGAAACAACGGTAGAAATAATCGATAAATATTCACTTGAAATTACACCTAATTTTCTTTTTAGGATAACTTACTAAGATAGATACTCAATTCAAAAAATATAATTCTTTTTTTTAAAAGGACTAAATTTTTATGTCAAACTTTAGGGTATTATTAAATGCTATGAACTACTTTTAGAGCTTCTTTATAATTTGGTTCTTGGCCAATTTCTGGTACTTGTTCACTGTACACAATCACTCTCTTTTTATTTAAAACAATAACACATCTAGAAAGTAGACCATCAAATGCTCCATTTGTTAATAATAAACCATAATTTTTACCAAACTCAGCATTTTTAAAATCAGAAAGCATGATAACATTTTCCAATCCTTCTGCTGCGCAAAATTGATCTTGCCTGAATGGTAAATCTCTTGAAATGCATAATAATTTAGTGTTTTCGATCTCTGAGGCTATTTTGTTAAAAGCTCTTACAGAAGCAGAGCAAACCCCAGTATCCACACTTGGAAAAATATTTAGAACCAAATTAGTCTCTGGAAAGTCAGATAATGTTTTATTAACTAAATCAATTCCTACTAGGTTAAAGTCTTTTGCTGTAGATCCAATTTCGGGTAAATTACCAGAGGTTGTTACTGGTTTTCCTCCTAAAGTTATTGATGCCATATAAATTATTTTAATTATTTCCTACAAAAATAAAGTTTTCGTAAAGATATTAAAGTCTTTTATAGAAGATGTTGAATAAGTAAAGTTTATTTAATTATTAGTATAATCAATTTTGATTATGCTTATTAAAATAGTAATTTTAAATCTTAATAAATATAAAAAATAAAAATGGATTATAAGAATGGCGATGCATCTCAATGCCCTTTTTTAAGTGGGGACCAAAAAAAAACAGCAGGTCGTGGTACTACTAACCGTGACTGGTGGCCTAATGAATTAAAATTAAACATCTTACGACAAAATGCTTCAAAGTCAAATCCAATGGGAGAAAACTTTGATTATGTAAAGGCATTTAATAGTATTGATTTTTCTGCTTTAAAAAAAGATGTTATTGATTTGATGACCGATTCCCAGGATTGGTGGCCTGCAGATTATGGTCATTATGGAGGATTTATGATTCGTATGGCTTGGCATAGTGCAGGAACCTATCGTGTTGGAGACGGGAGGGGAGGAGCAGGTTCAGGAACACATCGTTTTGCACCACTAAATAGTTGGCCTGATAATACAAACTTAGATAAAGCAAGATTATTATTATGGCCAGTCAAAAAGAAATATGGAAATAAAATCTCATGGGCAGATTTAATGATACTCGCTGGAAACTGTGCTCTTGAATCTATGGGATTCCCAACTTTTGGTTTTGCAGGAGGTCGAGAAGACGTATGGGAACCAGAACAAGATATATATTGGGGAAGTGAGACAGGTTGGCTGGATAATGACAAACGTTATGACACTAGTGATGGTGATTTAGAAGGTCATTTAGGTGCTGTACACATGGGATTAATCTACGTAAACCCTGAAGGACCAAACGGAAATCCTGATCCATTAAAATCAGCTCATGATATAAGAATTACATTTGGTCGTATGGCTATGAATGATGAAGAAACTGTTGCTTTAGTAGCTGGGGGTCATACCTTCGGTAAGGCTCACGGTGCTGCAGATCCTGATAAATATGTTGGTTCTGAACCGCATGGAGCTTCGATTGAAGAAATGAGTACAGGTTGGAAAAATACATTTAAATCAGGCGTTTTAGATAATGCAATTACTAGTGGGATTGAAGGCCCTTGGACACCACATCCAACACGTTGGGATAATGAATATTTTGAGGTCCTTTTAAATTACGATTGGGAATTGACAAAAAGCCCAGCTGGAGCTCATCAATGGACTCCTACTTCAGGTTCGAATGCAAAAATGGCCCCAAATGCAGGTAATCCAAATGGTAAACAAGCATTAATGATGACCACAGCAGATATGGCTTTAAAAATAGATCCAGGATTTTTAGAGATATCTAAACGTTTTAATAAAGATCATAAAGCTTTTGAAGATGCTTTTGCTCGTGCTTGGTTTAAATTAACACATCGTGATATGGGACCAATTCAACGTTATTTAGGACCTGAGGTTCCTAAGGAAGAATTATTGTGGCAAGATCCAATTCCAACTGTTGATTATAAATTAAGTGATTCAGATATTGAATCTTTAAAAAAAATGATTTTATCTTCTGGGTTATCAGTATCAAAATTAGTTACAACCGCATGGGCTTCGGCTTCCACATTTAGAGGTTCTGATAAGCGTGGTGGGGCAAATGGTGCTCGTTTATGTCTAGAACCACAAAGAAGTTGGGAGGTAAATAACCCTATTGAACTAAACAAAGTATTACAAGCATTAGAAGTTATCCAAAAGAATTTTGAGGGTACAATATCAATGGCAGATTTAATTGTATTAGCTGGCAATTTTGGTATTGAAGAAGCTGCAAAAAATGCAGGTTTTAGCGTAAGTGTTCCTTTTACTCAAGGTAGAGGAGATGCTTCTCAGGAACAAACTGATATAGAATCATTTGGATATTTAGAACCTTTAGCAGATGGGTTTAGAAATTATATGAATTCTAAATTAAATGTAGCAGATGAGGATTTATTAATAGATCGAGCAAACTTATTAACACTTTCAATTCCTGAAATGACTGTTTTAGTTGGCGGATTACGTGTATTAGGAACCAATTATGATGGATCTGATTATGGTGTATTTACAGATCATGTTGGAAGCCTTACCAATGATTTCTTTACAAATATTCTTGATTTTACATACACGTGGAGTTCAACTTCAGAGGATAATAATTTATTTGAAGGACGCAACCGTAAGACTGGTGAAGTAAAATTTAAAGGTACGCGAGCAGATTTAATATTTGGTTCAAATACAGAATTAAGAGCTGTTTGTGAGGTCTATGGTGCTAATGATGGTAAACAAAGATTTGTAAACGATTTTGTATCTGCTTGGAATAAAGTAATGAATCTAGATCGTTTTTAATTTAATTTAAGTTATTTTTTAATTGTCTAATTTTAAAATTTAATGCTGCATAAAGTAGCGTAGTAAATGGACTTAGCCAATTGAAAATTGCATACACAAAGTAGTCAGCAACACTAACTCCTAGAACACCTGACTGATAGGCACCACAGGTGTTCCAAGGGATCAATACGGAAGTAACTGTACCGGAATCTTCTAGTGTTCTACTTAAGTTTTCAGGAGCTAAACCTTTATCTTCAAATGCTTTTTTAAACATTTTTCCAGGGATTACAATAGCTAAATATTGGTCACTCGCTATTGCATTTAGACCTAAGCAACTAATAACAGTACTAGCGAATAACCCGAAAATAGAAGATGCAAGCGATAATAAAACTTGAGTTATTTTAGATAAAGCACCAATAGCATCCATTGTGCCTCCAAAAACCATAGCACAAATAATTAAATATATAGTCCAAAGCATTCCTTTCATACCTCCGGAAGTGAATAAGTCATTTAATTTTTCATTAGAGGTTAAAATTTGAGTATCTGTAAATATGGAATTTATGATAGCATAAAAGTTAGATGATGCAATATTTTCAAGTATTTTAGGTTGAAAAATAGCAGCAAATATAGCTGCTAAACATACACCAACCCCAAGAGCAATAAGGGGCTTTGTTTTTCTTAAAATTAAAGCAATTACAACAAGAGGTACAAAAAATAGCCAGGGTGATACATCAAAAGTTTCCTTTATGGAAACTAATAATCCACTAATGTCGGCATTACCCGTAGTTTCTATATTTAAGCTAATGATGGAGAATACGATTAGTGTTATTATTATTGTTGGTCCAGTAGTTAAAGACATATAACGAATATGAGTAAATAAATCAGTATCAGCCATAGCAGGCGCAAGATTCGTAGTGTCACTTAAAGGAGACATTTTATCTCCAAAATAGGCTCCAGATATTACGGCACCTGCAACCATACCTAAAGATATTCCCAGTGCACCACCTATTCCAATTAATGCTATGCCAACTGTTGCAGAGGTAGTCCAAGAACTACCTGTTGAAATTGATATAATAGCAGCAATAATTACACAAGCCGGTAAAAATATGGTAGGATTTAGTACTTGAAGACCATAATAAACCATTGCCGGAATAATACCACTAATTAACCATGTGCCTGCCAATGCTCCTACTAACAACAAAATCATTATTGGAACAAAGACACTTTTTAAATTCTCAACTATTTCAATGAGAATTGTTTTTAAAGATACTTTATAATAAAAACCTATGATTGCAGCAATACCACCACCTATTAATAAAATAAATTGATTGGTGTAAGCACCCATCCATTCTTGACCTTCTATAAAGAAAATATTATAGGCAAGTAAGATCATTAAAAATACCACAGGGATTAGAGATCCATAAATAGAAAGTTTCTTATTAACTAAAACTTTTTGTCGTTCAAATTGGATTTTAGAGCTATTATTTTTGTCTTGCATATTTTGATTTTTATTAATGTAATGTTACGATTTTGAATAGAAGTTTGCAAGTGTTATTGTAGATATCGTTTTTATACGATCTAAAAATATTTTTAGCGTAACTTAGATTTTTTAATTAAAATGCTACTTTTATATTATTAATATAATTAAAGGTTATAAAAATCTTAAAATAATATTTATTTGTAAATAATTAATTAATTTCACCATCTATAAAAAACAAATAAAATACATGACTATGAAAGTTAAAAAATTACTATTTTTTACAACTATACTTTTCTCTATAAGTCTAGTTGCTCAAAATTCACACCAACCAACGGGCACCATAACAGGAACATTTATGGGAACTACTGGAGACCTTAAGGATTTTCCATTGTATGATGTCAATAATTATGATTCAAGCTCTTTAACAATTGTTCCTCAACAAGTAAATGTTTTGCCTCAAGAGGAAAACACAACAATATCACCTACAATAATACAAAACCTTCAGACAGAACCTGGAGGTATCACTGCATTACCAATACTACAAAACTTCCAAGGTGCTAATCAAGGACAATCAGGGTATCTACCTCCAGATCCTACTGGAGCTGTTGGTCCTGATCATTATGTTCATTCCGTAAATTCAATTGTTAAAATATTTGATAAAACTGGTAACTTAGTATACGGTCCAGTAAGTTTAGGTGCCTTTTTGGGGATATCCTCTAATAATGGTGATCCAATAGTAATGTATGATCAATTAGCAGACCGTTGGTTTGTTAGTGAATTTGGAAATTTAGGGAGTAATTTAGGATTAGCTGTAGGAGTTTCGGTTACCAATGATCCTACTGGTGCATACAATGTATATCAATTTGATATGGGGTCTTTCCCGGATTATCCTCATTACGGTTTGTGGCATGATGGATATTATGGAACAGCCAACTACTCAAACCAGGGAGAAACTGCAGCATTTGTTATGGAGCGTGATGTAATATTAGCTGGAGGATCTAATCCAAAAGTGGTGTTGTTTGATTTGCCAGAAGTAGTTTCAAATCCTATCAACGTGAAGAGTGCTGAGCCAGCAAATCTTTTAGGGACAGAAATTGATACTAACCTTCCAGGATACATTACATATCTTCAAGATGATGGTTGGGCTGGAGCCATAACTTATGATCATATAAAAGTTTGGGAAATTGATATGGATTGGAATAATGTTAATAATTCAACAATATCTGATCCTCTTGAAATTCCTACAGATCCCTTTGATGCTGGTGAAGTATTTGGAAACGGTAATGGAGCAATAAGGCAACCTGGTACTAGTCAAAGACTTTCTGGTCACGGAGGGATTGTCTCTTTTGCAGCAAACTATCGACCTTTCGATGATCATAATTCTTGGTTAATAACTTTTAATACATTTATAGATGCTAATGAAACCGGAGGAATTCGTTGGATAGAACTAAGAAATGATGAATTTAGTCCTTGGGAGATATTCCAAGAAGGTACTTACTCAATTGCTGATGGACATAGCCGAGTAATGAGTACCTCTGCGATGGACGCAGAAGGTAATATTGCACTAGCCTATACAACAGCCAGCGAAAACCTAAAAGTTTCATTAAGATATACAGGTCGTTTAGACGGAGATGCTCTTGGACAAATGACATTAGGAGAATCTATTATTTTTGACGGTAATGGTGTGCGAACAAATACAAACAGATACGGTGATTATGCTCATATGACAATGGATCCAGATAATTTTACTTTTTGGTCCACAGCAGATTATTTTCAAACCAACAATTTTTGGGCAACTCGAATAGCATCTTTTAGAGTATTTGGACCTTTCGCAAACGATGTTGGTGTAAGCGCCATAAATCAGCCAGTAAATGGTATTTTAACAAATTCTGAAACGGTTGAAATTAGTATTAGAAATTACAGTTTAGATCCGGTGAGTAATATTCCTGTTGAGCTTAGAGTAGATGGTGATTTAATAGCTTCAGAAACTTTTAATGGAACGATTAATCCTAACGAAGCTTTAACTTACCAATTTTCTGAGACGGTTGATTTATCAAACTCTGGACAAACATACTCAATAGAGGCTAAAACGAACTTAAGTGGTGATGGATACGTTCCGAATAATGTTTTTACTAAAGAAGTTAAACACCTTTTAGCGAATGATGTTGGAGTTTACGAAGTGGTATCACCACAATCTGGCCAAAATTTAGGTAACGAATCAATAACGATAAAATTAAAAAATTATGGAGCAGCATCACAATCAGGATTTGATGTTCAATATATATTAGATTCAGGATCACCAGTTATTCAGTCATTTGATGGTACAATTGGTTCAGAAGAAATTATTAGTTTTACTTTTGATATTGAAGGTGATTTCACTGATATTACTGAACACAGTCTTAATGTTACTACTTTACTTAGTGGTGACCAATTGACGGATAATGATGAAATTTCTGTAATTATTGAGAATTTACTTTGTCTGCCTAGTAGTAACTGTTCGGTAGGTCACGGTTTTGATGTTTTTGAAATAGCTGGTATCAATAATGATTCGGATTGTAATGAAGAAGGGTATTCAAATTTTACTAATTTAATTGCCAACCTAGAACCCGGTAGTACAAATAGTTTAACAGTTACATCAAATTATGGAAATCAATATATAAAAGTATGGATTGATTTTAATGACGATTTTCAATTAACTTCAGACGAAGTAGTGGTAGATAACTATCATTTTGCTGCTGGTCAAGGTTCTGGTAATTTTACAGAAACTTTTGATTTGGTGATTCCAGCTGGAGCAATTGTTGGAGAGCATCTAATGAGAGCAAGAGCAAGTGGTGTTGGAGAAATAACTGATGATTCATGTCAAGAAATTCTTTTTGGTGAGACAGAAGATTACACTGCAAATATTGGTTCCCTTGGAGTAGAGGATTATGAGATTAATAATTCAGAGATAATTATAACCACACTTGCAGATAATCAATTTGAGGCTATTTTAAAAACAGATTTTGATGGAGAATTATTTCTAGCCGTCTATAATAGTCTAGGGCAAAGAGTAGGGTTTAGTAAAAGAGTTCCAAGAGAAGGTAATGTCTATCAATTAAATATCGACATGTCTAACATGTCACAAGGAGTATATTTCGTAAGAATGGCTGGTCAAGCAACAACGGCTTATAAAACAGGTAGAATTATTGTAAAATAATATCTTCTTTTTAAGTAAAATAAAAAGCCTGTATTTATTACAGGCTTTTTTAATTAATTAAGAATAGAATAACTATTTCTTTACGATGCCAATTTTTATCATACAATCTTTCATTGCGTTAAAGGTTCGTTCAATATCATTATCTAATCCAATTGAGAATCGAATTAAACCATCTGTTAATCCCATTTCTTTTTGTTCATCATCAGGAATCTCGCTGGAAGTAGATGTTCCTGGGGCAGAAAATAACGTTTTGTAAAAACCTAAACTAACTGCTAGATACCCTAAATTTTGTTCTTGCATTGACTCCATTAATTCGTTTGCTTTAGATAAAGAACCAACATCAAGAGTTAACAACCCACCGAAACCGTATTCCTTATTCATCATACTTTTAAAAATTTTATGCGATGGGTGAGAAGTAAGTCCAGGATAAACTGTTTTTAATCCTAATTTTTCAAATTGTTCTGCTAAATAAAGTGCATTTTTACTATGTTGTTTCATTCTGATATGAAGTGTTCGCATATTTTTTAATATGGATGCAGCTCTTAAACTATCCATGGATGGGCCAAGTAACATTGCAGAACCATCAATTACACTTCGCATGGAATCAATTAACTGTTGAGATCCACAAACTACTCCTCCCATAGTATCATTTGTTCCATTTATAAATTTAGTTAAACTATGTAAAACAACATCTGCTCCTAATTTTTTTGGAGATATAATCATGGGAGAAAAAGTATTATCTACTAATAATTTAAGATTATGTTTTTTTGCTATTTTTGATAAACCTAAAATGTCTGCAACTTCAAGTAATGGATTACTGACAGCTTCACAATAGATAACTTTTGTGTCTTTATTGATTGCTGATTCAACCTTTTCAAGATCTGTAATATTTACAAAACTAGTATCGACTTTAAATCGTGGAGCAAAATTTTTCAAGAAAGCGTAGGTTCCTCCATAAATAGTTCTACTTGAAACAATATGGTCATTAGCTCCACAAAAATGCAATAAGGTTGTGGTAATAGCTCCCATACCAGAACCTGCTACATTAGCAGCTTCTGTATTTTCCATTGCGGCAAGTGCTTCTCCTAAGTACAAATTACTGGGCGAAGTGTGTCTTGAATATAAGTAGCATCCTTCAGCTTCACCCTCAAAGGTGTCTAGCATTTTGTTGGCTTTTAAAAAAGTGTAAGTTGCTGAATCTGAAATAGAAGGATTAACCCCTCCAAATTCTCCAAAATATTGTAAATCTTGAATTGTATTAGCTGGTTTGAATTTCATTTTATGCGATTTTTATCAATATCAATATTAATAAAAATAAGAATAAAAATCAATATAAATAATTAATTGTAGAAAATAAATCTATATTAAATCAAAAAATTAGAATTAAATTTAAAAATACTCATTAATAATCATTAATTTTAGAAAAATTTTCAAAACATGCAATTAGATTTAATTGATAAAAATATATTACGCTTTCTACAAGAGGATAATAAGCAAACAAATAAACAACTTTCATTAAAATTAAACCTATCTGTGACAGCAGTTTACGAACGTATAAAAAAACTTGAACGGTTAGGTATTATAAAA
>SGZH01000037.1 GCA_004214175.1 Flavobacteriales bacterium | reverse complement strand
AGAAGAAATTTAAAAGCAGGTCAAAAAGGACTTTCTGTTGCATTTGATTTAGCTACACACCGAGGCTATGATAGTGACCATAAAAGAGTGGAAGGTGATGTTGGAAAAGCTGGTGTAGCCATAGATAGCGTAGAGGATATGAAAATTTTATTTGATCAAATACCATTGGATAAAATGAGTGTGTCGATGACCATGAACGGTGCGGTTTTACCAATTATGGCTTTCTTTATAATAGCAGCAGAGGAACAAGGAGTCGCAAAAGAGTTTCTTTCAGGAACTATCCAAAACGACATATTAAAAGAGTTTATGGTCAGAAACACCTATATCTACCCTCCTTCTCCATCAATGAAAATCATAAGCGATATTTTTGAATATAGTTCGAAATACATGCCTAAATTTAACTCAATATCAATATCTGGATACCATATGCAAGAGGCTGGAGCTACTTGTGAAATTGAATTAGCGTATACCTTGGCAGATGGTTTAGAATATATCAGAACAGGAATTAATGCAGGAATGGATATCGATATATTTGCACCAAGACTTTCCTTTTTCTGGGCAATAGGTATGGATCATTTTACAGAAATTGCTAAGTTAAGAGCTGCAAGAATGCTTTGGGCAAAAATGGTTAAAAAATTTAATCCAAAAAATCCAAAATCACTTATGCTAAGAACTCATTGCCAAACTAGTGGCTGGAGTTTAACGGAGCAAGACCCCTTTAACAATGTAGCACGAACTTGTATTGAAGCTGCAGCTGCAGTATTTGGAGGAACCCAATCTTTACACACCAATGCTCTTGATGAAGCCATTGCATTGCCTACTGATTTTTCTGCTAGAATTGCTAGAAATACTCAGTTATACCTTCAAAGTGAAACACAGATTACAAAAACAGTAGATCCATGGGCTGGAAGCGAATTTGTTGAAAGAGAAACAGAAGAAATTGCAGAAAAAGCCTGGGAATTGATTCAAGAGATTGAAGAATTAGGAGGTATGACAAAAGCAATCGAAGCTGGAATTCCGAAATTAAGAATAGAAGAAGCTGCGGCTAAAAAACAAGCACGTATAGATTCTAATCAAGATACTATCGTAGGTGTCAATAAATACAGATTACTAAAAGAAGATCCTTTACAAATTTTAGATGTTGACAATGAGAAAGTAAGAATATCGCAGGTCAACCGAATTAAAAAAATTAAAAATAAAAGAGATACCAATAAAGTTAAAAACGCATTATTAAAAATTACAGATGCAGCTAAAACAGGTAAAGAAAATTTATTAACTTTAGCAGTTGATGCAGCTCGAGCAAGAGCAACCTTAGGAGAAATTAGTGATGCATTAGAGGTTGTTTTTGGAAGGCATAAGGCACAAATAAAATCATTTAGTGGCGTGTATAGTAAAGAAATTAAAAAAGATTCCTCATTTGAGAAAGCAAGAGAACTAGCAAATAAATTTGCAGAATTAGAAGGAAGACGTCCACGGATTATGATCGCAAAAATGGGCCAAGATGGACATGATAGAGGCGCAAAGGTAGTTGCCACTGGTTACGCAGATGTAGGCTTTGATGTTGATATAGGACCTTTATTTCAAACTCCTGAAGAAGCTACAAAACAGGCTATTGAAAACGATGTTCATATTATTGGTGTTTCATCGCTTGCAGCAGGACACAAGACATTAGTTCCTAAAGTAATTAAAGAATTGAAAAAATACCATCGTGAAGATATGATGGTAATAGTTGGAGGGGTGATCCCTCCTCAAGATTATCAATTTTTATTTGATGCAGGTGCTGTTGCTGTGTATGGTCCTGGAACAAAAATTAGTGAAGCAGCAATCGATTTATTACAAATATTAATTGATTCTGTCAATTAATGTAAGAAGTTATTCTTTTTAACAAAAATCAATTTCAATCATAAAAAAACTAATTTTATAAATAAATTTTAATTATGAATTATAAAAATAAAATGTTGCGTGATGACGCATTAAAAGGAAAAACAATTGTTGTCACAGGCGGAGGAAGTGGACTTGGAAAAGCAATGACAACGTATTTCTTGGAATTGGGAGCAAATGTGGTTATTACCTCAAGAAATTTAGAAAAACTTGAAACAGTAAAAATAGAATTAGAAGCTCAAACTGGAGGAAAGGTTTTAGCAGTAAAGTGTGATGTAAGGTATTACGATCAAGTTGAAGCATTAGTTAACGAATCTGTTGAAACTTTTGGAAAGGTCGATATTCTTCTTAACAATGCAGCAGGAAATTTTATTTCCCCGACAGAGAGACTTTCAGCAAATGCTTTTGATACTATAATAGATATTGTACTAAAAGGAACTAAAAACTGTACGCTTGCTTTCGGAAAACATTGGATAGCTCGGAATGAAACTGAAAAAGTAGTCTTAAATATTGTGACTACTTATGCTTGGACAGGATCTGCTTATGTGGTTCCAAGCGCTACTGCTAAAGCAGGAGTATTAGCCATGACGAGATCTTTAGCTGTTGAATGGGCTAAATATGGTATGAGATTTAACGCGATTGCGCCAGGTCCTTTTCCAACAAAAGGAGCATGGGACCGATTACTTCCTGGAGATTTAAAAGAAAAATTTGATCTTTCAAAAAAAGTACCTCTAAAAAGAGTTGGTGAGCATCAAGAATTAGCAAACCTAGCTGCTTATTTAGTGTCAGAATTTTCTGCATATGTAAATGGAGAAGTAATTACTATAGACGGAGGAGAATGGCTTAAAGGAGCAGGACAAATGAACTTATTGGAAGAGGTTCCAAAAGAAATGTGGGATATGTTAGAAATGATGATTCGAGCAAAAAAAAATCAATAAAAGAGTAATTTTTTAGTAGTTTTTCAAACTTACTCTGTTATTCTATTGTTCATTACCTGTTAACAAAAATAGCTTTAAAACCGCATAAATAATCGTATTTTTAAAGCAAATACTTGCTTAATATTTATGGGAAAAATAATAGCTATTGCTAATCAAAAAGGTGGGGTTGGAAAAACAACTACATCTGTAAATCTTGCAGCATCTCTGGGAGTTCTTGAAAAAAAAGTGCTTTTAATTGACGCGGACCCACAAGCCAATGCCTCTTCTAGTTTAGGTATTGATATTGATTTGGTTGAAAATGGCACCTACCGATTGTTAGAACATACTGTAGAAGCCGAGCAAGCTATACAATCTACCAACTCACCAAATGTTGATATTATCCCAGCACATATAGATTTAGTTGCTGTAGAAATAGAGCTAGTCGAAGTAGAAGCTAGAGAGTATATGCTTAATAAAGCCATCAATCATTTAAAAGAATCTTACGATTATATTTTAATTGACTGTGCTCCATCGTTGGGTTTGCTTACATTAAACGCGCTTACGGCATCCGATTCTGTGATCATTCCCATACAATGCGAGTACTTTGCTTTAGATGGTTTAGCAAAATTATTAAATACTATAAAAAGTATTCAGAGAATTCATAATAATTCATTAGATATTGAAGGCTTATTACTGACCATGTATGATTCAAGACTTCGTCTGTCAAATCAAGTGGTAGAAGAGGTGAAAAAACATTTTGATAAAATGGTTTTCAAAACAATTATACAACGAAATGTCCGTTTGGGTGAAGCGCCTAGTTTTGGAGAAAGTATCATAAATTATGATGTAGACAGTAAAGGTGCCAGTAATTATTTGAGTTTAGCACAAGAATTAATCGAGAAAAACGAAACGGAGTAAATGGCTAAAGTAACAAAAAAACAAGCCCTAGGTAGAGGATTATCGGCATTATTAAAAGATCCTATCAATGATATAAAGTCGATAACTGATAAAAATAAAGTTCAAGAGATAGGCAATATAATTGATTTAGACTTAAAACTAATTGAAATAAATCCATTTCAACCACGATCTAGATTTAATGAAGAATCATTGAGAGAATTAGCATCTTCAATAAGAGAATTAGGTGTCATTCAACCCATTACAGTCAGAAAACTTGAATTAAATAAATTTCAATTAGTGAGTGGAGAGCGAAGGTTTAGAGCCTCAAAATTAATTGGAAAGGATACTATTCCTGCATTTATTCGAATTGCCAACGACCAAGAATCTTTAGAAATGGCTTTGGTTGAAAATATTCAACGTCAAGATCTAGATCCAATTGAAATTAGTTTATCGTATCAACGTTTAATCGAAGAAATAGAGATAACTCAAGAAGTATTAAGTGATCGAGTAGGAAAAAGTCGTTCTACCATTGCAAATTATTTAAGATTATTAAAATTAGATCCAATAATTCAGACAGGAATGCGGGATCGCTTTATCTCCATGGGGCACGGAAGAGCTATTATTAACATAGAAAACTCTAGAGAGCAACTTTATATTTATGAAAAAATTATTTCTGAAAATCTTTCGGTAAGGGAAACAGAAGCACTCGTTAGAAATCTTAAAATTAAACCCAAGAAAAAAACATTAACAAAAAAAACAGTTCTTCCAAACTATTTAAAAACTGCAAAAAAAGAACTGTCAAAATATTTAGACAGCCCAGTTACTATAAAAAATTCTGCTGTTAATAAAGGGAATATTACCATCACCTTTAATAATAAAAAAGATTTTTATCGAATCTTGAATTTACTTAAGCGTGAAAAATAAATTTATCTATATATTTCTTTTTCTATCTGTAAATAGCTTAATTGCCCAAAAATCAGATACACTTTCTTTAAGCAATCAAAAAGAGCTTACCTTTAAAGATAGGCCCATTAAAAAAAACAACTATTACAATCCTTTGGCGCCAGCAAAAGCTGCATTTTACTCAGCTGTTTTACCAGGTTTGGGACAAATTTACAACAAACGATATTGGAAGGTTCCAATTGTCTACCTTGGAATAGGAACCAGTATTTATTTTTACAAACTAAATAATGACGATTACAATCGTTTTAGAGATGCTTACAAAAGAAGGTTAGCTGGTTATACTGATGATGAATTTTGGGGAAATGGTACCAACCCTATTGTATCTTCAGATCGACTGGAAGATGCACAGAAATCAGCCAAAAGAAATAAAGATTTAAGTATTGCTGTAGCTGTAGTTTTTTATTTATTAAATATAATTGATGCAAATGTAGACGCTCATTTAAGACAATTTAACGTTAATAACGACCTTACGTTGGAACCCGTATTTAAGTTAAACCCTATAGATACAAAAGCAAATTATAGTATTTCTTTAAAATATCGATTTAAATGAAAATAGCACTTTTTGGATATGGTAAAATGGGTAAAACTATCGAACAAATAGCTTTAGAAAAAGGTCATACGATTGTTTTAAAAACATCTGGAAAATCATCACTTGAAAAAATTATTGAAGCGGATGTAGCTATTGATTTTTCAACTCCCAAAGCAGCAGTCTCTAATATTAAATTTTGTATGGAACGTCAAATACCTATTGTTTGTGGAACTACTGGTTGGCTTGATGAATTCGATGAAATCATACATTTTTGCGATAAATGTAACGGAGCTTTTATCTATGCGTCTAACTTTAGTATTGGTGTCAATATTTTTTATAGAATGAATGAATATCTTGCTAATCTAATGAAACCATGGAAAGAATATCAGGTCTCTTTGGAAGAAATACACCATACAGAAAAGCTTGATACACCAAGTGGAACTGCAATAACATTAGCAGAAGATATAATTAAAAATTCAGATAAAAAAAGCTGGAATTTAAAAAAAGCTCAAAAAAACAATATTAAGATTACTGCAAAAAGGGTAACAGATGTAAAAGGAACTCATACAATTAACTATCAATCAGAAATTGACACCATATCGATTCAGCATGAAGCGCACAGCAGACAAGGTTTCGCTCTTGGTGCTTTGATTGCTGCAGAATGGCTCTTAGGCAAAAAAGGAGTCTTTACTATGAAAGACGTATTAAAACTAAAATAACCAATCAAATAATAAAATGACTTTTACCACCATACTAATTTTAATTCTAATTGTTCAAATAATTCATTTTTTAGGAACTTGGAAATTATACAAAAAAGCAGGAAGAAAAACTTGGGAAGCTGCGTTACCCATTTATAACGCGATTGTATTAATGAAAATAATTAACCGTCCTCCCTGGTGGACTTTACTTTTATTTATTCCTATTATCAATTTAATAATGTTTCCAGTTATCTGGGTTGAAACACTAAGAAGTTTTGGAAAAAATAGTACCAATGATACTTTGTTAGGAGTAGGTACTTTAGGTATTTATATTTATTATATTAACTATTTACAGGACGTAACTCAT
The DNA here is from genome assembly GCA_004214175.1 of Flavobacteriales bacterium. Lineage (GTDB taxonomy): Bacteria > Bacteroidota > Bacteroidia > Flavobacteriales > Flavobacteriaceae > Marifrigoribacter. Next base: position 6,273 of record SGZH01000037.1, on the reverse strand, counting down.
ATAAAAGAAAGGAGTTTAAAACCAAGAACTGCAGCTGGCGAGTGGATTAGTTCTATTTTATTTGCAGTAGTTGCAGCGACCATTATTCATACGTATGTGATGCAACCATTTACTATACCAACTTCTTCTTTGGAAAAAACACTATTGGTTGGAGATTTTCTTTTTGTAAGTAAGTTTCATTATGGAGCAAGAGCACCAATGACTGCAGTCTCTTTTCCCATGGTTCATGATACAATACCAGTCCTTAGAAAAAAATCCTATTTAAACCAACCACAACTACCGTATTTAAGATTCCCTGGATTCCAAAAAATTAAACGAAATGATATTGTTGTTTTTAGTTGGCCTACAGACACTTTAATAGATATTAATAGACCTTCAAAGGGTTTTAAGATAAAGCCATTGGATAAAAAATCTAATTATGTAAAAAGATGTGTAGGTATTCCTGGAGATAAATTAGAAATCAAAAATGGATATGTTTTTATAAATGGAAAACAAAATAGTTTACCAGATAGAGCAAAACTTCAGTTTAGTTATAAGATAGTTTCTAAAAGTTCTTTTGTAAAAAGAGATAATTCAGGGAGGTACTTGAATCAACCTTCAGCATTTGTTTCGAGCCATTTTGATATATCAGATATATACATATCGGACATTGATAGAAAAAATAAAATTATTACACACATAGCACAATTAACAGATGAAGCTTATCAAAAAGTAAAAAACAATCCAAATGTCATTGAAGTTCAAAAGTTAAATGTTGAAGAAGGAACTTGGAACCGAAGCGCTTTCCCACAAGATCCAAGATTTAAATGGAATACTAAATACTTTGGCCCTATAACGATTCCTGAAGCAGGGAAAAGTACAGAAATAACGATCGAAAATATTGCTCTATACAAACGTATTATCGAGGTTTATGAGGGTAGTGAATTTGGAATTAAGAACAAAATTTCTTTATCTGGGACACAAGTAAAATTAAACGATAAAATTTTAACTGAATATACTTTTTTACAGGATTATTATTGGATGATGGGAGATAATCGAGATAATTCACAAGATGCTAGAATGTGGGGCTTTGTTCCATTCAATCATGTGGTTGGAAAACCTGTATTCATTTGGATGAGTTGGGATAGTAATGCGGAGGGCTTTATCAATAAAATAAGATGGGAACGGCTATTTACAACTGTTGGTGGCAAAGGAAAACCTGTTTCGTATTTCATGTATTTTGTTGTCTCCCTGGGAGCTTGGTTTATTTTTGATTTCTTTAGAAAAAGAAAAAGAAATACTTAACAACTGAAAGCTAAATTTTTGGAAACCATATTAATTCATCCTACTTATTTTACTTCCATCGTTCAGATGGTAGCTTATGTCCAAGCTAAGAAAGTATTTTTTGAAGCTGATGATAATTATCAAAAACAGAGTTATAGAAATAGAACCTACATAGCTCATAGTAATGGAAAATTATTACTGAATATACCTGTTAAACATTCACAAAATGGAAAAAGAAAAAAAACGAATGAAGTATTAGTTGAGAACAGTTTCCCATGGCAAATTCAACACTGGAAATCTTTACAATCAGCTTATCGAACTTCGCCGTATTTTGAATATTATGAAGATGAATTAAAACCTTTGTTTTTTAAACCCATCCATTCCTTATTTGATTTCAATTTGGAAATTTTTGATTTAATCTGTGAATTGTTAGATATTAGTAAAAGATATAAATTTACCAAAGAATATTTTAAAACCCCTTCCCAATTAGACCTAAGAAGACTCGTAAACCCTAAGTTTAATTTAGACATAAAATTAGAACCTTATTTTCAAGTATTGAATAAAGAAAATAATTTTATCGCTAACCTTTCCATAATAGATTTATTATTTAGTGAAGGCCCCAATGCCGTTTGTTATTTAGAAAATCAAAAAATAAATTTTAATCAAATTAATTCCATCCAAAGGTTGCACTAATGGGGTAATGATCTGAAAATGTTTTTTTAATAGTATTAAAATCTAATACCTTTAAATCTTTTGTTGCCAATAAAAAATCTATTCTCATCGGATAATTTTCAAAAATAAAAGTAGTTCCAATATCACTACCTGCTAGCAAAAAAGCATCATTCATATCTTTTGAAAGTTGATAATAAATATAAGAATATGCAGTATTGTTAAAATCACCCGAAATAATGACTGGAGAGTTGGATTTATTTTTGTGTTGAAGAATTTTTTCAACTTGATTTTGTTGTTTTACAAAATGCGTACTAACTCTTTTTCTTAGTACTTCATTGTCTACTTCTTGCAAATATTTCATACTTGGTGGTATACTAAAAGACTGAAGATGAAGGTTATAAACACGAATAGTATCTTTCCCCTTTATAACATCAGCTACTATGGTATTATTGTACGAATCTTTAAAATTAAAAGTATGAGTATTAATTAAAGGGTATTTTGAATATATAGCATGTCCTAAAATATTTTTATTTTTAAAATGAATATAATGATGAGGATATTCCGAGAAATTTATTTTAATATTTTTATTGAACTCCTGCAAGCATAGAATATCAGGTTGTTCTTTATTAAGGTAAGAAGCCATCATTTTTGAAATGTTTTTTTGGGATTCTTTGGTTTCATAAAAATTAAATAACCGAACATTGAATGAAAGAATTTTTAGCTGATTTTGTGAGTTAATATTGGTTTTTTTAGTTGATAATTTAATAAAAGAACCAAAGTGGAAATAAGCTAACAAGACCATTATGAGGGATATAAAAGCATTACTTTTGATCTTAAAAACCCAATAAATACAAAATAATATATTGATCAAAATTAATGGTGATACTACTAAACTTAATAATGACAAGTTTGGAAAAGATTTAGGAGCCAAATAGGGAACCAAAAAGGTAAAAAGTAATAAAAAGGCAACAATAATATTACTCCAATAAATTAACCAATTAAAAAAACTAAACTTTATTTTCATTAGTTAATCTTTACCTGCTTTAAATAAAAAGTCCTTCTCGGCCTTGGTTAAACTATCATAACCACTTTTTCCTATTTTATCTAGAATACGATCAATCTTTATTTGGTGATTATTAGTTGGATTTCGTTTAGTATTTTTTGTTGCTGATTGTTTTGTTTTATGGACTTGCTTAAAATATTTGTATTTATTAGACTTAAATAGATTCACTAACGCATCCATTAAGTTTTCAAACCAGATACCGATATCATTCCCTTTTTTTAGTTGGATTGCATAAACATAACCAAAAATTGCTCCACCCATATGCGCTATTAATCCTCCTGCATTACCTGAAGATGGAAGTTGAAACAAATCTAACAAAACCAATACCAATCCAATTTGCCAAAGCTTAATTCTAAAAGTAAATATACGTACTATAGCATTAGGAGTATAAGTAGCAATAAAAATGACTATTGCCAGTACAGCTGCTGAAGCTCCCATTAAATTACTGGAAATATTATTAAATACTGGAAATAAGTTGTAGGCTAAAACATAAAGAAGACCGCCATTTATAGCTCCTAACAAATAGATAGTTAAAAATCTTTTAGGGGTAAATAAATTTAATACAAAAAGGCCAAACCAATAAAGTAAATACATATTCCAGAATAAATGCCAAAATCCAGCATGTAAAAAAGCATAGGTCACAAAAGACCAGGGCTGGAAAACAATTTCTAAAAAACTAGTAGGCAATACAAACCAAGAAACAAGAGTAGCAGGTGATAATTTAAAGAAAAAAGATCCCAAATAAACGATTAAAAAAATCAAGGTATTTATTACAATGATTTTTAAAACTATTGAAAGTTGATTAAACTTACTTATTAGATTATTTGTATTCACTAATTATAAAATATTATAGAGTTCTTAATTAATTCCATCGATGCGAATCAAAATTATTCTTTTTCCAATAATAAGCCATTATAAAACCAAATAAAGCGCCCCCTATATGAGCAAAATGTGCTATACCAGTTGCGGTACCTGAAATTCCAAAAAATAAATCACCCACAATTATAATTGGTATAAAATACTTTGCTTTTATTGGAATTGGTAAAAATATTAGCATTAATTCGGCATTGGGGTACATCATTCCAAAAGCTACTAAAACACCGTAGATAGCGCCTGAAGCTCCCACGGCTGGTGTATTAAAACTTACATACAAGGACTCTATAGTTTCAACAGAAACAGCTTCTAAAATTCCAGAGTTATATTGGCCCGTTATTAACATGCTCATAATATCTGATTGATTCATTCCTAAATTTAAGAGAGCACTTATCCCCTCATGAATCTGGTAATAATTAACTAAAGTATGAATCAAAGCAGCACCAAAGCCAGCAGAAAAATAAAAAAATAAAAACTTTTTAGTACCCCAATTCATTTCCAAAGGAGATCCAAAAGCCCACAATGCATACATATTGAATAAAATATGCATTAAACCTCCATGCATGAACATATGGGTTAAGGACTGCCAAAATTGAAAATTTGGATGCTCGAAATAGTATAAAGAAAATAATCTATAAGCGCCTTCACCTAGGAAATTTGAGCCTATAAAAAAAATTACATTAACTATTATTAAAGCCTTTATGGTTTCAGAAATAGTTCTCATTTAAATAAATTTTTTATCAATATCTGATGCATTTAAGATCATTAATACTGATTGATTAGTTGGTGATTTAGTAGGCTCTTTGCAAGCAAATAACTGATGAACTAAATGTTCTAGCTCAGCTTCATTTAATGGTTTACCTGTTTTTACTGCCAATGATTTTGCTAATGATTTTGCTAATAAATCATTTTGACTAAATCCTGGGTCCGGCACCTCAGTTCGAATATCATTAACCAAACAATCCAATATATTTTTTATCTCACTCTCTTTTACAGCCACAGGAATACCAATGATTTCGATCGTATCTTCCTTAAAAGAAGAAAAACTAAATCCAGTATGTTCTAATTGCTGTTGGATACTTTTTAATATTTCCAAATCCAATTTTGAAAAAATTAATTGCAGTGGAAATAATAGTTGTTGACTAGTTGCCTCTTTTACAGTAATATTTTTTAATATTCCTTCATATAAAATTCTTTGATGCGCTAAATTTTGATGAATAATCATAATTCCGCTTTTTATCGGACTCATAATATATTTGTTCTGAAATTGGAATATAAAGTTGTTGGAATTGTTTTCTTCATTTTCAAAAAGACTACCTGTTACTTCATCACTCTCAAAAACTATAGAATCGAAGTCTGTATCATCCTGATCACTTTTTAATCCAACATAAATAGCCTCCCATGAATTTACACTAGAAACAGTATTTTTTGGTGTGAACGTATTAAATTTGGTCTTCTGTTTCTTATTTTCCTGAAATGGATTAAAATTTTTATCGACCTCTACATTAGGAGCAATTGGACTTTTTTTATTAAGATCATAAGGAGGGTCCATTTCTGGATTTTTATTAAAATCTAAGCTAGGAATAATACTAAATTGCCCTAAACTATGTTTTATAGACGCTCTGAGCATGGCATAAATTGCATGCTCATCGTCAAATTTAATTTCAGTTTTTGTAGGGTGAATATTAATATCTATCGTTTGAGGATCGACATCCAAAAACAGAAAATAACCAGGTTGATTACCCTCTTTTAATAAACCTTCAAAAGACGATAAAATTGCATGGTGTAGATAAGAACTTTTTATAAAACGATTGTTTACAAAAAAAAACTGCTCTCCCCTACTTTTCTTTGAAAATTCAGGTTTGACAATAAAGCCATCTACTTTAACAATTTCGGTTTCCTCAGATACTGGCACTAACTTTTCGTTTGTTTTGGCCCCTAAAATATTAACAATACGTTGTCTAATATTGGAAGGTGGCAAATTAAAAACCGTACTTTGGTTATTGATTAAAATGAATTCTACATTAGGATGTGCCAGCGCAACTCGATGAAATTCATCAATAATGTGCCGGGTTTCTACAGGATTACTTTTTAAAAAATTACGTCGAGCAGGAATATTATAAAATAAATTTTTTACTGAAATGGAACTTCCTACTGGAACTACCGCAGGAACTTGTGATCTTATCGAACTTCCCTCTATAGTAATATGAGTTCCTATTTCATCTTTATCAGTTTTAGTTTTCAATTCTACATGAGCAATAGCAGCGATAGATGCTAGAGCTTCTCCACGAAATCCTTTCGTATGAATATTAAATAAGTCTTCGGCAATTTTTATTTTAGAGGTAGCATGGCGTTCAAAACAAAATTGAGCATCTGCCTTTGTCATTCCTGTTCCGTTGTCA
>SGZH01000036.1 GCA_004214175.1 Flavobacteriales bacterium | reverse complement strand
AAAAAATATAAATGAAAATGGTGCTTATTGGGACCCAGTTTTTGGTACTACAAATTGGCCAGCTTGTGGGGAAATTGATATTATGGAACATGGTATTTTTCCTTCAGAAGATATTGATTATATCGGCAGTGCGCTGCACTCCCCCTGCTGTTATGGTGGAAATCCAAATGCTGGAGGTACCATAGCTAATAATCTTGAAAATCAATTTCATGTATATTCTGTAAATTGGTCTCCCGATCAAATTACATTCTTATTAGATGGGGTTGGTTTTTACACCTATAATCCAGTAATAAAAGATGAAAATACTTGGCCCTTTTTTGAAGATCAATATATTTTACTCAATGTTGCTATGGGAGGAGTTGCCGGACCAATCGACCCTCAATATACTGAAAGTGCAATGATTATTGATTATGTAAAGGTTTATCAAGAAAATCCACTAAATATTGAGGAAAGTATTAATTCTCAAAATACTAAGGCCTTAAAAATTTTTCCAAATCCAGTTAAAAATGAAATTAATTTAGTTTCAAAAGAACCAATAGTTCAATTAAAGCTTTATAATTATCAAGGTAAATTAGTACTTGAAAAAAATAAGAATACTGATTTTATTGATGTTACTAGCTTTGACTCAGGAATTTATTTTATTGAGGCTTTCATCAACAATGAAAAAAGTTTGCATAAAGTTATTATTGAATAGCCTAAAAGAAAATATTTAACTGAGCTTAACAATAAAATTGGATAAAAAAAATTACTTAGGCCAATTCATTTTTCTCATAACTATTGTGAATTTTAATGATTGCTAGTCCAAAAAGAACGGCTATAACTATTAATATAGTGCTTATTAATCCATCCACGCTAAAAGACATCCTTATTAAAATAGTAGAAATAATAAAGCCAGAATTTCTAATAATTTTATGGAATTGATCGGTGTAAAAGAATGATAATAAAAGTAATATAACATCTACTAAAATAAGTACAGTAAAAAATTTATCGAAGAATACATTATTAATACTTTGAAGGTTTAATAAATCGTTTGAGACAAAAGAAATACCAGCAGTCCAATCAACAAGTGTGTAAATAGCCATAAAAAAGAATAAAGGCACCAAAATAACTGCAATTAACTTTTTTTTATCAACAAACTTTTGAATGAAAGGTTTGATGTTTACTTCTTGTATTAATTTTATTTTTCCTTGTTTTTGGAATAAAAATATTAAATAGAATAGTAGGAGAGAAGCAATTAAATCGTAGGTAAATTGTAAATCACCTTTAATTTCAAACCAATTTTCAGTAAGTTCAAGAGCAGATAAATCTTTAAACAAATTTCTTATAATAATTAATGTTATGATTTCATATTGCTTAGTTATGTAGGTCGTAAATGATTTAGGTAGGTAGTAAATTAATAGATAAACTTCATAAATAAGAATAAAAGAAAATGGAGTATATATCGCTGAAATTGGATTATTAAATAGCTCTGAATTTGATGAGAAATTTAAAAAATCAAACTTCATTAAATAAATGATAGCTAAATGAATAAAAAAACTTACCAAAGCTACTTTTAATATTATTTTTTCTGTCTTAAGGCGAGTATCTTCAGAAAGAAATAGGTCAAAAAGAGTTTTTATTAAATTATTTTTTTCTGCCATATTATTTTTTATTTATAAATATTAAAAAAAGCGTAACCAATTAGTTACGCTTTTAATAAGTATTATTAAAATTTATCTTAAGCTTGTTTTTTAACTGCTAAAGAATAAATTACTAAACCGAAACCAATTTTGTTGATTGCATCAGCAATGTTGTACCATACATCCATAGCTAATCCTTCAGTAGGAAGCATATCGTACCATCCTTCAGTACCTGCCATATATCCTATTGGATAAATAGCCCAACCTACAAGTACAAACCAACAAAGAATTTTGTGAGCATGTAAAACATCTCCACCAGCTTCTTTAGCAAGTTTTGCTGCTCCACCTAACCAAATTTCGTAAACGATTACAAAATAAGCCAAACCAGAGATAGTACCCCACATAACAGCGTTACCCATAGTTTCTCCAAAGTAACCAGTAACAAGCATTACAACTGATAAACCGATAAGCTTCCACATCATACTTTGCTTTGCTCCTGCTACCTTAAGTATCAGGTAAAATTCAACACACATTAATGGAACTGTCAAAATCCAATCCACATATCTGAAAGCAGTAACGTTAGCTACATCTCCAGCCATGGATGCATCACGCATGTACCAGTAGTGTACTGCGGCAATAAAAGTAATTAAACCAGAAACTAAAACAGAAGTTCTCCATTTTTTGTCAAATTGGTTTAATGAAAGAAAAAAGAAAGCAGAAGCTGCCATCATAGCCATACATCCTATAAAGAATGTAAAGTTGACTGGATCGTTAACATCGCCGCCAACAGCAACTAAATCAATCATAGTTAAAAGTGTTTTCATAATATATTTGTTTTTAAAAGTTTAACAAACATAACAAATAATTAAACAATATGAAATACTTTTATTATTATTTTATTATTTTTATATTCTATTTAATGTCAAATTGATAAAAATTGAAGCTAAAAACTGTCAAATTACTACTAACTTTCTTCTTTTTATGGGTTACTACACAATTTGGGATTGACATTGAAAATTTACTTGCATATATTTTTGTTTTAAGCCTTGGAATTCTTCATGGCTCAAACGATTTAAAACTTATTGGTAATTTTAGTGGTGAAAAAAAATACACGTTTAGGACAAAACTTTCTATTTATATTTTTGTGGTACTATTTAGTTTCTGTTTTTTTTTAATTTTTCCAAGTATTGGCTTATTACTTTTTATTTTATTTAGTGGTTATCATTTTGGAGAACAACATCTGGCAGAAAAAATTAAATCAAAACATTGGTCAAAATATTTTTTATATCTTATTTATGGCTTATTGATATTTTTTTTAGTGTTCCACACACACAGTTATGAGGTTATTAATATCATATATGATATTACAAATATTAACTTAAATGCTTCTTTTTTTAGTTATTTTTTATTTATCACTTTTGGAAGTCTTATAATATTTTATTTAGTTTATTCTGATAATAAAAATTCATTAATTCAATTAATTGAAGAAGTAGCTTATGTATTTTTATTTTATGTATTATTTACTAATTCCACTTTATTATGGTCTTTTGCTATATATTTTATTGTATGGCATGCACTTCCATCTCTTAATGATCAAATAATTACTATCTACGGAAAGATTAGCTTAGCTAATGTCGTTAAATACTTAAAAGTATCATTTTTATATTGGGGATTTTCTGTTATAGGTATTTGTATGCTTTCCTACTTCACTGCTGATAATACCTCATTATTTAATCTCCTTTTTGTTGCTTTATTAGCTTCTATTACTTTTCCTCATGCTTTTGTGATTTTTAAAATGCAGCGATAAAATTTAGATTGACTATTAAGTAAATATTTCTATAAATAGTTTGTTTAACAAAATTATTAAATAGTTAAACATTTTGTATATTTACAGAAATTATTGATTTGAAAAAAATAAAATTTCCTATAATATTTTCTGAAGTCCAACAGCGTATACAACAGATAAACCCTATAAAGTACTCAAATACAAGAAATTATATTGATGGCTCGGTTTCATATCTTTCTCCATACATTTCTAGGGGTATAATTTCAACTAAAGATATATTTAAACATGTTTTAAGCTTAGATTATTCAGTTAAACAATCAGAAAAGTTTATTCAAGAACTTGCATGGAGAGATTATTGGCAACAGATATGGATAGCCAAGGGAAATGAGATTAATTTTGATTTAAAAAACAAACAACTTAAAGTATCCAATACTACAATCTCAAAATCTATTGTAGAGGCCAATACCGGTATAAAAGCATTAGATAATGCTATTATTAACTTTTACGAAAATGGTTACTTACACAATCATCTTAGAATGTATATCGCCTCATTAGCATGCAATGTAGCTGAAAGCCATTGGAGTTTCCCTGCAAAATGGATGTATTACCATCTTCTAGATGCAGACTGGGCAAGTAATGCTTTAAGTTGGCAATGGATTGCTGGAACTAACTCTAAAAAAAAATATTTTGCAAATCAAGATAACATAAATAAATATTGTAATACAAAACAAAGTAATACTTTTTTAGATATCACTTATGACGATTTTGAAACTCTACAAATACCAAAAGAACTCTTAGAGACAGATTCCTTCATTCTCAAAACTCCGTTACCCGCAAAAGAACCCATTAAAATTGATAATAAAAAACCAACTTATATTTATAATTTTTACAATTTAGATCCTCTTTGGGGTAAAGAAATTTCTGCTAATAGAATACTTCTACTTGAACCCTCTCATTTTGAACAATATCCAATATCCCTAAATAGTATGAGTTTTATGTCAGGATTTAGTAAAAATAATATTGATAACATTCAGGTATACGTTGGAGAGTTTAATGATTTCATTTTAGATCACGCTCCATACGAAGTTAATTATAAGGAGCATCCATTAAATTCTCATTACACAGGAATTAAAGTTTCCAGAGATTTTATTTTTGATGTTAAAGGTTACTATCCAAGTTTTTTTTCGTATTGGAAAAAATGTAAAAAAGAATTAATTTATTGATGAAAAAAGAAATCAATATAGCTTGGTTAAAACGTGATTTACGTCTTCAAGATCATGAACCCTTACTTTTAGCAGAAAAATCAGGTCTGCCTTATCTTATCATTTATATCTTTGAGCCAAGCTTAATCAATCATTTAGACACCAGCAATAGACATTTGCAATTTATTTATCGTTCGATTCAAGTACTCGATATGGAGCTATTAAAATACAATCGTAGTATTGATGTATTTTATGCAGAGGCTTTAGATGTATTTCTTTTTTTTAATCAACATTATACTATTAAAAATATCTTTAGTTATCGTGAAAGTGGCATAGCAAAAACATGGCTTCGAGATCAACGTATTGAATCATTTTCTAAAAAAAATGATATTTCGTGGTCTCAGTCACAAAGAGATGGTATTGTTAGAGGGATAAAAAATAGAGTAGATTGGAACAAGAAATGGTTTACAACTATGAACGAGCCTAAGATTTTAAATACGTACTCTTGTGCAAAACTTAAAAAAATAACCCATCCTTATTTGTTACCTGAAGAATTTGAAAAAACACTTAAAAAATATCCCAAACAATTTCAACCTGCTGGAGCTCGTAATGCCTGGAAATATTTAAATACTTTTACTCAACTTCGAGGGTTTAATTATCATAAATATATATCGAAACCTCTTGAGAGTAGATCGAGTTGCAGTAGGCTATCTCCTTTTTTAGCTTGGGGAAATTTGAGTATCAAACAAGTCTTTCAATTTGTTAGTAAACATCCAAATCGACAAAACAACAAAAGAGCTTTTAATGGAATGTTAACTCGATTAAAGTGGCATTGTCATTTCATACAAAAATTTGAGGTAGAATGTACCTACGAGACTCATTGTATTAATAAAGGCTATGAGTTTTTACTCCATGAAAAAAATCAACACTATATCGAAGCATGGAAGCACGGTAAAACGGGGTATCCCCTTATTGATGCTTGTATGCGTGCACTTATTCAAACAGGTTGGATAAATTTTAGAATGCGTGCAATGTTAGTTTCATTTTTTACAATGAATTTAGACCAAGATTGGCGTGATGGTGTTTATCATCTTGCAAACCTTTTTTTAGATTACGAGCCAGGAATTCATTATCCTCAATTTCAGATGCAAGCCGCAACAACCGGAATTAATTCTATTCGTTTATACAACCCAGTTAAAAATTCATATGAACATGACCCAAAAGGTTTATTTATAAAAAAATGGGTTCCTGAATTAGCCAAAATTCCTATTTCGCACATCCATGAGCCATGGAATATGACAGCGATGGAACAACTATTTTATGATGTTGTTATTGGTACTCATTATCCTAAGCCTATTGTAGATTTAAAAGAAAGTGCCAAAACTGCACGTTCGAAAATATGGAATCATAAAAAACACCCAATAGTATTAAAAGAGAAGAAACGTATAATTAAAACACATGTAAATAATCGTTAATATGAGATATACCAATAAACAAATCCAAGAATTAGATCGTGTGTCGAGATTAAAAATCATCAATTCAATTACTGGAATTAAGCCGGCAAATTTAGTTGGTACTATTGACGATGAAGGTAAAACAAATTTGGCTATTTTTAGTTCTGTTGTGCACTTAGGTAGTAATCCTCCGCTATTGGGTTTTATATCGAGACCCAGAAGATTAAAATTTGGACATACCTATACCAACATTCAAAAAACAGGACAGTATACCATAAATCATATTCATCCTGAATTTATAAAAAAAGCACATTATACCTCAGCTAAATTTGATTCAGAAGTATCAGAATTTGAACGTTGCAAACTTACCGAGGAGTATCAAGCAAATTTTAAAGCTCCCTTTGTTAAAGAAAGTAATTTAAAAATAGGAATGTGTTTTAAAGAATCCTTAGATATAAAAAATAATGGTACCATCATGGTTATTGGTGAAGTAGAACAACTAATCATTCCAAAAAATGCTATCGTCAATAATGACATTGATCTAGAACTAACAAACAGTGTAGGAATTTCAGGACTGAACAGTTACTATACCTTAAAAAAAATTGAAACGCATCCATATGCACGAGTCGGGCAAGTACCAAAATTTTAAAAATGAATAAAAAAAATCTTCCTCAGAAAATTTGTCTAGTATGTGATCGTCCTTTTAGTTGGCGAAAAAAATGGAAAAAAGACTGGGAAGAAGTAAAATATTGTAGCGAACGCTGCAGAAAAAACAAATGAAAACTTTAAACGTAGTATTTCCACATCAATTATTTCAAAATTCTCCAATTTTTGAAAATAAAGAGCCTATTTATTTAGTTGAAGAATATTTATTTTTCAGACACTACAAGTTTCATAAACAAAAAATTGCTTTTCACCGAGCAACAATGAAATGGTATGCAGATTATGTAACAAAAGAAAAAAATATAGCGGTAACGTATATTGATTCTACTGAAAAAATAGCAGATATTCGTTTTCTTATTCCAGAATTAAAACGCAAAGGGTATACCCATATCAACTATATTGATCCCACAGATAATTGGTTACAAAAACGTTTGAATAAAGGATTAAAAGAAGGAGGGTTTACGTATAAACAATATGTTTCCCCTTTATTTTTAAATTCAAAAGACGATCTGACTTCTTTTTTTAGATTGGATAAAAAAAAGTACAATCAGACTTCTTTTTATATTGAACAAAGAAAAAACTCTCGTATTCTTCTCGAAAAAGATGGAAAACCCGAAGGAGGTTCTTGGACTTATGATACCCAAAACAGAAAAAAATATCCAAAAACAAAAACACCTCCTCCAGTTATTTTTCCCAATACTGACCCCTTTTATGAAGAAGCTAAAACCTATGTTGCTAAAAATTTCTCAAATCATTTTGGAAATCTTACTGATACACCACTTTACCCAATTAATTTTGATTTGACGAATAAATGGCTTCATCAATTTTTTGAGTACCGATTTATGGATTTTGGTATCTATGAAGACGCTATTGTAGCCGAAAACTCCATATTAAATCATAGTGTTTTAACCCCTATGTTAAATGTTGGTTTAATTAGTCCTGAAAAGATCATTGAAGAATGCCTTTCATTCGCAAAGCAAAACGATATTCCCATTAATTCAACAGAAGGATTTGTTCGACAGATCATTGGATGGCGAGAATTTGTTAGAGGTATTTACGAAGCTCGTGGAGTTGATGCACGAACTACTAATTTCTGGAACTTTAAAAAGAAAATACCAAAATCATTTTATGATGGTACCACAGGTATTCCTCCTATAGACCTTACCATTAAAAAGTTGTTAGAAACAGGCTATTGCCATCATATTGAACGTTTGATGGTACTAGGTAACTTCATGTTATTATGTGAGTTTGATCCAGATGAGGTTTATCGTTGGTTTATGGAATTATCTATTGACAGCTATGATTGGGTCATGGTAACAAATGTATACAGTATGAGTCAATTTGCTGATGGAGGATTGTTAGCTTCAAAACCTTATATAAGCGGTAGTAATTATTTAATGAAAATGAGTAATTATAAAAAAGGAGAGTGGCAATCTGTTTGGGATGGCTTATTTTGGCGTTTTATGAATGTCCATCGAGATTTCTTTTTATCAAATCCTCGTTTAGGAATGCTGGTAAGAATGTTCGATAAAATGCCTCAAGAAAAACAACATCAGCATCTCTCAAATGGAGAGTTATTTCTAGAAAATTTAAAAAATTAATAATGCTTTTTAATACGACCTACAAAAATAAAGACTACTCAAAAGAAAGTGCCCTTTCAGTTGGACCTCCTTTTTCATTTTTAAAAAAAATTAAAATGCGAGGTGTTGGTTCGAGTCGATTAATTATAGAAGAATTAAGTACACAATTAAAACCCGAAAATCTTCACCCCAATTCAATCAGTTATGCTAATATTGAGTTACGAGATAAGGGAATCATTATTCATTTTGGTAATAAATTAGACCGTTATTCATGGATTGTGCCTTATTACCGTCTTGTCACTTATAGTAATAAAAGATTTAGCATACATGCAAATGGTCATTTTATAAAGTTTAAGAAAAATAGAAATTATCGAAATAATAAAAAATTCTTAGCCAAGATGATGGATATGAAAATAAATCATTTAGAATTAGATTATTATGATGTTTAAAATCTTGAACGTTACCACTACATTTCTGAATCGATAAAAGAAATAGTTTCTTGTTCTAATGCAATAGTTTTTTCATAAATAGTGGCAGCTTTATTTAAAATATCTGTTGCAAAATCCCTGTCTTTAATGTCTTTAGCGTTAATTCGTACATTAAAGTAGGCTCCAATTACAGCCGCTCTGGCACAAAGTACTCCAACCCCTGCATCGGATAGTGAATTTTTTAAACCATCCTTTAGCATAGCTTGCATCACCTCCATTGATTTAAAGGAGGTTTCCATTACTTTAAATGGAATTTCAGTTGCATATTTAGTAGCATTTTCTATAGCTTCTAATCTTATTTTCTTTTCTAAATCGGTATCCTTAGGCATTCTAAAACCATCGATAATTTTATTAAAAGCATTGGTGTCTTCATCAACCAAAAATAAAAGCTGCTCTTTATATTCCTGACCTTTTATTGCCCAATCTGAAAAAAAATCCCATCGTTCATCCCAGCCAGCTTTGTGTGCAGATAAATTAGCTACCATGGTTCCTAAAGAAACTCCTAAAGCACCAACATATGCTGAAATAGAACCGCCACCTGGAGCCATAGATTCTCCAGCAGTTTCGTCTGCAAAATCATTTAATTTAAAATCAATTAATTTTTTTTGATTATTATCTAACATATATTCAATGATCTTTTCCTCTGGATGAAAAGGTTTTAAGTCATCCAGTCCCAAAGATTTAACAGCGATTTTTATTTTTTCCCTTTCTGAAATTCCTAGGGATCGTTTTTGTTTAATCAAATAATAATCCGCTGCATCTAACATTGCTTGTAGTGGTATTAATCCAATTATCTCAGAGCCTGTCACTCTAATTCCTCTTGCTAATGCTGCTTTACAACTTTCATCAAAAGCTTCATGCATAGAAGTAATCGTAATATTGGTTAGGTTGTAAGATATTTGAGCTATTCCGTATTCATCAATAAACCAACCGATTCCCTTCACTGCTTTAAGTTTTCCAGGTACTCGCTCGGGTTCTCCATTTGCATCTAATACTTTTTTACCAGTAATCGGATTCCCATCTCTTTTAATTCTACCTGCTTCTCGAATATCAAAAGCTATTGCATTTGCTCTTCGAGTTGAAGTGGTATTTAAATTTACATTATAAGCAATTAGAAAGTCACGAGCAGATATAGCGATGGCCCCTGTTTTTGCTATATCGTTATTATATTGAGTAGAGCCAAAATCTGGTTTCCAATCGGGATCCGATAATTTAGCAGATAGCCCCTCGTATTCGCCACTTCTACAATTTGCAAGATTTTTTCTTTTCTCTTCTCTAGCAGCTTTTTCATAGAAATAACCAGGAATTCCTAATTCTTTTCCAACTCGTTCTCCTAATTGATGCGCGTATCGAGCGGTTTCTTCTAAACTAATTCCAGAAATAGGAACAAGCGGACAAACATCGGTAGCACCAAAACGTGGATGTTCTCCGGAATGTTTACTCATATCGATAAGCTCTGCTGCTTTCTTTATCAATCTAAAAGCAGCCTCAATAACTAATTGAGGTTCTCCGACAAAGGTGATAACGGTCCGGTTCGTTGCCTTTCCGGGGTCGACATCTAAAAGTGTCACCCCTTCAACCGTTTCAACAATTTTCGATATGATTTCTATAATTTTTGAATCACGACCTTCACTAATATTTGGAACACATTCTATGAGTTGTTTTTGCATCTGTTATTTATTAAATACTAATCTTAAATAATTAATGTTATTGGTTTATAAATTTAGAGAATCAACTGACCATTTATGATCACCTGCTTAATTAAGTTGCTTCCAAAAGCATATGGTAAATAATTATAGGATGGAACTTCTTTGCTAATAATCACACTAGCACTTTTCCCCTTACTGATACTGCCATGACTGTCACTAATGCCCATTGCATAAGCTCCATTAATCGTAGCTGCATTGATAGCTTCTTCTGGTGTTAATTTCATTTTTATACAAGCGGTTGCCACCACAAAATTCATATTGCCACTAGGGGTAGAGCCTGGGTTGTAATCGGAAGCAACAGCTAATGGTAACCCAGCATCAATAATTTTCCTGGCAGGAGTATAAGGAATACCTAAAAAATAAGAGCAGGAAGGTAAAGCTACTGGCATAGTTTTGGTTCCTTTTAAAGCTGAAATATCATCATCGGTTAAAACCTCTAAGTGATCTACACTAAGTGCCTGGTGTTCTACACCTGCTGCAACACCTCCAATTGCATTAAATTGATTAACATGTATTTTTGGAATTAAATTATATTTTTTTGCTTCTTTTAATAATTGATGCGTATCCGCTACCGTAAAATAACCTTTTTCACAAAAAACATCTACATAGGTAGCTAGCTTTTCCTCAGCAACTCTAGGTAACATATCATAACAAATATGATCTAAGTATCCTTGTTTATTGTTCTTAAATTCTGGAGGTATTGCATGTGCCCCTAAAAAAGTAGTTTTTACTTTAATGGGATGTTTTTCTCCTAGTTGTTTGGCGATTTTAAGCATCTTTAGCTCTGCATCGAGTGTTAGACCGTAGCCTGATTTTATTTCGATAGCACCTGTGCCTAGATTCATTATTTGATTTAAACGATTTTCAGATTGAGAAAATAAGTCTTGTTCAGAGGTCGCTTGAAGTTTTTTTGCACTATGAATAATTCCACCACCATTGGCAGCTATTTCTTGATAAGAAAGACCATTTATTCGATCTACAAATTCTTGTTCTCTATTACCGGCATACACAAGGTGACTATGCGAATCACACCAAGTTGGTAAAACGATACTTCCGCTACAATTAATAATTTTATCAGCTTCTAAATTGGATATGGAATCCATTGTACCATAATCATGAATTTTGTTATTGACAAGGTAAAGCCAAGCATTCTTTATGGTTGGCAGTGTTTTCATTTGATCACCACATAGTCTATCGACAGGAGTATCACGGACTTGAAGCAACTCTTTGATATGGGTAAGTAAAATTTTCATCGCATAAAGATAGCAAACCTCTCAAGTATTTAATAAATTTAACGACTTAAATCTATCAAATGAAAAATAAAAGCATGGGTGTTAACACCATTTGTACTCATATAGGCGAAGTGAAAGATGAACAGTACAAAGGAGCAATTTCACCTCTTTTTATGTCGAATTCCTATGCGTATGAAAATGTTGAAGTATCAAGATATCCAAGATATTTTAATACACCAAACCAAGAAGCATTGTGTAAAAAAATTGCTGCTTTAGAAAAAACTGAAGCTGGACTTATTTTAAGTAGTGGTATGGCAGCTGTTAGTACGGCACTTTTAACTTATTTAAAGAAAGGAGATCATGTGGTGGTTCAGCAAACTATTTATGGGGGCACTTATAATTTTATTGTAGAAGAATTTCCTAACTATGGAATTGAATACGACTTTACCGATGGTTTTTTAGAGGATGATTTTAAATCAAAAATAAAAAAAAATACACGAGTTATTTATGTGGAAACTCCATCTAACCCCTTGATGAAAATAACAGATTTAACGATGATTTCTAGATTAGCAAAAGACAATGGTTTAATAAGTCTAATTGATAATACATTTGCTTCTCCCATCAATCAAACTCCAATAGATTTTGGAATTGATGTTGTAATACATAGTGCTACCAAATATTTAGGAGGGCACAGTGATATTTGTGCAGGAGCCATCGCTTCATCACAAATGCATATTGATCAAATTTGGAATTTAGCAAAAAATTTGGGAGGGAGTTTAAGTGAATATGCAGTATGGCTACTGGAGCGTAGTATGAAAACTTTGGCATTACGAGTAAGAGCACAAAATAATAATGCTAAAATAATTGCCGATTGGTTGACAGAAAACCCATTGGTAAGTCAAGTTTTTTATCCTGGTTTAAAATCGCATCCCAATCATAGCATAGCAAAAAAACAAATGAATGGCTACACTGGAATGCTATCGTTTGAATTGGAAAAATCAATAAATGGTGAAACCTTTTTAAATTCTTTACGACTTATAAAACCTTCCATGAGCCTAGCAGGAGTGGAGTCTACCATATTAGAGCCATCAAAAGCTTCCCATGCATTATTAGGAGAGGAAGAACGCAAAAAGCAAGGAATAAGCGAGAATTTATTGAGACTTTCAGTAGGAATAGAAGATTCCAACGATTTAATTTTAGATTTACAACAAGCTTTCACTAAAAGTAACTAAACAAAATAAATAATGAAAATAGATATACTAGCTATCGGAGCACATCCAGACGATATTGAATTAGGAGCAGGAGCAACCTTGGCAAAAGAAATTGCTCAAGGGCATACTGTTGGAATTATAGATTTAACAAGAGGAGAGTTAGGTACTAGAGGGACTGCAGAAACTAGAGACAAGGAAGCTGAAAATGCAAAAAAAATATTAGGTGCAAGTTTTAGAATCAATATGGGATTTGCAGATGGTTTTTTTATCAATGATAAAGAGCATCAAATGAAGCTTATTTCACAAATTAGAAAATACCAACCTGATGTTATTTTATGCAATGCCTTTGATGATCGTCATATTGACCACCCTAAAGCTAGTGACTTAACAAGTCATTCTTGTTTTTTAAGTGGACTGCAAAAGATAAAGACAGAAGACGAAAAAGGAGTGTTGCAAAAACCTTGGAGACCAAGTAAAGTTTATCA
>SGZH01000035.1 GCA_004214175.1 Flavobacteriales bacterium | reverse complement strand
CCGTTATGATCCTGTTCTTGGATTGAACGATTTAAGAGAATTAGGGGTAGAAGTAACTTCAACAGTTATTTTTAATGAAATGGAAGTTAATACTTTGGAAGAGATGGATATGGCCATCTATAACCTGCAAGGCCAATTAATAAATTCACAAATGTTGTACTCTGGAAATCAAATTATTAATATGTCTTATTTGAGTCCTCAAATGTATATTGTTAAATTTAATACTACAGAGGGAGTATCAAAAACATTGAAAATTATAAAAAAATAAAATTTATTTAAAAGTTTACAGTTAAATTTGCTGTGACTCCTGTATTTTCTGGTACAAATCTACAAACTCCACCAATACATATTAAGCCTCCTCTTTGTCTTCCGTAATTCATAGCAAACCTAGTTCTACCCTTAGAGTAACTTCCGCCTGTGCTATAATAATGTATATCTGTATCTCCATAATTCCAATTATCAGCAATATATAAGGCAAAATTTGAGTTGATATTATATTCTAAAACTCCAGCTGCCCAGTTTTTACGATCTTTTTCAGCCCATAAATGTTGAACAACAAATCTTAAAGATTTGGACCCTTTGATTTTATAAGTACCTTCTAAAACAGCTATAGAGGCTTGAATATTTTCTTCAACTGCTAGAGGGCCTCCGTACACAATACCTTTATCAACAATCACATTTTGAAATGTTGCAACTCCGCTCCATTTTTTATTTATTTTCTTCTTAATTTCAACACTTAAATCTCTGAATAATCGAGATCCATTACCTATAAACTCAGCTTTATACCACCTGTTTTCTATGTGATATTCTGCATCCAAGCCAGCCCAATAAGAAAAATTACCTGCGACTTTTGTTCCATACTTTCCACCCAATAAAGTCCCCTTTTTAAAATTATAATATAAATCTATTTGTGTACCAACTTCACCTGCTCTTTGGTCATAGGTTTCAATGATTAATCTTGGTTGTGCATTATACACATAGATATTGGTTAACATATAATCTTGTTGTTTAGTTAGAGCAGGGGTATAACCAATGAGTTCTTGATTGAAGACATTTCCCTCTGCTAAACGATCTGCATAAAAAGAAAAGTTTTCTAATCTTCTGAATGTGGCATTTATTCCAAGTCCTTTTTTTGCAAAACCTAAATCGATTTGCATTGCAGTTCCATCATATAATTTATTGGACGATAGTTGACCCTCATTAGCAATTACATCTGGATCTTTGATGATAGCTTCTATACCACCATAAAAATTTCCAGCTACAAAATTTAATCTTCCTCCATAAGCATTTACAGTACTGGGTATGGTGTCATTTGTGCCATTATTTTGGTATCGCCCAACGTAACTCACTCCTAAATCTAAATCTATACGATCAATTTTTAGTGCTTCGCTTATATTGAAGTTAGCATCAATACCCTGGGTTACCCCTTCAGAAACGTCAAACCCATTTCTTGTATTTCCATAAATGCCAGTTAAATCTAAATAGTCTGTTGGAGTAAAAATAACTCGAATTCCTTTTAAAGCATTATTAATACCTAATTGCCGGTCTTCCCAACTTCTAAGTATAAGACCATTACCAAATTGTTGATAAAAGTATCCAGCTGTTATATCTATGGTTTCGTGTTTAAAATTTAAATAATAAGTACCTATATCGTTATTTCTATCAAATACAGGGGAATAACCTAACAGAGCTGATGGTAAATAGGATTCGTATTGGATGCCTGCTGTGAATTTACCAAGATTGTAATCTAATCTAAAATAATTATTTGATCTTAATTGATCTTCTGGAGCATTAAAATTAAGTCCCTCATCGTTTAATAGCCATTGAGTATTTGATTCAAATCCTCCAAAAAAATAACCTTTTTCTTGAGCAAATGTTAATGTACCATAGAATATAGATACAATTAGTAGTAATTTTTTCATTTAAATAATAAATTAGTTTTTATAGAGTAAGCTTTTTTATTTTTTCATAAAGTTCATCTTCTGATCCAGGACTGTAACCAGAATGCCTTAAAACAATTTTATTGTTTTTAACTAAAATGGTTAATGGCACAGTTGATGCTCCTAATGCACGCTTTAAATCGTTATTCGTATCTAATAAAATTTGGTAATCCCATCCCTTTCCATTAATCAAAGACTTTACTCTTTTAACGGTCCGGCTGTCATCTATAGAAACTGCTACTAGTTCAACTCCTGTTTCTTTTTGCCATTCTTCATATACATCACTTATAGCATCTAATTCTTTAATACATGGAACACACCATGTTGCCCATAAAGAAATAATAACAACATTATTTTGGTCAGTAACCTCATGGAAACTTATGGTTTTTCCTTCCATTGTCTTTAGATCAACATTTGGGATTTTGTCTTGAGAAAATACATTTAATGAAGTTAAAAGGACAAAAAGTAAAATATTTTTTTTCATGGGTTAGTTTTTATTTGATTTCAAAAATAATTTATTTATTTCAATAAACACTAAATAAATAAATAGATGCTCACATATTTTTTTATTTTTTTGGTAATTAATAATTTATTTTTCTTAATTCTATTACTTTTGTTTCAGTTATTTAAAAAGCTAACCCTATGAAAAATACCTATTATTTATTATTAATACTTACTTTTTTTGCGGTATCATCTTGTAGTAGAACTGAAGAGAACATTTCTTTATTACCACCTACGGCTGAAATTTTAGTCGATGACTTAGTTCGAAAAACCTCATTGCGAAATCAAGAAATTTCTTTCAAAATCACAAATGAATTAGGTGAGGATGTTTCTCTGCAGGCAACATTTTTTGTTAATGATACAGAAATTGAAGGGAATACCTTTACTTCCGAAACGATTGGAGAATTTCAAGTTTATGGTGTTTATATAGAAAATGGAATCGTTGTAACAACAAATACTGAAATATTCAGTGTAATTATTCCTAAAAGGAAAGTAGTTATTGAAGATTATACCGGTACTTGGTGCGGTTATTGTCCGATAGTCACTGCAGCAATTGATGAAGCTCATGATATGACTGATGATATAACAATTATAACAATTCATAAAACCGGTAGTGGTGATCCAGATCTTTTACACTTTCCACAAGTTGATGAATTAAGAGATGTATTTGGTGTTTTTGGTTATCCAACTGCAAAAATAAATAGAACAATTAATTGGAGCAATCCATATAGTACAGACGAAATTACAAACTTAGCTGGTGTAGATACTAATATTGGGATAGCAATAAACTCCGAGTTCTCACCAGATACTAATGATTTAATTATCCAAGTTGAACTGGTCAATGAACAAAGTTTTATGACTGGTGATAAACTCGTGGTATATCTCCTTGAAAGTGGCATATTACAAGATCAAGTTAATTACTATAACGATGATCCGACAAGTCCATATTATCAGTTAGGAAATCCAATTCCTAACTTTGAGCAAAATCATGGTTTAAGAAATTCTTTAACAAATTTAACAGGAGATGCTATTTCTGATACAGCTCCTTTAGTAACCTACAATAGAACTTTTTCTTTCTCAGTACCTGAAAATTATAATACTGCCAATATGAGTATAGTAGCTTTGGTAGTAAATAGTGATAATACTGCCTTAAATTCCCAGTTTGCTGAGTTGGGAGAAAATAAACCTTATGAATAATTCATAAGATAATTTAAAAAAAACCTCAACATTAATGTTGAGGTTTTTTTATGATTGTTTTTAAATTTATCCTAAAAAAGGATATCTATAGTTTGTTGGCGTTACGAAAGTTTCTTTAATCATTCTTGGTGATACCCAACGATAAAGATTTAACTTACTTCCGGCTTTATCGTTTGTTCCACTTGCTCTAGCACCACCAAAAGGCTGTTGACCAACAACAGCCCCTGTAGGCTTATCATTAATGTAAAAATTACCTGCAGCATTCTGTAATAGTTTGACTCCAAGTTCTAGCGCATATCTGTCTTTGCTAAATACAGCTCCAGTGAGTGCATATTCACTTGTTTCGTCAACTAAATGTAATGTTTCTTCCCAAGCATTATCTTCAAAAATATAAATAGTAACTACTGGTCCAAAAAGCTCTGTACACATTGTTGTGTATTTAGGATCTTTAGTTAAGATAACTGTTGGTTCTATAAAATAACCTTTGCTTTTATCATAATTTCCGCCAACAACAATTTCAGCATTATTATCAGATTTAGCCTGATCAATAAAACCAGCTAACTTATCAAAAGATCCTTCATGAATTACAGCTGTGATAAAATTATTCATATCCTCGGGAGAACCCATTTTAAAAGAATTTAAATCATTGATAAGGTTATTTTTTACATTATTCCAAATACTTTTTGATATATAACATCTGCTAGCAGCACTACACTTTTGACCCTGGAATTCGAAGGCTCCTCTTGCTATTGCTGTCGCTACTTGTTTTGGATTAGCAGTTTTGTGAGCAATTATAAAATCCTTGCCCCCTGTCTCTCCAACAATCCTTGGGTATGTTTTATAATTGTGAATATTAGTTCCAATTTTTTGCCAAATATTTTTAAATACATGGGTTGACCCAGTAAAATGAATTCCACTAAAATCTGAGTTTGAAAGGATAGTATCAGTGATCATTATTGGATCTCCCATTACCATTTGAATAACTCCCTCAGGTACCCCCGCTTCCTTGAAAACGTCTAAAACAATTTTAGCTGAAAAGACTTGACTATCACTCGGTTTCCAGATAACAACATTTCCCATTAATGCAGCACTAGCAGGTAAATTTCCTGCAATTGCGGTGAAGTTAAATGGAGTAATAGCGTAAATAAATCCTTCCAATGGTCTATATTCAAGACGATTCCATGCATCTGAAGTTGATTCTGGTTGTTCAGCATATATTTCAGCCATAAACTGAACGTTGAAACGTAAAAAATCAATTAATTCACAAGCTGCATCAATTTCAGCTTGATGTATCGTCTTAGATTGAGCAATCATGGTAGCTGCATTTATTTTTGCCCTATAGGGTCCTGCAATTAATTCAGCAGCCTTCAAGAATATAGCAGCTCTTTGTTCCCAAGGTGTATTAGCCCACTTTTCTCTAGCTACTAAAGCACCAGAAATAGCAGTTTCAATATGCTTTTTTTCTGCTTTGTGATAGGTTCCTACTATATGTTGGTGGTCATGAGGAGGCGACATGCTATCAATGTTACCTGTTCTAACATCTTTACCATTAATATACATAGCCACATCAATTGTGCTATTGTACATTTTTTTATATACATCTAGTACTTCTGTGCGTTCTTCTGAACCAGGGGCGTATCCTTTTATTGGTTCATTAACAGCAATTGGTACTTCAAAAAATCCTTTTCCCATGATATGTTTTTTTTATAAATTTAGATTTGCAAAGGTACGAATTTCAAATACTATACTTAATAGACCCTTTGGAATCTTTTTTATACTCTTAGTCAAAAAAAAATACCCATATTAAGATTTATAAATAACCAACATTGAAACTAAATTATAGTTAATTTTATTATTGATTATTAATGATGGACGAATTTGCTTTGCCCATTCCAATTATGCGATCGTAGCGAGCTCCCAAATCTCTAAAATATACCAACACCGTATAATCATTTTCGGTTTGCCAATAATTTCCGCTGATAGCACCGTAATCAATAGTTCCGTCTCGATTAACAACAACATACTTATAATTATAAAATCCTTGTTTTAATAACATTTGATTAGTGTAGGTGTCTGAAAAGCTATCATATTCCATAAAAGTAGTTTCGTCGATTGTATAATTATTGAAATTTCCATAAACATGAATTTCTTTGTCATTTAAATCTTCAAAATATTGAAGTGCAAAGTGAACTCTTGCATAGTCTGCTTCGATGGAAATATCACTTGTTGGGTATAAAATTCTAATTTGATAATTACCATTAATATCTGGATTGTAGGTATATGGTCTTTCAAAACGCGCACTATTTGTATAGAGATAAGTATTGTAAATGTCAGTCAAGTCAATTTTACGGATACTTGAACTTCCTGATCTAATATCCTTATTATCGAAAAATAAATATTCGTTTCCAGCATCAAAGCTTGCTTCTTTATCATATCGATATATTAATTGAGAACCTATAGTATACTGAGGTTTTAAATTTGTGATCGGGAAATTTAGGTTGCTATTTTGTAATATTAACGTATTGACCGTTTCTTTTGGATTTGTCAGTAATAAGTTTGGTGAATCAATAACAAATTGCACCACTTGTTTTGTTTGAATATTTTCTAAATTTCTCGCTCTTTTAACCGATGCATCAACAGTAACTTTATTTTCAACAATCATAAATTTTTTGGAAAAAACTAGTTCACTGTCATCATTGTATATAGAAATCATATAATTTCCACTTTTTGTCAGTTTTCTGGTATCTCTATTCGGAACTAAAAGGGTATAATGTGAATACCCTTTTAGTGTATTAAAAGAATTGGAATATTCATACAAGCGAACATCATCAAATCCATCCATATATTCTCCTTTTGTTAAGTCACTTAATTTCCAATCAAAATCATGATGAGTAATTTTATAATAGTAATCAGCTTCGTCTCCATTTAGTGCATCAAATGAGAGAGAAACCTTTTCACCTAAACGAATGATTGGTAGTTGACTTTGTTTGGTACTCCCAATAAACTGAATAGTTTTTATAAATTCTGGAGCTACATGTTCAGTGTATTGAGCAATTAAAGAGTGATGGTAATAAAAAAATAAAAGTATAATTATAATTTTTTTATGCATGATAGTGTTTTAGACCCTAAATATAAGCAATATTTATGCCTAAATTGGGAGCTTTTTTTTAATGTAATTATTTGTAAATAAAATTACTTTTTTTTGTAGACGTACCAACATAATTTTTATAAATTTGCAAAAAAAAAAGGATTTTTTAAAAGAATTTAATACTGGTATTCTATGTCTAAAGACATTAAGATTAAAAAAGGTCTTAACATCCGCCTAAAAGGTGAGGCCGAAAAAACTCTTTCAAAAGCGCCTCGTTCCAGAACATTTGTTATTAGGCCCTCAGATTTTCATCTTATTACACCAAAATTGGTGATAAAAGAGGGAGCAAAACTAAAAGCAGGAGACGTTATATTCTTCTCAAAGACCGAGGAAAAAATCAAATTTGTTTCTCCAGTTAGTGGTATTATCCAAAAAATTGAAAGAGGTGCAAAAAGAGTAATCACAGAAATAGTTATTGAAGCCGATCAAAAAGATGATTATTTGGATCAGGGAGTAGCTTCTATTGTTTCTATGGATGGAAATGAAATTAAAAATCATTTGTTAGCAACGGGTTGTTGGCCATTTATAAAGCAGCGGCCTTACGATATTATTGCCAATCCGGATGTTAAGCCAAAAGCAATTTTTGTTTCAGCATTTTCTACTGCACCTTTAGCTGCTGATTTTGACTTTACTTTGATGGGTAAACAAAAAGAATTACAAGCTGCTGTTTCTGCTTTAAGTAAATTAACAGACGGAGCATTGAATGTAGGTGTAGGTAAAAATTCAAAAAGTATTTTTGAGGGTTTAAAAGATGTATCCGTTCACAAGATTACTGGAATTCATCCTGCAGGAAATGTGGGTACTTTGATAAATAAATTAAACCCAGTAAATAAAGGCGAGGTAGTTTGGACGATAAGTCCTCAAGACTTAGTTGTGATCGGTGAGCTATTACTTACTGGTAAATTTAATGCTGAACGTATTGTAGCTTTATCAGGGTCATCTGTTAAAAATCCAAAATATTATACAACTAAAATTGGTTCCGAAGTTTCAACAATTCTTTATACCTCAGGCCTAAACGAGGAACATGTTAGAATTATTGATGGTAATGTTCTTTCGGGAAACAAAATTACACCAAAAGGACATTTGGGTTATTATACCAACACCGTTACGGTGATTCCTGAGGGAGATGATTATGAATTTTTTGGTTGGAATAAACCTGTTTTTAATAAACTTTCCGTTACGAGGGCTTTGACGTTTTCATGGTTGCAACCAAAAAAGAAATATGATTTAAATACCAATACTAATGGTGAACATCGAGCTTTTGTTGTGACAGGTTCTTTTGAAAAAGTGTTTCCGTTAGACATTCTTCCAATGCAAATTTTAAAGGCATGTAAATATGAGGACTTAGATGAAATGGAAGCTTTAGGAATGTATGAAGTTGCTCCAGAAGATTTTGCCTTAACAGAGTTTATTTGTGTTTCTAAACAACCACACCAGGATATAATAAGAAAAGGTTTAGACTTAATGTATAAAGAGATAGGTTAAATGGGATTAAAAAGTAACTTACATCAATTAAAAGAAAAGTATAAAGGAACCAAAATGGCTCCAGCATTTAATGCACTGCATACGTTTTTATACTTACCTAATGAGACCACTCAAGGAGGTACACACATTAAAGCTGCCGATGATTTAAAACGGACCATGAATACTGTAATTATGGCATTATTGCCTTGCTTAGTTTATGGTATGTTTAATGCAGGTTATCAGCATTATCTCGCATTGGGTGATATTGAAGCAGCAAAAGGATTCTTTGGGTCTACTTTTTGGACCTGGGATAATTTGGTAATTGGAATGTGGAAAGTTCTTCCTTTGTTAATAATTTCTTATGGGGTTGGACTTGCTGTAGAATTTTTATTTGCTGTTATCAAAGGTCACGAAGTTGAAGAAGGATATTTAGTAACAGGAATGTTAGTTCCATTAATAGTACCTATAGATATTCCACTTTGGATGTTAACGGTAGCTGTTGTTTTCGGAGTAGTTATTGGTAAAGAAGTTTTTGGTGGTACCGGGATGAACATATTAAATCCTGCTTTGACCATTAGAGCATTTCTGTTTTTTGCATACCCTACTTGGATGTCTGGTGATAAGGTATGGGTTCATGGTGCTGTTGAAAGAGACCAGCTAATCGCATCGGGGGAAAATTTAGATGCTATATCAGGAGAGACCATTTTAGGTGCTTATGCTCAAAATAATTCTGTCGTATATGATTATTGGGACATGTTTTGGGGTTTAATACCCGGATCTGTGGGTGAGACCTCAAAGTTTTTAATTATTATCGGAGCACTATTTTTAATATTTACAAAAATAGGAAGTTGGAGAATTATAGTATCGACATTGATTGGAGCCCTAGTTATGGGATTAATTTTTAATGGGGTAGTGGATGCAGGATGGATTGGAGAAACTAATAAGTTTTATGGTCTTATGAATGTTCCATTTTGGCAACATCTAATTATTGGAAGTATACTATTTGGAGCTGTTTATATGGCCACAGATCCTGTAACAGCTTCTCAAACAAATAAAGGTAAATGGATTTATGGGTTTTTAATTGGATTTATATCTATAATGATTCGAGTATTTAATCCGGCATATCCAGAAGGAGTATTTTTAGCTATTTTGTTAATGAATGTTTTTGCTCCTACGATAGATCATTATGTGGTACAAGGAAATGTAAAAAGAAGAATGAAACGTTTAAAAGTAAAAACTAATTAATATGGCTAATAAAACCGATAAGAATTCATATACCATTTTTTTTGCTATTGTTATGGTCTTAATAGTTGGTTCTCTTCTAGCTGGATTTGCTAGTGGACTAAAACCAAGAATTAAAGCAAACGAGAAATTTGAAAAACAACAAAATATTTTATATGCTATGGGTATAAATAATAATTTAGGTACCGGAGATGTTGCTTTTATTTCGACTGATAACGTAGCAGAAGTTTTTGATGAATACATAACCAAACAGTTGGTTATTCAGGGCGGTCAAGCTACTGAAAATGACTTAGCTTACCTCATAGATGTTAAAAAAGAAGGTACCAAAGCAAAAAATGGAGATTATCAGAGAAGATTACCACTGTTTATTGGTCAAAAAGATGGGTCAGAATTGTATATCATGCCTGTTCGTGGAAAAGGATTATGGGATGCAATTTGGGGTTTTGTTGCAGTAGATAATGAAATGACTGTTCAAGGAGTTTATTTTGATCATAAGGGAGAAACACCTGGTCTTGGAGCCGAAATAAAACAGCGTTATTTTATGGATGATTTTGTAGGAGAGCAATTATTAGACAAAGGTGCTTTTCAGGGGATTAAGGTAGCTAAAGGAAATAATGATCCTAAAAACTTGATAAAAAATGATTATGAAGTGGATGCATTGGCAGGGGCAACGATAACAGGTGATGGAGTATCAGCAATGTTAAAAAAAGACCTTGCTATGTATGTTCCTTACTTAAAAACTTTAAATAACTAATCAATGGGTTTACTTTCAAAAAAAGATACAAAATTAATTAAAGATCCATTATTGGATGATAACCCAATTACGATTCAGGTATTAGGAATTTGTTCTGCACTAGCAATTACTGCACAACTAAAGCCTTCAATTGTGATGGCAGTTTCTGTAATTTTTGTTCTAGGAATGGGTAATGTGGTGATTTCTTTAATGCGTAATATTATTCCTTCAAAAATTAGAATTATTGTACAACTTATTGTTGTAGCTACCTTAGTGATTATTGTTGATCAAGTATTAAAAGCTTTTGCTTATTCATTAAGTAAAGAACTTTCGGTTTTTATTGGATTGATTATTACGAACTGTATTATCATGGGTCGTTTTGAGGCTTTTGCACTAGGTAATGGGCCTTGGCGTTCCTTTTTAGATGGGATTGGTAACGCACTAGGTTACGGAGTTATACTTATTATTGTTGGGTTTTTTAGAGAGTTACTAGGATCTGGAACCTTGTTTGGGATAAAAGTATTAGGAGACTCTGTAGAAAAAACAGGACTCTATGCTATTGGATATGAAAATAATGGATTTATGGTATTACCTCCTATGGCATTAATTGTAGTAGGTATTATTATTTGGGTACAACGTAGTAAAAATAAAGCATTAATTGAAGAAAACTAAGAATGCAATCATTCTTATATTTTTTACAATAAAAACTATAAAATATGTTAGAGCACATAGAATTATTTTTCAAGTCTATTTTCGTAGATAATATGGTATTCGCATACTTTTTAGGTATGTGTTCATACCTAGCAGTATCTAAAAAAGTTAGTACTGCAGTAGGTTTAGGAGCTGCTGTTATTTTTGTGCTTACGGTAACAGTTCCTTTAAATTGGTTTTTAGATCAATACATTTTACAACCAGGAGCCTTAGCATGGATTGACGGCAATAGAAATACACCAGAATTGAGTGTTTATGCAGATTATGATTTAAGTTTTTTATCATTTATCTTATTTATTGCAACCATAGCTACTATGGTTCAACTAGTTGAAATTATTGTAGAAAAATTTTCGCCATCTTTATATAACTCATTGGGTATTTTTCTTCCATTAATAGCTGTAAACTGCGCTATTTTAGGAGGTTCTTTATTTATGCAGTCTAGAGAAATTGAAACTGCTGGATTAGCTTTAAACTATGGGTTCAGTTCTGGAATCGGTTGGTTTTTAGCTATTGTTGCCATTGCAGCAATTAGAGAGAAAATACGCTACAGTAATGTGCCCGCTCCTCTAAGAGGTCTAGGAATTACTTTTATCATAACAGGGTTAATGGCAATTGGATTTATGAGCTTTGGAGGAATGCTGACTGGTAGTGGAGATTCAGCAACGCCTGTTGTTGAAGAACTAACTGAAAAAGTAGAAGAACAACAAACAACTATAGAAAAAGAAGTAAAAGCAACTCAAACAGTAGTTGTTTCAGAATTAAAATAATAATACTATGTTTTTAGCACCAAGTATAACAGGAGTAATAATAGCAACCGTTGTCGCTTTTTTAGTGTTGACACTTTTATTGGTAGCTTTATTACTTTTTACAAAACAAAAATTATCACCATCGGGTCCTGTAAAAATTACTATCAATGGTGAAAAAGAAATAGAAGTTGCTAGTGGGGGAACCCTTTTAACAACCCTGGGAGCTAATAAAATATTTTTACCATCTGCTTGTGGTGGTGGTGGAACTTGTATTCAATGCGAGTGTCACGTATTGGAAGGTGGAGGAGAGGCTTTACCAACAGAAACACCTCACTTTAGTAGAAAAGAATTAAAAAATGGAGCACGCCTTTCTTGTCAAGTAAAGGTGAAGCAAGATATGAATATCACCATACCAGAAGAGGTTTTTGGTATTAAAAAGTGGGAAGCAACGGTTGTAAGAAACTATAATGTAGCTTCCTTTATTAAAGAGTTTGTAGTAGAAATTCCTGAAGATATGGGGTATAAAGCTGGAGGTTATATACAAATTGAAATTCCAAAAGGGGAGGTTAAATTTTCCGATATGGATATTACAGCTCACCCCGAAGAACATGATTCAGCAGATAAGTTTAAAGCCGAATGGGATAAGTTTAAATTGTGGCCTTTGGTAATGAAGAATAATGAAACTGTCGAGCGAGCTTATTCGATGGCTTCTTTTCCTGCTGAAGGAAGAGAAATCATGCTTAATGTACGTATAGCTACTCCTCCTTTTGATAGAGCAAAAGGTGGATGGATGGATGTAAACCCTGGTATAGCCTCGTCTTATATTTTTAATCAAAAGAAAGGAGATAAGGTAACTATTTCTGGACCTTATGGTGAATTTTTTATCAACGATTCTGACTCTGAAATGTTATATGTTGGTGGTGGAGCAGGAATGGCTCCAATGCGATCACATTTGTACCATTTATTTAGAACGTTGAAAACTAATAGAAAAGTTACTTATTGGTATGGAGGTCGTTCAAAAGCAGAATTATTTTATATTGAACATTTTAAAGCCTTAGAGAGAGATTTTCCAAATTTCAAATTTTATCTAGCATTATCAGAGCCTTTAGATAAAGATAATTGGAAGGTAAAAAAAGATATTAATGATTTAGATGGCGACGGTTTTGTTGGATTTATTCATAACTGTGTAATTGATAATTATCTAAATCATCATGAAAGTCCTGAGGATATCGAACTTTATTTTTGTGGGCCCCCTCTAATGAATGTTGCTGTTCAAAAAATGGGAGAAGATTTTGGTATTCCTGATGAAAATATTCGTTTTGATGACTTTGGAGGATAATTAAAATAAATGACTAAAAAGCTTAACAAACAAGAATCTCGAAATTTAGCTATGAATATAGTTGGAGCTGAATTAGAGAAAGATGGTTATGAATTTTTAGCCATTAAATCAGATTTAAAAAAAAATCCTCAGTTTGTAGTCATTAAAGATAAAATTACATCTTTTGTTTTGGTAAGGGCAGTTTCAAGTTCAGAAGCGCTCCATGATTATCGTAATATTACTACTCAACCAATTTTAGAACACTCAGAACAATTTAATGCAAAAGTTTATTATGCAGGCGTTTGGCTGGGACACGGATCAGATATTAATAAACCCATTATCAAAGGTGAAAAACATTCATATGTATATTTGGGTTTAACAGAAATTTCATGAGAAAATTAATTTATTTTGTATTGTTTACAATGCTTATTTCTTGTGGAGAAAAACCCTTAGAAAAAACAACAGTTCGAGGTCAAGCATTTGGAACTACTTTTTTAATACAGGCATATACCAATCAGAATCTTGATTTAGGAAAAGGAATTGATTCTATTTTAAATTTAGTAAATAAATCTGTAAGTACTTACGTACCAGATAGTGATATTTCAAAAATTAATCGTGGGGATACTTCAGTGATCGTCGATCAAATTTTTATTGATAATTTTAATTTGTCATTAGAAGTCTATCAAAGAACAGAGGGCTATTTTGATCCTACGATTGGAGTATTAAGAAACGCTTATGGATTTGGTGACACAAAACCTCTAAAAGTAATTGATAATAAGGCTCTAGATTCTATGCTAAATTATGTTGGATTTCATAAAGTAAAACTGACTGAAGATTCAAAAATATTGAAACAATATCCAGAAATATATTTTGATTTTAACGCTGTTGCAAAAGGGTATGGCATTGATTTAATTGGAGACTATTTGGCTTCAAATAAGATTCAAAACTTTCTAATAGAATTAGGAGGAGAATTGTTAGCAAAAGGTGTCAACCTCAAAAAAAATAAAGCATGGGTAGT
The DNA here is from genome assembly GCA_004214175.1 of Flavobacteriales bacterium. Taxonomy (GTDB): domain Bacteria; phylum Bacteroidota; class Bacteroidia; order Flavobacteriales; family Flavobacteriaceae; genus Marifrigoribacter. The sequence continues at coordinate 677 of SGZH01000035.1, read as the reverse complement.
CGGAATAGAAAATACTTTTTCAACTATTAACGATAGGTCATATTCTAAGAGTATTATATTGAAAGATATGGGCATGGCTACGTCTGGTAATTATCGAAAATTTAGGGTGGATTCTATTTCAAAAAAAAGATATGTTCATACCTTAAATCCACTTACGGGATCTGCTGAAAAAAGTGATATAACGAGTGCGACAGTTCTTGCCTCTACTTGTGCAGAAGCTGATGCATATGCGACTTCATTTATGGCTTTAGGATTTAAAAAATCTGTAGAATTAATTAATAAATTAGATGATATAGAAGTCTATCTCACCTATAGCAACCATGATAATATTCAACAATTTTTTGTTACAGAAGGTATGAAGAAAATAATACTAGACTAAAACTTCCTACAAACTGGAATTAGTTCACCCTGAGCTAGCCTGTATTTTTCAATTTCTTTTTTGGTTAATTTTTTCGTGTAATCTAACGCAGTAACATTAAATCCAATTTTTCTAAGTTTATCAAAATAATCTCTTCCATAAACTCGGACATGATCGTATTGACCAAATATTTCAGCACGTTTTTTAGGATCTGTTATACTATAGTCTTCAAAAGTAAATTCTCTAGATAAATCTTGAGGAATTTGAAAAATACCAATTCCATTAGGAGCTAACACCCGAAATAGCTCACTCATAGCTT
>SGZH01000034.1 GCA_004214175.1 Flavobacteriales bacterium | reverse complement strand
ATTTTAATTCCAAGAGTGATTGCTCAGTTAGATCCTGATACAAAAGCTTTGTTTAACAACGATATTACTTACCATATCAATCCAACTGGTAAATTTGTTATTGGCGGCCCTCATGGAGATACCGGATTAACAGGAAGAAAAATAATTGTAGATACCTACGGGGGAAAAGGAGCTCATGGCGGTGGTGCTTTTAGCGGAAAAGACCCCAGTAAAGTAGACCGCAGTGCAGCCTATGCCTCCAGGCATATAGCTAAAAACATGGTTGCTGCTGGAGTTTGCGACGAAGTCTTGGTACAGGTTAGTTATGCGATTGGTGTTGCAGAACCTACTTCTATCAATGTAAATACCTACCATACTTCAAAAATTAATATGAGTGATGGTGAAATATCTAAACTAATAGCATCTATATTTGATATGCGGCCCTCCGCTATTGAATCACGTTTAAAACTCAGAAATCCAATTTATGTAGAATCTGCATCGTATGGTCATATGGGAAGGATACCTGAAGAAAAAGAATTGACTTTTTATGCTGGTGATGGTAAAAAAATTAAGAAAACAGTGGAGACTTTTACATGGGAAAAGCTAGATTTTGTTGAAAAAATAAAAAAAGAGTTTAAAATTTAATATGTGAAAATTCTTTTTCAACCTGATTCATTTTTTCCTTTAAATCTTGTAAAAACAATTGATGTTGTTTGCTAGTTGGGTCAAAAGGTTGATGATCTAAACCACTTCGAATCGTACGAATCGATTTTTGAATCGATTCAGTTTTCTTAGATATCCAAGTTTTTTTAAAAAATTCCCAGATAATTTTGATTGCAGTATCATTAGGGTGTATCATATCTTCTTTGTAAAAGCGGTAATCTCTTAATTCATCTAGCATAAGTTCATAAGATGGAAAATAACTTACTTTTTTTTCTTTAGAGACAAGTTGTTGTAAAACCGTTATTAAATGAGCCTTACTTCTGTTATTTTCAATAAGACCCTCCTTAAGGTGTCTTACTGGAGAAATCGTTGTAATTATTTGAGTATCCGGATTTCGACTTAAGATTTGAGTAACTATATTATTATAAGAAGTTTTAATTTCTTCTATCGATAGCAAATCTTTCTGAAATTCCTTTTGTGGAATTTTAAAACAATTAGCAACTATTTTTTTTGTTTTTAAAAAACGATAAACCCAAGAGGTGCCAAATGTTAAAACAATATGACTTGCAGTTATTAAATACTCTCTTAATTCGTTTAGTTTGTTATTTATGAGCGATAAAAAATCGATTTTGTTAGTTGCGCATACAGAAGAGTGCATCTCAAAACAGTACCAACGTTCATTTTTAAAAAAAATATCACTTTCCGTAAAAAAATCACTTTCTAAGGCTCTTTCGATAATTCGTTCAATAACTATAGGGTTAAATAATATTCCAAAAGGATTTTGTAAAGTTTGAAACTTTACAAAATCTAGTTTACCGCCTATACTTTCAACAAAACAGGAACCTAACAACAGTATTTTAGAATCGTAATCTATTTTAGGAGTTTCAGATTCAATTGGTATTTTTGTTTGAAGTTTCATTTACTTATTTTTCTTATAAACATAAGAAAGGATTAGCACTTATAAAATATACTTTTTCCCTGCCTTTAAAGCCTCGCTAATTCCTGATGGGTTTTTACCTCCTGCGGTTGCTAAAAAAGCTTGACCTCCTCCTCCACCCTGTATGTATTCTCCAAGTTCCCTGACTATTTGGCCTGCATTTAAGCTTCTCTCTTCAACTAAATTTTTAGAAATATAGCAGGTTAAAAATGCTTTTCCATTGGATTCGTTTCCAATTAATAAAAATAAATTATTGATTTTATTTCCTAAATTATTCACTAAGTCTTTAATACTATTTTGATCTAAATCTAGTTTTTTAGCTAAGAAATTAATCCCATTAATTAATTCAGTTTCCTTAAGCAAACTGGCTGCGGTGTTTTTAGCTTTTTCTTTTAATAGCTGATCTACTTGTTTTCGGAGTTTTTGATTGTCTTCAATAAGAGTTAAAACAGTTTCAACTGGTTTTTTAGAATTTTTAACCAACTCTTTGATCTGAAATAAGTCTCTATTATTTTCTGAAAATTGTGTTTTCATTGCATCTCCAGTAATTGCCTCTATTCTTCTAATTCCAGATGCTATTGCACTTTCTGTTTGTATTCTAAAATACCATAAATCACTCGTGTTTTGTACATGAGTACCTCCGCATAGTTCTATAGATTTACCAAATTGGATAGCTCTTACTGTATCTCCATATTTTTCTCCAAATAAAGCCATAGCTCCCTTTTCTTCAGCAACTGCTTTTGGAATATTTCTAAACTCCTGTAAAGGCAGTTTATTCTCAATTCTAGCGTTAACAAAATCCTCAACACTGGTTAATTCATCAATAGTTAATTTAGCAAAATGAGAAAAATCAAATCGTAAATGTTTTGAATGTACTGCAGATCCTTTCTGCTCCACATGATCGCCTAAAACCTCTCTTAATGCTTGATGTAAAAGGTGTGTTGCTGTGTGATTGCTGGCAGTTCTAAATCGTTGTTTTTCGTCAACAACTACCGTAAAAGTTTCTGTAGGATTTTTTGGAAGTGATTTAGCAAAGTGAATGGTTAAATTATTTTCTTTTTTAGTATCAATAATATAAACAACGCTACCATCATTTTTCTCGAGATACCCTTTATCACCAACTTGACCACCTCCTTCAGGATAAAATGGCGTCAAATTAAAAACAAGTTGATACAGATCACCTTCTTTTTTAGAGGTAACTTTTCGATACCTAGTAATTTTTACTTTAGCGGTTAGCGTATCATAACCTATAAACTCCTCATCATTATCTTCATGTAAAATTACCCAATCATCAGTTTCGATAACAGAAGCTGCCTTCGATCTTTCTTTTTGTTTTTTTAATTCGGTTTCAAATTCATCTAAATTTAAAGTCAATCCTTTTTCAGATAAAATTAATGCTGTTAAATCAATTGGAAATCCATAAGTATCAAATAATTCAAATGCTTTTTTTCCTGATATTTCTGATCCTGTAGAATTTTTAATAATTCCATCTAACAAAATCAATCCCTGATCTAGAGTTCTTAAAAAGGAATTTTCTTCTTCTTTGATCACATTTACAATGAGCTGCCGTTGTTTTTTTAATTCTGGGAAATAATCGCCCATTTGTTTAGTGAGAACTGCTATTAGTTTATGGATAAAAGGTTCTTTTGTATTTAAAAAAGTAAAACCATACCGAACGGCCCTTCTTAAAATTCTTCTTATTACATATCCAGCACCTGTGTTTGAAGGAAGTTGTCCATCAGCAATTGCAAAAGCTACCGCACGAACATGGTCAGAAATAACTCGAATCGCAACATCAATTTCTATATTGTTACCGTAGGTAGTATTTGTTATGGTTTCAATTTCTTTGATTAATGGTATAAAAACATCTGTATCGTAATTGGAGGACACGTTTTGCATTACCATACATAATCGTTCAAAACCCATACCAGTATCCACATGTTTAAGGGGTAATTTTTCTAAAGTTCCATTCGCTTTTCTATTGAATTCCATAAAAACCAAATTCCAAATTTCAACAACCTGAGGATGATCCTTATTTACAAGATTTTTACCTGAGATTTGAGCTTTTTCTTCCGGAGATCTTATATCTACATGAATTTCAGAGCAAGGTCCACAAGGTCCTTGAGCACCCATTTCCCAGAAATTATCTTTTTTATTACCGTTAATAATTCGATCTTCATCAATGATACCTTTCCAAATATCATAAGCCTCCTGATCAAAAGTTAAATCATCTTCTTTAGCTCCTTCAAAAATACTAACGTACAGACTATTTTTATCTATATTAAGAACTTCTGTTAAAAACTCCCAGGCCCAAGTAATGGCTTCTTTTTTAAAATAATCACCAAAACTCCAATTACCTAACATCTCGAACATCGTATGATGGTAGGTGTCTTTACCAACTTCTTCTAAATCATTATGTTTCCCTGAAACACGCAAACACTTTTGTGAGTCTGCAACTCGTTTATTTATTATTTTTTTTTGTCCTAAAAAATATTCTTTAAAAGGAACCATTCCTGCATTTACAAACATTAACGTTGGATCATTCTTAAGGATCATAGGAGCTGAGTCTACAATAGAATGAGATTTTGAATTGAAAAAATCTAAATATTTAGAACGTATTTCCTTTGAAGTCATAAATTTGTTATTTTATTAAAAAGCCCAATTAGGGGGTTTCCAACACAATTTCTATATTTGTAAATCGTTTTTGGTTATCATAATTATTCTTAATGAACAAAAATAAGACATTTTAACGTATGGCTAAAGTAAAATATTACTACGATAGTGATACCTTATCGTATCGAAAGATTGAATATAAAAAAGGAAGAAAAACAAAAATTTTTTTCCTGAGTCTATTAGGTATGTTTTTAAGTGGATTTCTTTTACTTATCATCTACTTAAATATCCCTTACATTGAAACTCCAAAAGAAAAAGCTTTAAAAAGGGAACTATCAAATATGGAATTACAATTTGAGTTATTAAATAAAAAAATAGTTCAAGCTCAAACCGTTTTATCTGAAATTGAGACCCGGGACAATACTATTTACAGGGTCTATTTTGAAGCGAACCCTATTTCTGAGGAGCAACGAAAAGCAGGCTTTGGAGGGGTTAACAGATATAAAAACTTGGAAGGCTTTGATAATTCAAATTTAATTATTAGTACTAGTAAAAAAATAGATGTTTTAACCAAACAAATCGTAGTACAATCGAAATCACTAGATGAAATTGCTGGCCTTGCAGAAGAAAAAGAAAAACTTTTAAAAGCTATACCTACCATTAAACCTGTGAAAAACGAAGATTTAACTCGTATGGCTTCTGGTTATGGCTATCGATCTGATCCGTTTACAAAAGCTAGAAAATTTCATCGAGGTATGGATTTTACAGCACCCCGAGGAACACCTGTTTATGCCACTGGAAATGGAGTTGTTAAAAGAGCAGATAGGCGTTCGTCAGGATATGGTCGTCATATAAGAATAGATCATGGCTTTGGTTATACAAGCTTGTATGCACACCTATATAAATACGTGGTTAAGAGAGGCCAAAAAGTAAAACGTGGAGATTTGATTGGATTTGTTGGCAGTACAGGAAGATCTCAAGCTCCTCATTTGCACTACGAAATTATAAAAGATGGCAAGCGTGTTAACCCATTAAATTTTTATTACGGGAATTTGTCTCCTGAAGAGTTTGCCGTATTATTAAAAGTTGCTGGTCAAGAAAATCAATCTTTAGATTAATTAATGATAATAGATCTACCTGAGAAAAGATATTATGGAATTGGTGAGGTTGCAAAAGCATTCTCAGTCAATAATTCATTGATTCGCTTCTGGGAAAAAGAATTTGATATTTTAAAGCCTAAAAAAAATAATAAAGGTGATCGCAAGTTTACTCCAGGGGATGTAAAAAACTTAGAATTAATATATCATCTGGTAAAAGAGCGAGGTTTTACTCTTGATGGAGCAAAAAAATATTTAAAAGAAAACAAACAGAATAGTATCAGTAATTTCGAAATAATTAGAAAGTTGGAAGGAATAAAAATAGAATTACTAAAATTTAAAGACCACCTTTAACTATTTTTTTCTTAGGTAAACCGTAATTGGTACACCGTGAAAATCAAATTTATCGCGTAACTTATTTTCTAAGAATCTCTTATAGGGTTCCTTCACATACTGAGGTAAATTAGCAAAAAAAGCAAAGCTTGGATAAGGTGTAGGTAGCTGCATACAATACTTAATTTTTACATATTTCCCTTTGTAAGCTGGTGGCGAATACCCTTCAATTATGGGAAGCATCACTTCATTTAATTCACTTGTTTTTATTCGCTTACTCCTGTTTTTAAATACCTCAACAGCAGTTTCTATGGCTTTAAAAATTCGTTGTTTTGTTAGTACTGAAATAAATATTATCGGAACATCTGTAAATGGCTCGCATTGCGAACGGATTAAGGTTTCATATTCTTTGACGCTTTTATGATCTTTTTCAACTAAGTCCCACTTATTTACTAAAATAATGACTCCTTTATTATTTTTTTGAGCCAACCAAAAAATATTTTGTACTTGACCATCAAAACCTCTTGTTGCGTCCAACACCAAAATTGCTACATCACAATGTTCAATAGCTCGAACGCTTCGCATTACTGAATAAAACTCTAAGTCTTCCTTTACTTTACTTTTTTTTCGAATTCCTGCAGTGTCAACTAAATTGAATTCGAATCCAAATCGATTGTAATGAGTATCAATACTGTCACGGGTAGTTCCGGCAATATCAGTAACTATGTATCTATCTTCTCCAATTAAAGCATTGATAAAAGAAGATTTTCCGGCGTTAGGTCTCCCAACAACAGCAAAGCGAGGTAACTCATTTATTTCTTCAGAGATTTCCTCTTCAGGAAGAACTGCAACTAAATCATCTAATAAATCACCCGTACCACTACCGTTGATACTAGACATGATGTAATATTTTTCAAAACCTAAAGAATAAAACTCAACAGCATCATTGGTTCGATTAGCACTATCTACCTTATTAACAACTAAAAATACAGGCTTTGCACATTTGCGTAATAGTTTTGTTACTTCCTCATCCATTCCAGTAACTCCAGAAACCACATCCGTCATAAAAATGATGGCATCTGCTTCACCTATGGCTAACTCAACCTGCTTGTCTATCTCAGATTCAAATATATCATCACTACCAACTACATAACCTCCAGTATCAATGAGTGAAAATTCTTTACCGTTCCAATCACTTTTTCCATAGTGACGATCCCTGGTGACACCGCTTACCGCATCGACGATTGCTTCACGACGTTGAATTAATCTGTTAAATAAAGTAGATTTTCCAACATTTGGTCTTCCTACAATTGCTACTATACTCATAACCTATAAATTGTTGCAAAGGTACACTTTAGAATTTGAAGAAAAACAAGAGAATTGTATTAAAATCAATATTATTGGTTGTAACCAAATCGTTTCAATTGTTGATTATTACTTCGCCAATTTTTATTAACTTTTACATAAAGTTCTAAATGAACTTGTTTCCCAAAAAATTTCTCTAAATCTTTCCGAGCCTCCACCCCTACTCTTTTTAAAGCAGATCCTTTATGTCCAATAATGATTCCTTTTTGAGTATCTCTTTCAACCATTATGATGCTTCGCATTCGTATAATTGTGTCTTCTTCAAAAAATTCTTCGGTATCAATTTCAACAGAATAGGGTATCTCTTTTTTGTAATGCAGTAATATTTTTTCTCGAATTATTTCATTTACAAAAAAACGTTCTGGTTTATCTGTTAATTGATCTTTTGGATAAAATGCAGGAGATTCAGGTAATAATGCTATTATTTTTTGAAAAACTTCTTTTACACCAAAGTCTTCAAGTGCAGAAATAGCAAATATGTTAGCGTTTGGAACTTTTTCAGTCCAAAAAATCATAGCCTCTTTTAGAAGTGCTTCGTTTCCTTTATCAATTTTATTAATTAATAATAAAACAGGAATATTTGCATTGGTGATTTTATTAAAAAACGCATCGTCTTTTAATCCTTTCTCTCCTAGTTCAACTATATAAATTAATACATCAGCATCCTCAAAAGCGGATTTTACAAAATCCATCATGCTTTCCTGAAGTTGATATGCTGGCTTAATGATTCCAGGAGTATCACTTAAAATCATTTGAAAATCCTCTCCATTAACAATACCTAGAATTCGATGACGAGTAGTTTGAGCTTTAGAAGTAATAATAGACAATCGTTCTCCAACAAATGAATTCATCAAGGTACTCTTACCCACATTAGGGTTTCCAATTATATTAACAAAACCTGCTTTATGATTCATTATTTAATTTTTGCCAAAGATACACTAAACTCTTGGTTTAGTTCTCGAACGATCATAGAGAACGATACTTCCTGCTACTGCAACATTTAAGCTTTCTATAGAAGAAAACTTGACCAAAAAATGAGATTTTTCAATAGCTTTTTTTGACAAACCATGATCTTCAGCTCCTAATAAATAAACACATCTTCTAGGATGGTAAAAGTCTTCTAATGCTGTTGATTCCTCTGTTATTTCAACGCCTACTATTCGCGCTCCTTTTGGGAGGTGTTTGTAGAAGTCATCAAAATTATCGTAATGAAAATAAGGAATAGATTTTACTGAATTTTTGGTGTCACATGCTTGGCTGGCATAGCGATTTCCAATGGTGTATATAAAACTAGCTCCCAAATTTTGAGCAGTTCTCCACAAGACTCCTAGGTTTTCTGGTGTTTTTCCATTTTGGATTCCTATTCCAAAAAATTCTGTTTTTAAATTATCTGGTTGCATGGTACAAAACTATAAAAGATTAATTCCATTTCAATTAAAAATATTACAGATTATTTTTATAATTTGCCACCTTAATTCTCTCTGAATTAAAAAAGATAAAATAAAATTTTATTTATGTCATCTAGATTCGTTCCATTCTTTTTTTTATTGGTAAGTTCTGTTTCAAATGCTCAAATAGAAGACTTATCCTTTGGAACCCCTGAAACTTTTGATATTATGACCTGGAACATTGAACAATTTCCTAAAAATGGTCAAACAACAGTAAATTATGTATCCGATATTATTCAAAATTTAGAAATGGATATTATTGCAATTCAAGAAGTTAATAATATTAACTATTTTGAACAAATGGTGGACGGTCTAAATTTGTATGAAGGTTATTTAGAATCTGAATGGTTCGCTGGGCTTGCTTATATCTATAACTCCGAGGTGATTCAAATTAATGCTCTCTATGAAATATACACCACATCTCAATATTGGAGTGCTTTTCCAAGATCTCCAATGGTAATGGATTTAAATTATTACGATCATAGAATTATTATCATTAATAATCATTATAAATGTTGTGGAGATGGAATTTTTAATAGCAGTGATTCAGGGGATGAAGAAACAAGAAGATACCAAGCTAATTTATTGCTTAAAGCCTATATTGACGAAAATTTTTCGGATGAAAATGTTATCCTTTTGGGAGATTTAAATGATGACATCGCAGAAAGTTCTCAAAACAATATTTTTCAGATGTTTATTGATGATTCTGAAAATTATTTATTTGCAGACTATGAAATTGCAACTGGAACCAGTGCTAACTGGTCATTCCCAAATTGGCCCTCGCATTTAGATCATTTATTAATCACTAATGAATTATTTTCTGAATTCGAAAATGAAGATTCTGAAGTCAAAACTATTAAAATTGATGACTATCTGAGCGGTTGGTCTGAGTATGATCAAAATATTTCTGATCATCGTCCCGTAGCACTTAAACTTCATATGGATGGTAGTTTGAGTGTCAATGATTTTAATAATAATAACCCTATTTTTTGGAACTCACCCAACCCATTTAAGACTCAAACTGTTTTTAAATTAAATGACCTCGCAGAAGGTCAAAAAATAGAAATTTACACTGCTGTTGGACAAAAAATAACAACACTCCATAAATTGCTCGGATTAAATACCATTACTTGGAATACTGAAAATTTTTCTAATGGAGTTTATTTTGCAAAATTAATCATTAACAATCAGCAAGCCGGTTTAAAAAAGCTTGTTCTAATGAAATAAAAATGAGGCCCTTTCATCTAGCAATACCAGTATCAAATTTAACAGTTTGCAGAAAGTTTTATCGAGAAATATTAGAGTGTGAGGAAGGAAGGAGTACTGAAAAATGGGTAGATTTTAATTTTTTTGGCCATCAATTAGTACTTCACGAGAAACTAGAATTGAAATCTGATATGATTTTAAATCCGGTAGATGGTCACGAAGTTCCAGTACCACATTTTGGAGTAGTATTAGCATGGGAGCAATGGGAGTTATTAGCAAAAAGGTTAGTATCTAAAAATATTAAATTTATTATAGAGCCCTATATCCGTTTTAAAGGAAAAATAGGAGAGCAAGCCACGATGTTTTTCTTAGATCCTGAAAATAATGCACTGGAGTTTAAATCCTTTAAAGATATTGATCAACTCTTTGTAAAAGACTAAATAATTATTCTTATTTATTTAATATTAAAAATTGTTTAATTAGATTTGTGACTAACCAATTATTTAATAACCATTTAACAACGTAAAAATGAAAAAATTAATTTTGATTTTAGCTGTAATCATCACAGCTTGTAACCCCCAAACAGAAAAAGAAACAGCAAGCACTCCAGAGGGTGCAGGTTTCTTCTTGCCATCACCGGGCGAAAAATATGTAGTAGCTACTGATGCGGTAACCGATATTTGGATGAACTACATCAATGCTCACAATAAAAGAGATTTAGATGCTATCATGAAAATGGAGTCTGATTCAATTAGTATAGATGCCCCAGACGGTAGTGTTATTCAAGGGAAAGAAGAGCACAGAGCTGCTCTTGACGCTTGGTTTGCTGCAGAAAACCCAATGTGGGAAGTTTATTGGGCCATGCCTTATAAAGCAGTAAAAAATGGGGCAGAATGGATAATCGCAGGACATCAGGTAACAACCACTGTAGACGGAAAAGAAAAAACTGAATTACACATGATTGATGGGGAAATTAAAGATGGGAAAGTTAAACGATTTTTTGTTTACAGCAAAGACATTCCTGAACCTCCAAAAAAAGAGGAAAACCAACCAGCTACCAATTTAATGGAAGCTGCCGGTCAGTAATATAAACAAAAGTTTATTATATAAAAATCCCCTCCGATTAAGGAAGGGATTTTTTATTTATAGAAGTGGTTATTTAAAACCTACTCTTTGATCATTCGTTTTACAACGCTTGATTGCTCTCCGGCTATATGTACCATGTAAACACCAGTTGCATAGGAAGATACATTAATCACTTTCTCACTTTGCATATCCTGTAAATTGATTTGTGATACTAGTTTTCCCTTTAAGTCATAGATTGTAGCAGTCTTTAATTGAATGCTAGAACTGTTGGATAATGTCACATGTTCTCTTGCTGGGCTTGGGTATAATGCAATTGCATTGCTTAACTCATAGTCTTGATTACCTAATAATGCTGGTAACATTACTAAAGGTCCTCCTGTGGGTAAGGCCACTCCAATTCCAAATGCTGGACCATCAGAATTTTGAGAGGGATCTAAAAATCCGGTAGCCACCGCAACTAAAGCTGCTCCGTCTAATTCAAGAGAGGCAAGTGGTGCTTGATATGAAGCTACTGTTACTGAACCTGTTTCGTCTGTAACATCAAGCACATAGTCAGCAGTTGGTAGTTCCAGATAACCTTGAAATTCGGTGTAAGAAATATCATCTACTAAAGTTCCAGCGCCTACTCCAGTTTCAACGATATCAACGGTTGGGGCATCTGTAGATCCATGATGCACTAATACATCCGTATTTTCTGATTCAGTGGCTAGCTCTCTACCCATATCATATATTTGTAATCCAAAAGCTTGTGGAGGGTTATAACCTGAACCACTAACAATACCATCAGCTACTACGATATAAGTTTCGCCTTCAGATAAAGTAACAGGGGCCGTATAAATAGCATCCTCTACTCCAGAGCTATTTGGAGGTGCTACTGATAATTCAATTTCTACGCCTGCTGGCGCATCTACAAAAGGTGAAGCGCTTCTAAATTCAAAATTTGGAATTAATAATGTTTCGTTTAAATAAACATCTACGGTTTCTGCTGCTGCGTCTGCCGAATTATGAATCACTTGAACTCTTGCTGTTTGTGTTTTCAAAAACTTGGTATAATCTGGTGGAGGTGGAGCACATTGACCACTATTAGAAAATGTTCGAGTTTCTACAATAGGGATGGCATAGCCTTCAGCCCACCAGAGCCATTGCTCAAGAGTTGTGATACAAGGAGAGGATCCAGTTTGGCCATCAGTAAATGTATTTGTAGTTTTAACCAAGGTTACATTGTTGTAAACAAAACCGTCTGGCATGGTAACACTACCTGAGGAAAGCGATGTAGTTACCACTTCATGATCTCTATACAATTCTGGAGGGCATCCTGAGCAGGTAAATGGAATATTAAAAACTCCATCGGTATGAGTATCTCCAACATTAAATGGATAAGGAGTTAATACCAGTGGTGTGGCATAGGTATTATCGATAAAAGTCTGTTCTCCATGGTAGGTATACTGAGTAGGTTCGAATCCAAGAAAAATTATATTCCCATCTTCATATTTAACATGCGTGGCATTGGGATAATCATCGGCATCTGGCGAATCAGAAATAGGTGTTATTTGAACCGCTGAATCGCTATCAGTTGTTACTTCAGAAAAGTCCCAATCGCCATCTTCTGAAAAATCAATAACTTGGTCTTTTATGGAAACATCATAAATAATTACGCCATCTGGAAAGTTGGGCATTTCAAGAATTTGTGCAAATGTTATCTGAGATATAATTAAACAGACAAATAATAGTATTTTTTTCATTTTTAGGTAAATTTTAATTAATAATTAATACTTAATCGGTTAGTTGCATATTGCAATTTAGTGAAATATAATTTAACTTGTAAAAAACAATAATAGAAGCTTATAGATTAATAAAGTAAGTGTTTTTTAGATTTGTCTCTCCAGCCCGCTTGATTTCGATATTTAACAAAATAAATTTTAAGATCACTTTGATTGGCATAATCAACAAAATAAACTTTTTTATCAGCTTGGTTAGCATAGTCAACAAAATACCATAAGCCATCATTACCTTCAGCTTGATTACCATAGGCTACCTTAAACACCTTTAAATCGGCTTGATTTTCATAGCCAACTACATGTATTTTTACCTCGGCCTGATTTGCATAAGCTACCGAATGTACTTTTTGAGAATAACAAAACAAAGAACTTAAAAGAACAAAAGGTAAAAAAAGTAATTTCATAAACACAATATACAAATAAAAAAAGAGTCATCATTTCTGATAACTCTTTTAGTTTTATGACTTATTCTATAAATTATAATTGGGGGATTCCTTTTCCATCTTTATTTGGAGCCCAAGAACTGTGCATTATTTTCCAGCCATCTGCCGTATTTACCCAGACCGAAGAGCCTCTTGTGCTATAAGCAACATTTTCACCTGGAGTTTTTTTAAAGGTATAGCTTCCTGAGGCATAAAAGGTAAGAACTGCTGTTCGCATATCTGGCGAATAGGTAACGTTCATGTTATTTAATTCAAATTTATTCCAAACGATTGCTTGTTCTCTATCAAAAGAAGCTTTATTGAATGTATAAAAAGGAGATAAATTAGAATCTCCAGTGGTATGAATAATATCTGGATGTTCATATTTTGAGAATGTTTCATAATCTCCATCTGTGATGGCATCTTGAGCCTCTGTTTGATTTTTCATTAATTCTTTAGAAAGTTCCTCTTGGTTCACTTTAGCATAATAAGTTCGAGCATAATTCCAATAAGGGGACCCAAAACGAGCATAGTCTACAGCTTTTAACTGAGAATCTAAAGCCTTTTGGTAATCTCCGATAGCCGCATAATGTTCAGCCATTGAATCGTGTGCATTAGGACCGTCATGCATTTGCTGAGATCTTGTTACATAGTCCATCGCCATATCTTGGTTAGGCTCCCCATAATCGCCTCTTAAATATCCGTAAGACATCATATTGTAGGCAGCTGCAGCTTGGTTTGGAAACTTTTCTGCAAATGTTTTGAAAGAATTAAAGTCTGCTGGAGAAGTAACTAAAAAATTTACTAAGGGACTGTCTGGATATTTAGTCGCCGCAGCTTTTGCGACAGCAGGTCGGTCTTCTCTAGAAGCCATTAAAAATCCATGCCATGCTTTTTCCTCGGAACTTAATTTTGAAACATCCATCGCTTCCAACTTTGATTTTTGGCTTCCCCAATTTGTGTTAGGACTACTAATAGCAGCAAGGGTTAGTTGGGCACATCCACATTCAGGATCTAACAAAAGGGCTGCTTTTGCCATTCCCATAGCTGGCATATATTCTAAATTCGCTATAGACTCGATAGCCTCATTGGTGATTTTTGCAGCATCTTTTTTACAAGATGTTTTTTGAACCCATTGCGCACTGGCTACCGTTGAGCTCAATGCTAAAATAAAAAGTAATTTTTTCATAATATTGTTTGTTAAGTTTATCCAAACTTATAAAAATTAATTAAGTATTTTAAAAAAACGACTGATTAAATTGCATTTTGCAACAAAAAACTAAAAAAGAGCTATATAGAGCATAATAAAAACTCAAAAAACACCCATAAACGTGAATATTATTGTTTTTAAATGATATAAATTGAGCTAAATTTGATTTTAAAAAATTAGAAAATGAAAATTAACAACGTACTTATTTTATTAGTTCTCTATCCTTTGACCTCAATTTCTCAGTCTATAGATCTTCAGGAAGACACAACTGTAGACAATTTATATGATTCCAGACAAGGCTCTTGTGCCATGGCTGATATCGACAATGATGGTGACCTTGATTTGATAATCACAGGTGCCGATGCTCAATTAACTAATCGTAAAACTACATTATATACTAATGACGGTATGGGAAATTTTACTGAAGTAATTGGAACTGGACTTTCTAATTGGTCTGAAGGAGGAAAAATAGCTTTTACAGATGTTGATGGAGATACTGACCAAGATTTGTTGATTACCGGAAGAGATGGAAGCCCAAACTATTATGCTCATTTTTACTTAAATGACGGAAGTGGCAATTTCACGCCAGATACCACCCAACCATTTGAACCATCTATTGGGGGTAATCTTGAATTTGCGGATATAGATAATGATGGAGATCATGATTTATTTATGACTGGCTATGACAACAACAATTTGATATTTTCAAAACTTTACCAAAATGATGGTACAGGAGAATTCTCTGAGGTAACATCCAATCCTTTTATCTCTGAGGGAGGTTCTGCTTCTGCTTTTTTTGA
>SGZH01000033.1 GCA_004214175.1 Flavobacteriales bacterium | reverse complement strand
AAATTAAAATTAAATGATTGGAATTAGAGCAGCAAGACGTTACGCAAAAGCAGTTTTATCACGAGCATCAGAGACTAACACAGCTCATGTTGTTTTTGAAGATATGCAGTCGATTTCCAAAACTATTTCTGACAATAGTGATTTGAATGAAATGCTTTTTAATCCCGTTTATAACGATGAAGATAAAAAAGAAGCGCTGCATAAAATATTTAGAGAACAAACAGATATTACCAAATCGTTAATTACCGCTTTAGTTTTAAACAAAAGAGCTTCTTTATTGACTGATGTAGCAACAAGTTATATCGAATTATATAAAGAATCTCAAGGAATTAAAGTAGCTCAAGTAACTACTGCTATGGCTCTTTCCTCAGATCTAGAAGAAAAAGTATTGGCGAAAGTGAAAGAACTAACAGGAAGTGATAAGGTTACTCTTGAAAGTACTATTGATGAATCGATAATTGGTGGATTTATATTACGAATAGGAGATTTACAATACAATGCTAGTATAGTAAACAGCTTAGCAAAGATTAAACGAGAATTTAGTAAAAGTATATAAATAAATTTCAGAATATTCTGAATAATATAGTTGAAAAATGGCAGAAGTTAAACCAGCTGAAGTATCAGCAATTTTAAAGAATCAATTATCAGGTTACGAATCTACCGCTTCATTAGATGAAGTAGGAAGTGTTCTAACCGTAGGTGACGGTATCGCTCGTGTTTACGGATTATCAAATGTACAATACGGCGAATTAGTAGAATTCGAAAACGGATTGGAAGGGATTGTACTTAACCTTGAAGAAGATAATGTAGGGGTGGTATTATTAGGTCACTCTAAAAACATTGTTGAAGGTTCTACAGTAAAACGTACACAACGTATCGCATCTATTAATGTAGGGGAAGGTATTTCTGGCCGTGTTGTAAATACGCTAGGAGAGCCTATTGACGGTAAAGGAGCGATAGAGGGTACAACATACGAAATGCCACTAGAGCGTATTGCTCCTGGTGTAATATTTCGGGAGCCTGTAACAGAACCTCTTCAAACAGGAATCAAATCTATTGATGCGATGATTCCAGTGGGTAGAGGACAACGTGAATTGGTGATTGGTGACCGTCAAACTGGAAAAACAACGGTTTGTATTGATACAATTCTAAATCAAAAAGAATTTTACGATGCTGGTGAACCAGTTTATTGTATTTATGTAGCGATTGGACAAAAAGCTTCAACGGTAGCAAATATTGCTAAAGTATTAGAAGAAAAAGGGGCACTAGCTTATACAACTATTGTTGCTGCAAACGCAAGTGATCCTGCTCCAATGCAAGTTTATGCTCCTTTTGCAGGTGCTGCAATTGGTGAATATTTTAGAGATACTGGGCGTCCGGCATTGATTATTTATGATGATTTATCAAAACAAGCCGTAGCCTACCGTGAGGTATCACTTTTATTACGTCGTCCGCCGGGGCGTGAAGCATATCCAGGTGATGTATTTTATCTTCACTCTAGATTATTAGAGCGTTCAGCTAAAGTGATCAATGATGATGCAATCGCTAAACGTATGAACGATTTACCAGATTCCTTAAAAGATGTAGTAAAAGGTGGTGGCTCATTAACAGCTCTACCAATTATTGAAACTCAAGCGGGTGACGTATCAGCATATATCCCTACCAATGTAATTTCGATTACCGATGGTCAAATATTTTTAGATGGTGATTTGTTTAATTCTGGGGTTCGTCCAGCGATTAACGTAGGTATTTCTGTATCTCGTGTTGGGGGTAATGCTCAGGTTAAATCAATGAAAAAAGTTTCAGGTACTCTTAAGTTAGATCAAGCACAATTTCGTGAATTAGAAGCTTTTGCTAAGTTTGGTTCAGATTTGGATGCCGCAACTTTAAGTGTTATTGAAAAAGGAAAACGAAACGTTGAAATTTTAAAACAAGCACAAAACGATCCATTCAAAGTTGAAGACCAAATTGCAATTATTTATGCAGGATCTAAAAACTTATTACGCGATGTGCCTGTAAATAAGGTAAAAGAATTTGAAAGAGATTTTATCGAATATCTTAATGCTAAGCATCGAGATATTTTAGATACTTTAAAAGCTGGAAAATTAACTGATGAAGCAATTGAAGTTTTGTCAAAAGTAGCTAATGATATTTCAGCTAATTACAATTAAAAATTAGCAATCAGTAATTAATCACTGATTGCTTTATACTTAATATAATGGCAAATTTAAAAGAAATACGTAATAGAATATCTTCGGTGTCATCAACGATGCAGATTACTAGTGCTATGAAAATGGTATCTGCTGCAAAATTGAAAAAAGCACAAGATGCTATTACCACTATGCGTCCTTATGCAGATAAACAAACCGAATTATTACAAAGTTTAAGTGCAACTTTAGATGGTGATATTGGGAGCGATTATACTGCAGATAGAGAAGTGAAAAAAGTACTATTAGTTGCTATTTCTTCTAATCGTGGATTGGCCGGCGCCTTTAATTCTAATATTGTAAAAAGTAGTTTGTCTTTAATAAATGAAACCTACAAAGAAAAACAGGTAGATTTTTTTACTTTAGGGAAAAAAGCAAATGATATATTAAATAAAGAACAGACTATTATTGAAAATAATACTGAAATTTTCGATGAGTTAACTTACGATAATAATGCACAAATTGCACAGAAGTTAATGAATTTGTTTACTGATGGGACGTATGACAAAATTATATTAATCTATAATAAGTTTAAAAATGCCGCTACTCAAGTAATCATGAATGAACAATTTTTACCAATTGTTTCAAATCAAGAACCTGATGAAAAAGTAGAAGTATCCGACTACATATTTGAGCCATCAAAAGAAAAAATAGTCGAAGAACTAATTCCAAAGAGTTTAAAAATGCAATTATTTAAAGCCTTAAGAGATTCTTCTGCAAGCGAACATGGAGCTCGTATGACAGCTATGCACAAAGCAACAGATAATGCTACCGAATTACGTGACGCTTTAACTCTTCAGTATAACAAAGCAAGGCAAGCAGCGATAACTAATGAGATTTTAGAAATTGTTGGTGGAGCAGAGGCTTTAGCTGGATAATATTTTAAGAAACTGAAATTTTATAATTATTAAATAAAGCCTTTTAAAAGTTTTATTATTCAACTTATCCTGTTGTCAAAATAATCTCTTACTATTTGTTCTCTAAATTTTGGGATCTGATTCCCGCTAACTTTTTAAAGGGGTTTTAGTTTGAACCAATGAACCTCTTTTAAAAAAGACTAAAAAAAGTACTATCTAATTTTTTCGGAAAACATAGCATTTGTCATATTTTGCTTATTATTTCGATTGCATTTTGTAAATTTAAATATTAACGAAAACATTAGAAGATTGGCAATTTTAAAAAAACTCTTCAAGCAAACTTTTATCTATGGGTTAGCGACTGTTTTGCCTCGGGCTTTAGCGATTTTTTTAGTACCACTCTATGTATTGGTTCTTGGTAAAGAACAATATGGAATATACGCTTCATACATGGCATTTCTTATCCTAGGGAATGTTCTTCTTTCTTATGGAATGGAAACCGCTTTTTTTAGATTTATTAATAAGGATGATTTTCAAAAAGAAAAAGTACAATCTACTGCACTCTTTTCACTTACGGTTACAACTCTTGTTTTTTTAACCATTACACTTTTTCTAAAAACTGAAATTGCCACATTTCTGAATTTTAAAGTTGAATACATTACCTATGGATTATTTATTTTAGGTTTAGACGCTTTAATGGTTATCCCTTTTGTATGGTTACGAGCTAATGAAAAACCCACTCGTTATGCTATCATTAAAATTTTTAATGTTTGTATCAATCTAGGATTTAATTTATTTTTCTTTTTAGTGCTTCCTTTTTGGGCTAAAGACGATGTAAATTCTTTTTGGAACTCTATTAATTTAGATGAAGGGAAAGTAGCTTATGTGTTTATTTCAAATTTAATTGCTAGTGGAATTACATTTCTAATTTTAATGCCTCTTTATTTTAAAATGAAGCTTTTATTTGATCTAGTTATTTGGAAAAAAATGATGAAATATGCATTACCAGTATTAATAGCGGGGATTGCATTTTCTATAAACGAAGCCTTTGATAAAATTTTATTACGTTATTTATTACCTTCAGATATTGCAGATGCTGAACTAGGTATGTATGCCGCTTGTTATAAATTAGGTGTTTTTATGACCCTGTTTGCAACCGCTTTTCGATTAGGAATAGAGCCTTTTTTCTTTAACCATTCTAATAGTGAAAATGCTAAAGAAACTTATGCTACGATCACAAAATACTATACCATTTTAGGGAGCTTCATATTGCTTTTTGTAGTTGTTTATTTAGACTTTTTTAAATTAGTACTAATCCCAGATAGTAGCTTTTGGGAAGCATTAGTAATAGTCCCTATTATTCTATTGGCTAATTTATGTCTAGGAATCTATCACAACTTATCTGTTTGGTATAAAGTAACAGATCGCACTAAATTTGGTGCTTATATTTCTGTTTTTGGAGCTATCATTACATTAACACTTAATTTCTTATTAATACCAATTATTAGTTATAAAGGATCTGCCACTG
Source organism: Flavobacteriales bacterium (assembly GCA_004214175.1). Taxonomy (GTDB): domain Bacteria; phylum Bacteroidota; class Bacteroidia; order Flavobacteriales; family Flavobacteriaceae; genus Marifrigoribacter. Next base: position 10,384 of record SGZH01000033.1, on the reverse strand, counting down.
CTACACTGGCAGCATACGGTAGTATGATGTTGGTTTCTTATTTTTTAGGAAGGAAATATTATAAGGTCCCTTATGATTTAAAAAAAATAGGATTTTACCTATTGTTATCTATTGTATTTTCGGTATTTTCATTCTATGTTTTTCAAGGAAGTATCTGGAAAGGAACAATGTTGCTAACAGTATTTTTAGGAATAATCTTTGTTTCAGAAAAGAAAGAGCTCCAACAACTAATAAAAAGATAAATAAAGAAGTTATTTTGTTATTAAATCAATACTAAATGAATATAAAAATAATTAACAAATCCAAACATTCGTTGCCTGAATATGAGACCATTGCTTCAGCTGGAATGGATCTTAGAGCTAATTTAGAAACAGCAGTTACATTAAAACCTTTAGAAAGAATGGTAGTTAAAACAGGACTTTTTATAGAGTTACCTATTGGTATTGAAGCTCAAGTTAGACCAAGAAGTGGTTTGGCAGCCAAAAAGGGAATTACTGTATTAAATGCTCCTGGCACCGTTGATGCAGATTATCGAGGTGAAATAGGAGTGATATTGGTGAATCTTTCTAAAGAAGATTTTAAAATAGAGAATGGAGAACGAGTAGCGCAATTAGTGATTGCAAAGCACGAAAGAGCAGCGTGGCAACAAGTAGATGTTTTAGGTGAAACGGAAAGAGGTGTTGGAGGATTTGGTAGTACCGGAGTTAAATAGAAAAAAAATAATTTAAAACCCCTGAATTAACAGGAATTATATATGAAAATAATAGTACCAATGGCGGGACGAGGATCACGTCTAAGACCGCATAGTTTAACTACACCAAAGCCATTAATTCCAGTAGCTGGAAAACCAATAGTACATCGTTTGGTAGAAGATATTGCAAATTTATTAGATGAGCCTATAGATGAAATAGCATTTATTCTAGGAGATCCAGCTTGGTTTGGAGATGAGGTGGTTGATAGCTTAAAAGAGTTAGCAACAGACCTAGGAGCTAAGACAAGTATTTATCGACAATTGAATCCATTAGGCACAGGACACGCAATTATGTGTGCAGAGCAATCTCTTTCTGGACCTGCTGTTATTGCTTATGCAGACACTTTAATTAGAGCAGATTTTGACTTAGATAAAGAAGCAGATAGCGTTATTTGGACCAAAAAAGTTGCCAACCCAGAAGCCTATGGAGTAGTGAATTTAAATGAAAATCATGAGATAACTGAATTGGTTGAAAAACCAACTGAATTTGTCAGTGATCAAGCGGTTATAGGTATTTATTATTTTAAAGATGTGGCTGTACTTAAAAATGAATTACAGTATGTAATAGATAACAATATTATTAACGGTGGAGAATATCAAATTAATGACGGGATTAAAAGAATGATGGCTAATGGTAACATTTTTAAAACAGGCACTGTAGATGAATGGATGGATTGTGGGAATAAAGAAGTAACTATAGAAACCAATCGTAGAATGTTAGGATTTTTAATCGAAAGTAGAGAAGATTTAATTTCAGATACTATAAAATCAACTAACTCAAATATAATAGAACCATGTTTTATTGGAGAAGGAGTAACTCTAACAAATACTACCGTTGGTCCGTTTGCTTCTATAGGAGCAAATACAATTATAGAAGACAGCAATATTAAAAACAGTATAATCCAAACGCATACATTGATTAAAAATGCTAATTTAAATAATGCAATGATAGGAAACCACGCAACTTTTAACGGCAATTTTACCAGTGTTAGTATTGGCGATTATTCAGTATTGAAATAATTATAAAGTGAAAATTAAATATATTTTTCTTGGTCTTTTATTTTTTGGGATTTTATGTATTCCAAAAAGGATGTCTGCTCAAGATAAATCTCCCGCTGATGATTTAGGAAATGTAAGTGACGATTTTCAAGTACACTTTTTTGAAGCCCTAAAACAAAAAGGAATCGAAAATTATGAATTGGCGCTAAAAGCTCTAGATAAAGCCGAAATTGCAGCCAATGACAACCAAGAAAACAAAGCAGTTGTTTCTTTTGAAAAAGGTAAAAATTTGACCGCTTTAAAGCGTTTTGAAGAGGCAGAAAAAAACTACAACCTTGTTTTAGAATGGAGCCCAAATAAATTAGATGTTTTAGAGGCATTGTACGATATGTATTATGATGCAAATAATTACACTGCAGCAATTCCTTTAGTAAAAAAACTAATTTTACAGGACACCGATTACAGAGAAGACTTAGCCAATCTTTACCATCGTACACATCAGTATAATAAAGCATTACAATTGCTAGATGAATTAGACAAAGAATGGGGAGAAAGTACTTATCGAAATGCATTAAGAACTCAAATTCATAGAGTTACTGGCAATACTGAAAAAGCAATAAATAATTTAGAAGAAAAGATTACTAAAAACCCAAAGGATGAACAAGAATACCTTAATTTAATTTATTTATATAGCGATCAAGGAAATACCACAAAAGCTTTTGATACCGCTAAAAAATTGATAAAACAACAACCGAAATCTCAATTGGTTCACCTAGCATTATATAAATTTTATCTAGATGATGGTGATCTTCAGGAAGCAATAAAATCAATACAAGTTATTTTTTCTTCTAACCTTATAGAACACAAAAGTAAAAACGCTGTTTTAGAAGATTTTTTGCTATTTACTAAAAACAATGCTGCTATCTCAATAGAAATAGATGGATTAATAACTGATAAATTAACGCAGGATAATAGTCAGGTTTTCTTATTATTAGGTGATTATTATTTATCTGAAAGTAATAAAGAAAAGGCATTGTATTATTATAAAAATGGAATAGATCTTGATCCAAACCATTATGAACTGATTAAAAACACCCTCTTATTACAAATTGAAGTAGAAGAATACGAAGATACAATTGTATTAAGTAATAATGGATTAGAAATATTTCCTGCACAACCTCTATTATACCTAGTAAATGGAGTTGCAAATAATAAGTTAAAAAAGGCAGATCAAGCTATTGAAATTTTAGAAATGGGATTGGATTACCTTTTCGATGATTCAAAAATGGAATGTAATTTTTACCAACAACTAACCATTTCGCATACTTTAAAAGGAGATTTGAAAAAAGTAAAAATGTATCAAAAAAAAGTAAACCAATTATCTATTTCCAATCAAAAAAATGATGATTAAAATTTGTAAATTGAAGATTAGACATAGTATCATTTTATTTATTTCTTTATTTATTAGCTCTTGTGGAGGTGGTAAAATAGTAGTTGGATCTGAAACAGCAAATATGAATTTATCTACTAAAAATATAATTAAAAGACATGATGAAGCGACACCAAAATTTTCTACTATTGCTGCAAGAATACAAGTAAAATATGAAAGCATCAGAGATGTTCAGAGCCTAACAGTTAGTTTAAGAATGGAAAGGGACCAAAAAATTTGGATTAAGGCATCTCTACTTGGTATTACACTTGCTAAATTGTATATCACACCAGAAGTTGTTAGTTATTATGAAACCATTTCCAATACTTATTTTAAAGGTGATTATTCATTACTGAGCGAATGGTTAGGCACTGAAATTGATTTTGAAAAAGCTCAAAAAATATTATTAGGCCAATCTATTTTCGATTTAAATAATAAGTATGTTTCAGATGTTGTAGCTAACAAATACATGCTGCAACCTAAAATACAGCCTGACAACTTTATACATTTTTTATTGGTACATCCAGATAATTTTAAAATTGCATCAGAGTCATTGTCACAACCAATCGATGAAAGAACTTTCACTATCAATTATGAAGCTTATCAAAATTTAGAGGGCAGTTATTTCCCTTTAGACTTTAGAATATTAGCAACTCAAAAAGATAAAAAAACCCAAATAGCAGTCAATTTTAAAAAAATAGATTACAATGTATCCATTCGTTTTCCGTTTACCATACCTAAAGGCTATGAAGAAATGCAACTAAACTAAATGAGTAAATTTTATAAATATCTTTTTCTTTTTTTTACCCTAATTTTCTTCAATATAGGATTTGCACAAGTCAATAAGCAAAAGGAATTAGAAGAAAAAAGACAAGCTTTATTAAGTGAAATTAAGCAAATTAATAGTTTGTTATTTGCCACAAAAAAGGAAGAAAAGTCGGTATTAAATCAAGTAGAAGATTTAAATAGTAAAATTATAGCTCGTCAAAACTTAATAAGAGTTACCAACCAACAGGCTAATTATCTTTCTCGAGAAATTAATAATAATAAAGCAAAAATAAGGCTTTTAGAAAATGAATTAAAGGACTTAAAAGCTGATTATGCCTCGATGATAGCTAAATCGTATAAAAGTAAATCGCAGCATAGTAGAGTTATGTTTTTATTATCTTCTGAAAGCTTTTTACAAGCCTATAAGCGTCTTCAGTATATGAAACAATATGCAAAGTATCGAAAAATTCAAGGGGAAAGTATCAAGAAAAAATCTATTGTTTTAGAAGAATTAAATCAAGGATTATTAGAAGACAAAAAGAAGAAACAAGTACTTATCAATGAAAATAAGCTTGCAAAAACTAAATTATCAAAGGAATTGCAAGAACAAAATGAGCTGGTTTCAATTTTAAAAAAAGATGGTAATAAGTACGCTCGTCAAATTCATAAAAAACAAAAAGAAGCTAATAAAATTGACAAACAAATAGAGAAGTTAATTAGAGATGCCATTGCTGCCTCTAACAAAAAAAATGCAACTAAGAAAGGAACTAAAACAAACGGCACTTCCATACGATTAACATTAACACCTGAAGCAAAACTCTTAGCTGCAGATTTTACAAAAAACAAAGGCAAATTACCTTGGCCAGTTAAAAATGGTGTGGTGGTAAAACGTTTTGGAAACACACGACATCCGCAATTACCCAACGTAACTACTTATTGTAGTGGAGTAGAAATCACCACTGAAAAAAATGCAAAAGCAAGAGCAGTTTTTAAAGGTGAGGTTATGGAAATACAAAAGATAAAGGGTGCCTCGAATGCGGTATTTATTCAACATGGAAATTATATTACAGTATATCAAAACTTAACTAATGTAATGGTAAAAAAAGGAGATTTAGTTTTTACTAAGCAAGAAATTGGGTCGGTGACTACCAAAGCTAGTTCTGGCAAATCAATTCTTAAGTTTTTAGTCTACCAAAACAATCAAAAAATGAATCCTGCCAGTTGGATTTATAAGTTGTAATTTTTTTGCGAACCTTTCCTATAAAATTAAATAGACGGATCTTTTTCATTTAAAAGATTTGTTTAATGTGTATAAATTTAATTACTTGCACCAAAAAATACTTGCTTTTGGTTGTGTTTTTATAACAACATTTATATCTGAAAATCAGCAATGATGGAAAAGTATATTTCTGCCTTTATAATTGAATTTACCTCAACATTAAATTGGACTTTGGATTCCATTTTATTTAAAGTCTCCTGGTATAACAATTACTTTTGGGGATTAATTGTTATTTCATTAGTAGTTTGGCTTCTTGAAATAATTTTTCCTTGGAGAAAAAATCAATCGCCTATCAGAAAAGATTTTTGGATGGACGGGTTTTACATGTTTTTTAATTTTTTCATTTTTTCAATTTTAATAAGTGGAGATTATAAGGTATTAGGATTGCTTTTTAATGAAATAGGGATTACAACAAAAAGTTTAGCAGTTTTCAATATTTCAAATTGGCCAGTTGGACTTCAATTAGTTGTCTTTTTTGTTATTCTAGATTTTGTACAATGGCTGACCCATGTTTTCTTGCATAAATATGAAGTTTTATGGCGGTTTCACAAAGTCCATCATTCTGTAAAAGAAATGGGTTTTGCTGCACACTTGCGATATCATTGGATGGAAAATATACTCTATAAGCCTTTAAAAACACTAGGAGTTATGGTATTAGGGGGTTTTGAGCCAGAGCAAGCTTATATTGTTCATTTTATTGCAATAATTATTGGACATTTAAACCATGCTAATATTAGAATTACTTGGGGCCCTTTCAAGTACATACTTAATAATTCTGTAATGCATTTGTATCATCATATGAAAGCGTTACCAGAAAACAAACCGAAGGGAATTAACTTTGGAATTAGCTTAAGTATTTGGGATTTTTTATTTAAAACTAATTATGTTCCGGATGATAATGGTGAAATTGAATTAGGATTCTATAATGAAGAAAATTTCCCAAAAGGATTTTTAGGCCAATTATTAACAGGTTTCCGCAAAAATTAAGGTTAGATTTCAGTTTAAAATAAAAACATTCTAAGTATTCGAATGCTTTAAGAGTTTAACAAGGTTCTGCTGGGTTGTATCAATAAGTATTTTTTCATGGTCTTCAAATTTATTTATTACACCTTTCATATTCACTATTGCAGGAATGCCGTGTTCCCTTGCAACAACTTCGGCAAGTAATTAATTTTATGCCATTTTACCTGATGCACAGCTAAAATATGATTTTGCCTTAGAGATCACCGAATTACTTTCACCATCAGCAGGATATCCCAACACAGCCATTTTGTGTCTTACAATTGTAATTTCATTTTGACTAAGAGAATCAAATGTAACAGTAGACTCTTCAATACTTACGTTTACATTTGTTACGTTTTCAATGGTTGAAATTTTTTTCATAATTGTATTTGCACAACCACCACATTTTAAGTTTTGAATTTTTATTATTGTCGTCATTTTTTTGAATTTAATTAAACAATGATATCGCCATTCCAGTCCGTGATACCTCCTGTAAGATTATAAACATTTTTAATGCCAACAGATTCTAGTACCTGACAAGCCGCCACACTCCTTGACCCACTTCTGCAGTAGACCAAATACATTTTACTTTTATCAAAATTCTCAATTTTTTGCATAAATAGTTGTGATTCAAAAAGATCTAATAAAACAGCGTTTTTAATCCTTCCCTCGTCCCACTCACTTTCGGTTCTGCAATCAATGATTATGGCTTCAGAATTTTTACTAATAAGCTCTTTAAATTCGATATTATTTATATTTTTCATTCAATTATATGGTTTTATTTTAATATGCTATTTACAGAATTTCATTAAAAGTTTGTAGGGCAAATATAATCAGATAGAGGGATCTTTGTTTTGACGATTTCCTTAAATCCTCCTTCTATATTAGTTACTTTCTTCACTCCATTTGCTTTAAATATAGAAGCAGCAATTAAAGAACGATAACCAGATTTACAATGCAAAAAATAGTCTTTCTCTGGATTAATCTTTTTAAAATTTGTGTGGATGTCATCTAATGGAAAATTTTCTACTCCAATAACATGTTCTGAAAAATATTCAGATTCTTTCCGAACATCAATTGGTTTTTCAACTTTTCCTTCGGCTAACATATCTACAAACTTAGTAGCTGATATGGATTTAATGAATTCTAATTCATAACCATAAGATTTCCAATTTGCAATGCCACCATTCAAATAACCTAAAGTGTTATCATATCCAACCCTTGAAAAACGAGTGACAATTTCATGTATACGTAATTCATCATCTGTAACAAATATTATTTTTTGGTTGATATCCGAAACTAAAGCTCCAACCCAGGGTGCAAAACTTCCATCAATACCAATATACCATGCGCCAGGAATAGTCCCCTCATTTGAGTATGCTTCTTTAGAGCGTGTATCTATAACTAAGACGTCTTTTCGTTCACTTAATTTTTTAAATGTTGAAGGATCTAATGGAGTTGTACCTTTATGTAAAACCTTATCAATATTTGTATTAATTGATTTGTTCATTCGAACATTATTAGGAAAATATTGTGGAGGTGGCTTTAACCCTGAGATCACTTCTTCAATAAACTCCTCTCTTGACATGTCAGCTCTTAAAGCATAATTAGTTTTCTTTTGATTCCCTAATGTATCATAAGTTGCTGAACTTATATTTTTTCCACAAGCAGAACCCGCACCGTGACTTGGATATATAATAATATCATCTGGTAAGGTCATTATTTTATTTCTTAAAGAATCAAATAAGTGTCCGGCTAGATCTTCTTCCGTTAAAGTACCATCTTTTACTGCCAAATCTGGACGTCCAACATCTCCAATAAAAAGAGCATCTCCAGTTAAAACAAAAGGAGTGTCCCCATTTTCATCCGTTATTAAGTAAGATGATGATTCCATAGTATGCCCGGGAGTATGTAATAAGGTTATTTTACTGTTTCCTATAAAAAAATCTTCCCCATCAGCTCCATTATAAATATTATATTCTGTCGTTGCATTGGGACCAAAGATAATTTTTGCACCAGTTTTAAGAGCTAAATCATATTGTCCGGAAACAAAATCGGCGTGAAAATGTGTTAGAAATATATACTTTATTTTAGCCTGATCAGCTTTTGCCATTTGTATATAGGGTTCTGTCTCTCTCAAAGGATCTACTACTGCTGCTTCCCCGTTAGACTCAATGTAATAAGCCATCTCTGCAAGACATCCGGTAAATAATTGTTTTACTTTCATAGTAATAAATTCTAAATAACAAATTTAAATTAATGGTAGTAACTTATGTTACACTATCATTATTTTTTTTTCTTTTATTATTTTGTTTTAAGTATTTGTAAAATTTATCTTGTTTTATGCCGGTATGATACCAATCTACGGCTTCTTGAATCCCCATAAAAAATAAAATTTCATTTGCTTTTTCCATAAACCCAGAGTTAATAATTTTATCTCTTACGGGACCTTTTAAACTAGCAAAAGCCATAGTTACTTCTTTTTGATTAAAATAATCTAACAATTCAATTAAGGTGAAGATAGCACTACTATCAATCCTATTAATACTTTTGCCATCTAAAATTAAGAGTTTTAACTCATTCCCTTTTAGCTTAGAATAACTCTCAAGTTTATCTTTAAAATAGGCTGTATTTGCAAAATGCAATTGTGCATCAAAACGAATAATTAATATTTCATCATGAATTTCTACCTCATTAAATCGTTTTTTATTTCGATAAAAATTAGTTTCTGGAACTTTCCCTAAAATTGCCATATGAGGAAAAGTAATCTTGTAAATAAGAAGAATAATGGATAAGGTGACTCCAGTAAATATTCCTTCGATTATACCAACTGTAGCTGTTACTATTAAAGTAATAATTAAGATAACTAGGTCTGTTTTTGAAAATTTTAATAGTTTTTTAGGCATTTTAATATCCAATAGTCTAAATACTGCCACCATAATTATAGCTGCTAAAACTGCTTTGGGTAAATAATAAAATACGGGGGTTAAAAAAACAAGTGTAAAAGCAATAATTAGTGCTGAAATTAATGAAGATAAAGGGGTTTTTGCCTTTGACTCCTCGTTAACTGCGGTTCTAGAAAAACCTGCTGTTGCAGGATATGTTTGAAAAAAAGAACCAATAAAATTACTCATACCTAAGGCAATTAATTCTTGATTTGGGACTACTTTATATTCAGTATGTTTTGGCTCTAATGATTTTGCGATAGAAATAGCCTCTAAATAAGCTATTAAAGAAAGTGTTAATGCTATTGGGAATAATTTAGTTAGAATTTGTTTATCAAATACAGGTATTTTAAAATTTGGTAAACCTTGTGGTATTTCTCCGATAATAGCTACTCCTAGAAGATCTAAATTAAAAAATCTAACAACTAAAATAGAAAGTATTACAACAATTAATGCGGCAGGAATTTTTTTAAAATACTTCTTTATCAAGATCATTCCCAATATAGAGGTAATTCCAACAGAAAAAGTTAACCAATGTATTTCTTCAATATGTTGAAAAGCATCATATAATAAATATTGAAGCTTATTATTACGACCTACATTTATTCCTAAAAAATTATTTAATTGACTTAATCCTATAATAATTGCTGCAGCTGAAGTAAAACCACTAATTACCGGTTTTGACAAAAAATTTACGATAAAACCTAGACGAAATAACCCAAACATCACTTGAAGTAGCCCCATAATTAAGGCTAATAAAATAGCAAATTCGATAAATTGATCAGAACCAACCTCAGCTAATGTAGCTACTCCTGCAGCAACAATCAGGGAGTCCATAGCAACAGGACCCACTGCTAATTGTCTTGAAGTTCCTAAAAACGCATAAATTACTTGTGGTATCAATGCGGTATATAATCCATATATTGGAGGTAAACCAGCAATCAATGCATAAGCAATTCCTTGAGGGATCAGCATGATACCTACCGTTGTCCCAGCAACTAGATCACCTCGAAGCCATTCTTTTTTATAATTCGGAAGCCAATCTAGAATAGGAAATAATTTACTTAATTTCATGGGTCAAAAATTCTTTACAAAAGTAAGTAATACAATTAGCTTTTAAAGTAACATTTGGTGTTATCCTAAAAATCTAATTATAATTTCAGTTTTGACCTACTATGTTTAATGGAAGTTTCATTTGGTAGTTTTTAAAT
>SGZH01000032.1 GCA_004214175.1 Flavobacteriales bacterium | reverse complement strand
AAAATCCTAACTAAGGCAATTTTTTTGTTTTAATAGTATGGAAAAAGCACTTTACGCCGGTGTAGCTCAGGGGTAGAGCGTTTCCTTGGTAAGGAAGAGGTCTTGGGTTCAAATCCCAACATTGGCTCTAATTGAGAGTTTATTATAAATAGTACTAATAGATAACTAAGATTAAATAAAGAAAAAATGGCAAAAGGAACTTACGATCGGTCGAAACCACATTTAAATGTAGGTACAATTGGACACGTAGATCACGGTAAAACAACTTTAACTGCAGCTATTACTAAAGTATTAGCAGATGCAGGTTTTTCAGAAGCATCAGCTTTTGATCAAATCGATAATGCCCCTGAAGAAAAAGAAAGAGGTATTACAATTAACTCTTCTCACGTTGAGTACGCAACAGCAAACCGTCATTACGCACACGTTGACTGTCCAGGTCACGCGGATTACGTAAAGAATATGGTTACAGGTGCTGCACAAATGGATGGAGCTATTCTAGTAGTAGCTGCTACAGATGGACCAATGCCACAAACACGTGAGCATATACTTTTAGGACGTCAGGTAGGTATTCCTCGTATCGTTGTATTCATGAACAAAGTGGATATGGTAGATGATGAAGAATTAATAGAATTGGTAGAGATGGAAGTTCGTGAACTTTTGAGTTTCTACGAATACGATGGTGACAATGGACCTGTAATTGCTGGTTCTGCACTTGGAGCTTTAAATGGTGAGCAAAAATGGGTAGATACCGTTTTAGAACTTATGGAGGCTGTTGACACATGGATTGAAGAACCATTACGTGAAGTAGATAAAGATTTCTTAATGCCTATTGAAGATGTATTTTCAATTACAGGTCGTGGTACAGTTGCAACTGGACGTATTGAAACAGGAGTTGCAAATACTGGAGATCCTGTTGATATCATTGGTATGGGAGCTGAAAAATTAACTTCAACTATCACTGGTATTGAAATGTTTCGTCAAATTCTTGATAGAGGTGAGGCTGGAGATAATGCAGGTATCCTATTAAGAGGTATCGCAAAAGAAGATATTAGAAGAGGTATGGTGATTTGTAAAACAGGTTCTGTAACTCCTCATGCTAAATTCAAAGCTGAGGTTTATATCTTAAAGAAAGAAGAAGGTGGTCGTCACACTCCATTCCATAATAACTATCGTCCACAATTTTATGTACGAACAACGGATGTAACAGGAACAATTAACCTTCCTGATGGAGTTGAAATGGTTATGCCAGGTGATAACCTAACAATAACTGTAGAATTGCTTCAGGCAATCGCAATGAATGTTGGTCTTCGTTTTGCTGTCCGTGAAGGAGGTAGAACTGTAGGTGCTGGTCAAGTAACTGAAATTTTAGACTAAACAGCATAAGTAAAAGTGTATTAAGGTGTTCTGATTGTATCGGAACGCCTTGACTTTTATAAGCGGGTAGAGTAAAATAGTTGACCAAATAAACGGGTTTAGCTCAGTTGGTAGAGCACTGGTCTCCAAAACCAGGTGTCGTGAGTTCGAGTCTCTCAACCCGTGCAAAGATTGAAATTGCGTAATACTAATTTAGTTAGAACTAATAAATATTTAAAAATGATAAACTACATAAAAGAGTCTTTTAACGAGCTTAAAAACCATGTTACTTGGACTACCTGGTCTGAAGCGCAACGTTTAACAGTAATTGTTGCAGCGTTTTCAGTAGTGTTAGCTTTACTTGTTTTTGGAATAGACACCGTTTTTAGTGGTGTTATTAGTGAATACTTTGGATGGATTAAGTCTTAAAATTTTAAAGATGACTGAAGTTAAAAGTACAAAAAAGTGGTATGTGATCCGTTCTGTAAGTGGAAAGGAAAACAAAATTAAAGAATATATTGAATCTGAAATTATTAGATTAAATCTTCAGAATCATATTGAGCAAATTTTGGTTCCAACTGAGAAGGTGATTCAAATTCGTAATGGAAAAAAAATAAACAAGGAACGAGTTTTTATTCCTGGTTATATTATGGTTCAAGCAGATTTGGTAGGTGAAATACCACATATTATAAAATCTGTTAATGGTGTTATTGGTTTTTTAGGCGAAACAAAAGGAGGAGATCCTGTTCCGCTTAGAAAGGCTGAAGTAAATAGGCTGTTAGGTAAAGTAGATGAATTATCTGTTAAAGATGAAAACGTCAATATACCTTATGTAATTGGAGAAACCATAAAAGTTATTGATGGACCCTTTAATGGATTTAATGGAACTGTCGAAAAAATATTTGAAGAAAAGCGAAAACTTGAAGTTATGGTAAAAATTTTCGGAAGAAAAACACCATTGGAGTTAAGTTTTATGCAAGTTGAAAAAGTATAATTGTTACACGCTATAAATAGTTTTTTCTTGGGCTTCCACTGAAGAAAAAATAAATTAATTAAAATTAAGAAATGGCAAAAGAAGTAGATAAAGTAGTTAAGTTACAAGTTCGAGGTGGAGCTGCTAACCCATCACCACCAGTTGGACCCGCTTTAGGTGCTGCCGGTGTGAACATCATGGAGTTCTGTAAGCAATTTAATGCTAGAACTCAAGATAAACAAGGTAAAGTATTACCAGTTGCGATTACAGTATATAAAGACAAATCATTTGATTTTGTTATTAAAACACCTCCAGCTGCAGTACAAATCCTTGAAGCCGCTAAGATAAAAAAAGGATCTGGTGAGCCACACGTAAGAAAAGTAGCAAAAATAACCTGGGATCAAGTGAGAGCAATTGCTGAGGACAAAATGCCAGATTTAAATGCTTTTAGCATTGAATCGGCTATGAAGATGGTAGCTGGTACTGCAAGATCAATGGGTGTGAACGTTAAAGGGGGGCAATCTCCTTTTTAACTCTAAAAAAGAATCTATAAAATGGCAAGATTAACAAAAAAGCAAAAGGAAGCTCAAGCAAAAGTTGAACCAGGTAAGGTTTATAACATAGCTGAAGCCTCTGCTTTAGTAAAAGAAATCACCAATGTAAACTTTGATGCATCAGTAGATTTAGCTGTGCGTTTAAATGTAGACCCAAGAAAAGCCAACCAAATGGTACGTGGCGTTGTTACCCTACCTCATGGTACAGGTAAAGATGTTAAAGTATTAGCTTTAGTTACTCCTGATAAAGAGGCAGAAGCTAAAGAGGCTGGAGCGGATCACGTTGGATTAGACGAGTACCTCAACAAAATTAAAGGAGGATGGACTGATGTCGATGTTATAGTAACTATGCCAAGTGTTATGGGAAAATTAGGACCATTAGGACGTGTTTTAGGTCCTCGTGGATTGATGCCTAATCCAAAGACTGGTACAGTTACAATGGATGTCGCTAAGGCTGTTTCAGATGTGAAATCCGGTAAAATCGATTTTAAAGTTGAAAAAACCGGTATTGTTCACGCTGCAATTGGAAAAGCATCTTTTGATGCTGAAAAAATTGAAGGAAACGCAAAAGAATTATTAACAACCCTCGTAAAATTGAAGCCTCAAGGATCAAAAGGAGTTTATATTAAAAGCATTTTTATGTCTAGTACTATGAGCCCAAGTATAGAGGTAGATTCAAAAAGATTTACTGAGTAGTAAAATTTAGAACTTATGACAAGAGAAGAAAAATCACAAGTAATAGATAATTTAACTGCACAGTTGGCCGATAATACTACTATTTATTTAGCCGATATATCGGGTCTTAATGCAGGAGATACGAGTAACTTAAGAAGGGCCTGTTACAAAGCTGGTGTTAAGTTAGAAGTCGTTAAAAATACATTGCTTAAGAAAGCAATGGAAAGTTCTGATAAAGACTTTGGTGAATTACCAGAGGTACTTAAAGGAAACACATCAATCATGATTGCAGAAGCTAGTAATGCACCTGCCAAAGTAATTAAAGCTTTCAGAAAAAAATCTGATAAGCCGTTACTTAAAGGAGCATTTATTGAAGAAGCAGTCTATGTTGGAGATGACCAGCTAGATACTTTAGTTGAAATTAAGTCGAAAAACGAACTTATTGGAGAAATTATTGGATTATTACAATCTCCAGCTAAGAACGTTATATCAGCACTTAAATCAAGTGGAGGTACCATAGCAGGTATTGTAAAAACCTTATCTGAAAAAGAAGGATAAAATTGTAGCATTAATAAATAAATAATAAAAATTAAATTACTTAAAACGATAGAAAATGGCAGATTTAAAAGATTTCGCAGAACAATTAGTTAACTTAACAGTAAAAGAAGTTAATGAATTAGCTGGAATATTAAAAGAAGAATACGGTATAGAGCCTGCTGCAGCTGCAGTAGCTGTTGCTGCTGGTGGTGCTGCTGCTGGTGGTGATGCCGCAGAAGAAAAATCAGAATTCGACGTAGTTCTTACAGCTCCAGGAGGATCTAAATTAGCAGTTGTTAAACTTGTAAAAGAGTTAACTGGATTAGGTTTAAAAGATGCTAAAGGATTAGTAGATAATGTTCCATCTCCAATTAAAGAAGGTGTAGCAAAAGATGAAGCTGAGGCTTTAAAAGCACAGTTAGAAGAAGCTGGGGCAGAGGTTGAGCTTAAATAAGCTCCCAAGTCACAAAACCATAAGGTTTAGGTCTTTCCAGTAACGGAACAGACCTAAACCATTTTGCGTATATAATGGATAACATTATTTATTACGCACACATTTTTTTATTATAATTAAAATTCGTCCATAGATGTCAGCAACGCAAACTGAAAGATTGAATTTTTCCGAGGTAAAGAATAAACCTGCATATCCAGATTTTCTAGATATTCAGATTAAGTCTTTTCAAGATTTCTTTCAATTGGAAACAAAATCCGATAGAAGAGAAACAGAGGGTCTTTATAAAACCTTTTTGGAAAACTTCCCGATTACAGATACTCGTAATCAATTTGTATTAGAGTTTTTAGATTATTTTGTAGATCCCTCAAGATATTCCATTCAGGAATGTATAGAGCGAGGTTTAACCTATAGTGTACCCCTAAAAGCTCGTTTAAAATTATATTGTACTGATCCTGAACATGAAGATTTTGAAACGATCGTACAAGATGTTTATTTAGGAACCATACCTTACATGACACCAAACGGAACCTTTGTTGTAAATGGTGCAGAGCGTGTTGTTGTTTCTCAACTACATCGTTCACCTGGAGTTTTCTTTGGACAATCTTTTCATGCAAACGGGACAAAACTTTACTCAGCGAGAGTAATTCCTTTTAAGGGATCTTGGATTGAATTTGCAACCGATATAAACCAAGTAATGTATGCTTATATCGATAGAAAGAAAAAGTTACCAGTTACTACACTTTTTCGAGCTATCGGTTTTGAGAGAGATAAAGATATATTAGAGATATTTGATTTAGCTGAAGAAGTTAAAGCTTCTAAAACAGGTCTAAAAAAATATTTAGGAAGAAAATTAGCTGCTCGTGTTTTAAAAACATGGCATGAGGATTTTGTAGATGAGGATACTGGAGAGGTAGTTTCTATCGAAAGAAATGAAATTATATTTGATCGTGATACTGTTTTAGAAAAAGATCATATTGATGAAATTCTTGAGTCTGGCTCAAAAACTATTCTTCTTCACAAGGAGGATAATCATATGGCTGATTACGCAATTATTCACAATACACTTCAAAAAGATCCAACAAATTCTGAAAAAGAAGCAGTAGAACATATTTATAGACAACTAAGAAATGCTGAACCTCCTGACGAGGAAACTGCCCGTGGCATTATAAATAAGTTATTCTTCAGTGACCAACGATATAATTTAGGAAACGTAGGTCGATTTAGAATGAATAAAAAATTAGGTCTTGATATTCCAATGGATAAGTTAGTTCTTACCAAAGAAGATATCATAACAATCATTAAATTTTTAATAGAATTAATCAATTCTAAAGCTGAGATTGACGATATAGATCATTTATCTAATAGACGTGTGCGTACTGTAGGTGAACAACTATCTTCTCAATTTGGTGTTGGACTAGCTCGTATGGCCAGAACTATACGTGAACGAATGAACGTTCGTGATAACGAGGTATTTACTCCAATCGATTTAATAAATGCAAAGACTCTATCTTCAGTTATTAATTCTTTCTTTGGAACCAATCAGTTGTCCCAGTTTATGGATCAAACTAACCCAATTGCTGAAATCACTCATAAACGTAGACTTTCAGCATTAGGTCCTGGTGGTCTATCCAGAGAGAGAGCAGGATTTGAGGTTCGTGACGTTCACTTTACACATTATGGTAGACTGTGTCCTATTGAAACACCAGAGGGTCCAAATATTGGTTTGATTTCTTCACTTTCAGTGTATGCTAAAGTAAATTATTTAGGATTTTTAGAAACTCCTTATCGAAAAGTAGAAAATGGGGTGATTGATTTAAAAAGTGATCCTATTTATTTATCTGCAGAAGAAGAAGAAGAAAAACTAATAGCCCAAGCTCATATTGACATAGCTGAAGATGGTACTATCAATTCAGAAAGGGTAATTGCCAGAATGGAGGGTGATTTCCCTGTTGTAGAATCTAAAGATATTCATTATACAGATGTTGCACCTAACCAAATATCATCAATATCTGCATCATTAATTCCATTTTTGGAGCATGATGATGCCAATCGTGCTTTGATGGGGTCTAATATGATGCGTCAGGCTGTACCTTTAATGAGAGCAGAATCTCCAATAGTTGGAACTGGATTAGAACGTCAAGTAGCTTCAGATTCTCGTGTTCTTATAAATGCTGAAGGTGCTGGAGTTGTTGAATATGTTGATTCAAGAGAAATTAAGGTAAAATATGATCGTACCGATGAACAACAATTGGTAAGTTTTGATAGCGATTCAAAAACATATAAGTTAATTAAGTTTAGAAAAACCAATCAGAGTACTTCTATAAACTTAAAACCGATTGTAAAAAAAGGTGATAGAGTTGAAAAAGGACAGGTATTATGTCAAGGCTATGCTACTGAAGCTGGCGAATTAGCTTTGGGAAGAAATATGAAAGTTGCTTTTATGCCCTGGAAAGGTTATAACTTTGAGGATGCAATCGTAATTTCTGAAAAAGTTGTACGTGACGATATATTTACTTCAATCCATATTGATGAGTACTCATTACAGGTTAGAGATACTAAATTAGGTAACGAGGAACTTACCAATGATATACCAAATGTTTCTGAAGAGGCTACTAAAGATCTTGATGAACATGGTATGATCCGAATTGGAGCAGAGGTGAAGCCTGGAGATATTTTGATAGGAAAAATTACTCCAAAAGGAGAGAGTGATCCCACTCCAGAAGAAAAACTTCTTAGAGCAATTTTTGGTGATAAGGCAGGTGATGTTAAAGATGCATCGTTAAAAGCTTCTCCTTCATTAAATGGGGTTGTTATAGACAAGAAATTGTTTGCCCGTTCAATAAAAGATAAACGAAAAAGAGCTCAGAATAAAGAGGAGATTTCGTTATTGGAAGATGAATTCGATAAAAAATTTGATGATCTAAGAGATATTTTAGTTAAAAAATTATCTACACTTATTTCTGGTAAAACTGCTCAAGGAGTAATTAATGATTTAGGTGAAGTTGTTTTTCCAAAAGGTAAAAAGTACACCTTAAAAATGTTGAATGAAATAGATGATTATACCCATTTAACTGACGGAACTTGGACAACAAATTCTGAGACAAATGCATTGGTTGACGACTTAATGCACAATTATAAGATCAAAGAAAACGATTTGCAAGGTAATTTACGTCGTGAAAAATTTGCTATTTCTGTAGGTGATGAATTACCCTCAGGGATTTTAAAACTAGCAAAAGTATACGTTGCTAAAAAACGTAAACTTAAAGTAGGTGATAAAATGGCAGGACGTCACGGAAATAAAGGTATTGTTGCGCGTATCGTTCGTCAAGAAGATATGCCATTCTTAGAAGATGGAACACCTGTTGATATTGTTTTAAACCCATTGGGAGTGCCATCTCGTATGAATATTGGTCAGATTTATGAAACAGTTCTTGGATGGGCTGGTCAAAAATTAGGTCAAAAATATGCTACACCAATTTTTGATGGAGCTACGATTGATGAGATTACCTCCCTAACTGAAAAAGCTGGGGTCCCAGAGTTTGGGCATACCTATTTGTATGACGGTGGTACCGGTCAAAGATTTGACCAAAAAGCTACGGTTGGAGTCATTTATATGATTAAATTAGGTCACATGATTGATGATAAAATGCATGCTCGTTCAATTGGACCATACTCACTAATTACGCAACAACCTTTAGGTGGTAAAGCACAATTTGGTGGCCAGCGTTTTGGAGAAATGGAAGTTTGGGCTCTTGAAGCATATGGAGCCTCAAGTACCTTACGAGAAATTTTAACTGTAAAATCTGATGATGTAGTCGGTAGAGCTAAAACTTACGAGGCAATTGTAAAAGGGGAGGCTATGCCAGAACCAGGACTACCAGAATCTTTCAACGTGTTAATGCACGAATTAAAAGGACTTGGATTAGATATCAGATTAGAAGAATAAATTTAATCCCTGCGGAAGTGGGGATCATAAAGTCATTAAAGACTGCTGAAGTTTAAAAGCTTCAATTTTAATTATTACAACGCATAGTACACAACATTATGGCAAGAAATAAAGAAATAGTAGCAAAGAAATTTAATAAAATTTCAATTGGTTTTTCCTCACCAGAAGTGATTTTAGCTGAATCACGTGGAGAAGTTTTAAAGCCAGAAACAATTAACTACCGAACTCATAAACCAGAACGTGATGGTTTATTTTGTGAGCGTATTTTCGGACCTATCAAGGATTACGAATGTGCTTGTGGAAAATACAAAAGAATAAGATATAAGGGAATCGTCTGTGATCGTTGTGGAGTTGAAGTAACTGAAAAGAAAGTTCGTCGTGATCGAGTAGGACATATAAATTTAGTAGTTCCTGTTGCTCATATTTGGTACTTTCGTTCTTTACCAAATAAAATAGGTTACCTTCTTGGTTTACCCTCCAAGAAATTGAATATGATTATCTATTACGAACGCTATGTGGTTATTCAACCAGGAAATGCAGTAAATGAAGAAGGCGAGCCTCTACAAAAGATGGATTTCTTGACAGAAGAAGAATATTTAAATATATTAGAAGCACTTCCTCAAGAAAATCAATATTTGGATGATGAAGATCCAGAAAAATTCATTGCAAAAATGGGGGCAGAGTGTTTAATCGATTTATTAAGAAGAATTGATTTAGACAATTTGTCTTTTGAATTACGTCATAAAGCAAATAATGAAACTTCAAAACAAAGAAAAACAGAAGCTTTAAAGCGTCTACAAGTTGTTGAGGCACTTCGTGAGTCTAATAAAAACAGAGAAAACAAACCGGAGTGGATGATCATGAAAGTGATTCCAATCATTCCACCTGAATTACGTCCTTTGGTGCCTTTAGATGGCGGCCGTTTTGCAACCTCAGATTTAAATGATCTTTACCGAAGGGTGATTATTAGAAACAATCGTTTGAAACGATTAATGGAAATAAAAGCACCAGAGGTAATCTTGCGTAATGAGAAGCGTATGCTACAAGAATCAGTAGATTCTTTGTTTGATAATACCCGTAAGTCTTCTGCTGTCAAAACAGATTCTAATCGTCCTTTAAAATCTCTTTCCGATTCATTAAAAGGGAAGCAAGGTCGTTTTCGTCAAAACTTACTTGGTAAACGAGTTGATTATTCAGCACGTTCTGTGATTGTTGTTGGACCAGAATTAAAATTATCTGAATGTGGTATTCCTAAGGGAATGGCTTCAGAACTTTACAAACCTTTTATCATTAGAAAGCTTATTGAAAGAGGAATCGTAAAAACAGTAAAATCTGCTAAAAAAATTATTGATAAAAAAGAGCCGGTAGTTTGGGATATTTTAGAGAATGTATTAAAAGGACATCCTGTTTTATTGAATCGTGCTCCAACGCTTCACCGACTGGGTATTCAAGCATTTCAGCCTAAACTAATTGAAGGTAAAGCAATTCAGTTACACCCTTTAGCTTGTACGGCTTTTAACGCTGATTTTGATGGAGATCAAATGGCGGTTCACCTCCCTTTAGGTCCTGAAGCTATTTTGGAAGCTCAGTTATTAATGTTAGGCTCACATAACATATTGAATCCAGCCAATGGTTCACCTGTTGTAGTACCTTCACAGGATATGGTTCTAGGTCTTTATTACATGACTAAACTTAAAAAATCTACCAAAGACTATAAAGTAAAGGGTGAAGGGATAACTTTTTACTCTGCTGAAGAAGTGATCATAGCATACAATGAAAAAAGAGTTGAGTTAAATGCAGAAATTAAAATTAAAACTAAAGATTTCAACGATGCTGGCGAGTTAGTTTATCAAATTATTACAACTACTGTAGGTAGGGTAATATTTAATGAACAAGTTCCAGAGGAAGCAGGATATATCAATGAAGTTTTAACTAAAAAAACACTTCGAGATATTATTGGTGATGTATTAAGAGTTACTTCAGTACCTGTTACTGCAGACTTTTTAGATTCGATTAAAACACTTGGTTATAAGTTTGCCTTTGAAGGTGGGTTATCCTTTAGTTTAGGAGATATTATTATCCCTGCTGAAAAAGTTGGTATGATTAAAAATGCCAATGCTCAAGTAGATGGTATTATTGGAAACTACAATATGGGACTGATTACCAATAATGAAAGATATAATCAAGTTATTGATATTTGGACTGCTACCAATGCAGAATTAACTGAATTGTCAATGAAGCGTATTCGTGAAGACAAGCAAGGATTCAACTCAGTTTACATGATGCTTGATTCTGGAGCGAGGGGTTCTAAAGAACAAATACGTCAACTAACAGGAATGCGCGGATTGATGGCTAAGCCAAAAAAATCTACCTCTGGGGGTGGTGAAATTATTGAAAATCCTATTCTTTCTAACTTTAAAGAAGGGCTTTCAATTTTGGAATATTTTATATCAACTCACGGTGCACGTAAAGGACTTGCAGATACCGCTTTAAAAACAGCAGATGCAGGTTATTTAACACGAAGATTAGTTGATGTATCTCAAGATGTAATTGTCAATATGCATGATTGTGGAACCTTAAGAGGAATTGATGTAGCTCCATTAAAGAAAAATGAAGAGATTGTTGAAACTTTAGCTGAAAGAATAGTTGGACGTACATCTTTACATGATGTTTACGATCCCCTAACTGAAGAGCTGTTAGTTGCTTCTGGAGATCATATTTCTAATGAGATTGCCAAAAAGATTGATGCCTCTCCTATAGATTCTGTAGAAGTCCGTTCTGCTCTGACTTGTGAAGCAAGAAAAGGTATTTGTGCAACTTGTTACGGTAGAAACTTAGCAACCAATAAAATGGTTCAAATGGGAGAAGCTGTTGGAGTAGTTGCTGCGCAGTCTATTGGTGAGCCTGGTACTCAATTAACACTCCGAACATTCCATGTTGGAGGTGTAGCAGGAAATATTTCTGAAGAGAACAAATTGACTGTAAAATTTGATGGAGTTGCCGAGATAGAAGATCTTAAGACTGTAAAAACTAAAGATAAAGAAGGAAATGAGTTGGACGTTGTGATCTCGAGAACTTCAGAACTTAAATTGAAAGATAAAACAACAGGAATTACTTTAAGTACAAATATTATTCCTTACGGTTCTCATATTTTTATTAAAAATGGAGCTAAACTTAAAAAAGGAGCTGTTGTATGTCAGTGGGATCCTTTTAATGGTGTAATTATATCTGAGTTTTCAGGTAAAATTAAATACGAAAATCTAGAACAAGGGGTTACTTATCAGGTTGAAATTGATGAGCAAACCGGTTTCCAAGAAAAAGTTATCTCGGAATCTAGAGATAAAAAGAAGATACCAACGTTGTTAATTATGGGTAAAGGTGACGAAGTTATTCGATCCTATAACCTTCCTGTTGGTGCTCATTTAATGGTAAATAATAATGAAAAGGTAAGTATTGGAAATATCTTAGTTAAGATACCACGTAAATCATCTAAAGCAGGTGATATTACTGGAGGACTACCACGAGTAACGGAATTATTTGAAGCTCGTAATCCATCAAATCCAGCAGTTGTTAGTGAAGTAGATGGGGTAGTTTCTTTTGGGAAAATTAAGCGTGGTAATCGTGAGATTATTGTAGAAACTAAGTTTGGTGATGTTAAAAAGTACTTAGTAAAACTTTCTAATCAGATATTAGTACAAGAAAACGATTTTGTAAGAGCTGGAATGCCATTATCTGATGGTTCGATTACACCATTAGATATATTAAACATAAAGGGACCTTCAGCGGTACAACAATACTTAGTTAACGAGGTACAAGAAGTTTATCGATTACAAGGTGTAAAGATTAATGATAAGCACTTCGAGGTTGTTGTCCGACAAATGATGCGTAAAGTTAGATTGGTTGATCCAGGTGATACCTTGTTTTTAGAAAATCAATTAGTTCATAAATTTGATTTTATTGAAGAAAATGATAAAATCTTTGGAATGAAAGTAATCGAAAATGCGGGTGATTCCGAAACTTTGAAAGAAGGACAAATTATTTCTTCACGTGAATTACGTGATGAAAACTCCATATTAAAAAGGAATGATAAAAAACTTGTAGAAACAAGAGATGCAGTACCAGCTACTGCAACTCCAATTTTACAAGGTATAACCCGTGCGTCATTACAAACCAAATCATTTATATCTGCTGCTTCTTTCCAAGAAACAACAAAAGTTTTAAATGAAGCTGCAGTTAATGGTAAGGTGGATACCCTAGAAGGATTGAAAGAAAATGTTATTGTAGGTCACAGAATTCCAGCAGGTACAGGTATGCGAAATTACGAAACTATTATCGTAGGTTCTAAATCTGAGTTGGAAGAAATGACTCTCGAAAAACAAGAAGTCAATTATAATTAAAAAATATATCCGTTTATTGAACTGATATTAAATATTATATTTTATAAAAATCCCAATATCAATTGGGATTTTTATTTTTTAACTAATAACAGATTTCTACCTTTGTAGAAATATAAATAAATAAAGATGGCAGATTCAAATAAAAATAAGAAAGGTCAAATAAATATTGAATTGGATGAAAAAGTAGCTCAGGGAATCTATAGTAACCTAGCAATTATTAACCATTCTCAATCTGAGTTTGTGGTCGATTTTATAACTATAATGCCAGGAGTTCCTAAAAGTAAAGTAAAATCAAGAATCGTTTTAACACCGCAACATGCAAAAAGATTTTTAAAGGCATTAAACGATAATGTTAAACGTTTTGAAAATGCTCACGGCGAAATAAAAGATTTTGAGCAGCCAACTATTCCATTAAATTTTGGGCCTACCGGTGAAGCATAAATAAGCGGTTATTTTTGTACTTTTTAAAATTCACTAACAAAATGTAACTTGACATTAGCATATTTTGATTGTGTCATTTGTAAGGTAAATGCTGAATCTGCGAAAAAAACTAATTGCCCGCTTTTATCTTTTGCTAAAAATCTAGATTTTACTCGTTTAAATTCTTTTAATTCTTCGGGATCAGATTGATTGATGTTTACCCAGCATGCTTTGTAAACGTTTAAATTTTCATAGGAACATTTTGCCGTGTACTCATGTTCAAGTCGATATTGTATTACTTCAAATTGTAAAGCACCTACTGTACCTATAACTTTTCTTCCGTTTAATTCTAAAACAAAAAGTTGCGCAACTCCTTCATCCATAAGTTGATCTATACCTTTTGATAGTTGCTTACTTTTTAAAGGATCTACATTATTTATATATTTAAAATGTTCGGGCGAAAAACTTGGAATCCCCTTATAGTACATTTTTTCTCCTTGAGTAAGTGTGTCTCCAATTTTAAAATTACCTGTATCGTGTAAACCAACAATATCTCCAGGAAAGGAAACATCAACAATTTTTTTTCGTTCTGCAAAAAATGCATTGGGGCTAGAAAATTTCATTTTTTTATTATTTCTAACGTGTAGGTAGGGTGTATTTCTGTTAAATGTACCCGAAACTATCTTTACAAAGGCTAGGCGATCCCTGTGTTTAGGATCCATATTCGCATGTATTTTAAATACAAAACCACTAAAATCATTTTCATCGGGTTTAACCAATCGTGAATCACTTTCTTTTGGTCTTGGTGTTGGTGCAATTTCAATAAAACAATCTAATAATTCTCTGACTCCGAAATTATTCAAAGCTGAACCAAAAAAGACAGGTTGTAATTCACCGTCTAAATACTCGTTTTTGTTAAATTCAGGATAGATACCTTCCATCAATTCAATTTCTTCTCTTAAACTGTCAGCTGTATCTTTAGAAATTAATTCATCTAACGAATTATCATTAATATTTTTAATTTCAATTGTTTCTTCTATATTCTTTCTATTATCACCACTAAAAAGATGAACATTTTTTTTCCATAAATTGTAGATTCCCTTAAAATCATACCCCATTCCAATTGGACAACTTAAAGGAGTAACTCTTAACTCAAGTTTTTGTTCAATTTCATCTAGCAATTCAAAAGCATCTTTTCCTTCTCGATCTAACTTATTAATAAATACAATTATGGGAATATTACGCATTCTGCAAACTTTGACTAGTTTTTCAGTTTGTTCCTCAACACCTTTAGCCACATCAATGACAACAATCACACTATCAACAGCTGTTAAAGTTCTAAAAGTATCCTCCGCAAAATCCTTATGCCCAGGAGTATCTAAAATATTTATTTTAATTCCTTTATATTCAAAAGCTAAAACTGAAGTAGCTACAGAAATTCCACGCTGTCTTTCAATTTCCATAAAGTCACTGGTTGCTCCCTTTTTAACCTTATTTGATTTTACAGCCCCAGCTTCTTGTATAGCTCCTCCAAATAGCAATAATTTTTCTGTTAATGTAGTTTTACCTGCATCTGGGTGAGAGATAATTCCAAAGGTTCTTCTTCTGTTTATTTCAGATACTAAAGACATATATTTTAATTAATGTTGGCAAATATACAAGATGTTTATTTGATTTTTAGGACTTAAAAAAGACTAATTGTAATTTCTGTTTTTTTAAGTTAGAAAATTAAAAGAAT
>SGZH01000031.1 GCA_004214175.1 Flavobacteriales bacterium | reverse complement strand
TAGAAGAGGAACTAAATATTTTAATTTTTGATAGAAGTAAAAAACCCATAGAGCTTACCAACGTAGGAAAAAAAATCGTAAATCAAGCTAGAAATATTGTTAACGAAGCAGAAAGAATGCAGGATATAGTTGATCAAGAAAAAGGCTTTATTGGAGGAGAATTTAAACTAGGAATAATTCCGACAATCATGCCTACCCTATTACCAATGTTCTTAAAAAATTTTACAAATAAATACCCAAAAGTTAACTTAAAAATTGAAGAACTTACGACTGTTGAAATCATTTCAAAATTAAATGATAATCATTTGGATGCCGCTATAGCTGCTACTCCAATTTTACAGGATAAAATAAAGGAACGCGTTTTATATTTTGAACCTTTTGTTGGTTATGTACCCAAAAGACACCGATTAAATTCAAAAAATAAATTAGATAGAACCGATTTAGATGTTGATGATATTCTATTATTAGAAGATGGTCATTGTTTTAGAGACAATGTAGTTAATATCTGTAAAAACTTAAAAAATAGTAATAATAAAGATTCATTTCAATTAGAGAGTGGAAGTTTTGAAACTCTCATTAAATTATCAAATGAGGGGTTTGGCATGACTTTATTACCCTATTTAAATACGTTGGATTTTTCTGAAAAAGAACAAAAAGAATATTTAAGATATTTTAATGAACCTTCACCTGCTAGAGAAGTTAGTTTACTCTACAAAAAGAGTGAGCTTAAAATGCAAATTATAAATGCTTTATATGATAGTATATCAAGAGTGATTAGGGGGGCAATTTCATTTCATAATATCAAAGTGATTAGTCCTATGAAATAAAATTTTATAATAAAAAATTCTTCTTTCGAAGAATTTTAATTATTGCTTTAAATAAATTAAACATTTATTCAAATGTGGTTTCTTTTCTATTAGGTTATTTAACCATATTTTTAACTCAACGATTTCGTGAGGAAGTAAACGTTTAAAAGCTTTTTTTAATTCGATACAGAAAAGATTTACGTCAAAACTTACTTTATTCAGTACAGACTTGGTGTAATCATACATCGCTCTTGCCATTTTAAGAATATTAAATTAAGTATTTTTCTGCTATAGGCTTAAATTTTAAATTCATTTAAAGATACCAAAAAAAAATGATCTTTAGAGTATAATTCGAAAATTAAAAATAGTAATATTATTGAGGTTTCACTTTTAAAGTCCATTCAAATTCAAAAACAGAAACCAAAGTACCATCTTCATTAATACCCTCCGACTTCATCCAACATGTTTTTCCTTCTCCACTTAAAACAGCATCTTTGATTGTTTGCTCGATCAATTTTCCATCATTACAGGTAAAGGTAATCTTTCCCGTAGCTTTTTTGTAAAAAGTAGCTTTGTTATTAGCTACTAACATTGATACATTTTCTTTTGATGCTCGAATACAATTCATTACCATCGCTCCTGTACTTAATTCAGCTGCCATACCTTGTATAGCCCAAAATAGTGATTTGAATGGATTTTGAGTAATCCAACGATGCCTAACAGTTACAGAACAGCTTTGGTGATCCATAGATTTTACCCGAATACCTAACCAAAATACAGAGGGTAGTTTTAAAAAGGTAAAAAAAGTAATCTTTTTTATATCTAAAGACATATCATAATTTTAACAAATATATTTAAAATTAAAATCCCAATAATAATCTAAATTAAGATTAATTAAATTATATATACTTCTTTAAATTATCTTTATAATTTAAATTATTTTTATACCCGAAAAGACTTTAAAAATGAAATCAATTAAAATAATACTACTTCTCTTATTTGGACTCTCCTTAAATTCCTGTTTTTTTGATATTAACTTTGGATATGAGAACGGAAATGGAAATCTGAAGACTGAGGAAAGATATGTAAATCAAAAGTTTGATGAAATTATCGGTTCGGGGGGACTCGAAATTTATCTAACTGAAGGTCCTGAAAATAAAATAATTGTTGAAGCTGACGAGAATTTATTAGAAATCATTGAAACTTCAATTTCAAACGGTATATTAACGGTCCAGACTAAGAAAAATATAGCTAGATCAAAAGCTAAGAGAGTGCTAATAACATTTAAAAATTTATCTGTCATTAAAGCAAGTAGTGGGGCAACTATTAAAGGTAAATCAATTATAAGAAACAAAATACTAACTCTTGAAAGTAGTAGTGGTGCAAATATAGATATAGAAGTTTTTGCAAAAGAATTATTTACTAAAACTAATAGTGGTGCAAACATCAATATTTATGGAAAAGCAACAATGCTTTATGCGCAAACATCAAGTGGCAGCGAATTAAATGCTAAGGATTTGATCACTATAAATAGTGATATAAAGGCTCACAGTGGAGCAAAAATTATGGTAACTACTCAAAACAAACTTAAAGCCACTTCGTCAAGTGGAGGGAATATTCAATATTACGGAAACCCAAATTCTGTCATTAAAAATAAAAGTTCCTCTGGAATTATAAAAAAAATGTAAGTCTTTTTTGTCTCTATGGATAAAATAAAAATAGTTATTATTGACAATTACGATTCGTTTACCTTCAATTTAGTTCATATTCTTGAGGCTTTAGATGTAACTGTTACAGTTATAAGAAATGATCAATTTCAAATAATAGATCTTGAAGTGTATGACAAAATAATGATTTCACCAGGTCCAGGATTACCATCTGAAGCAGGACTTACAAAAAAGGTAATTCAAGCTTATTATAAAAAAAAACCTATTCTAGGAATTTGTATGGGTCACCAAGCAATTGCTGAGTGTTTTGGAGGTGAATTAAAAAATTTGAGTGAAGTTTTTCATGGTGTTGAAACAGCTATTTTTACTCAAAAAGATTATTTGTTTAAAGATTGCCCTAAGGAATTTAAAGTCGGTAGATATCACAGTTGGGCAGTATCAAAAACATTGCCTGATAGCTTGGAGTCCATAGCCATAGATGAAAATAAAATTAATATGGCATTACGACATAAAAACTATGACGTCAGAGGATTGCAATTTCATCCGGAAAGTATTTTAACTCCACTAGGGTTTAAGATTATTAAAAATTGGGTAAATCATTAGATTGAAATTAGGCTAATGATTCATCCTATTTAAAATCTTCATTTTTATATCATTATTTCTATTCCAAATTAGCCAAATAGCGTTCTGAATCTAAAGCTGCCATACAACCAGTACCTGCGGCTGTCACTGCTTGACGATATTCTTTATCCTGCACATCACCACAAGCGAAAACACCTGGCAGATTTGTTTTAGTAGATTTTCCCTCAGTAATTAAATATCCTACCTCATCCATATCCAACACTCCTTTAAACAAACCGGTATTAGGTGTGTGTCCAATAGCTATAAAAACCCCTGTTACATCTATAACTTCTTTTTCTTTAGTTTGGTTATTAATTACACGAACACCTTCAACAACATTATCTCCAAGAACTTCATCAATTTCAGTATGGTATAAGATGGTAATATTTTGGGTTTTATTAACTCTATTTTGCATCGCTTTTGAAGCTCGCATATAATCTTTACGAACAAGTAAAGTTACTTTTCTACAGATGTTAGCTAAATATGTTGCTTCTTCTGCTGCGGTATCCCCAGCTCCTACTACTACAACATCTTGCCCCTTGTAAAAGAATCCATCGCAAGTTGCACAAGCAGAAACTCCACCACCAATTAAGCGTTGCTCACTTTCCAATCCTAAATATTTTGCAGTTGCGCCAGTTGAAATAATAACAGTTTCTGCTTCAATTTCTGTTTTATTATCTACAGTAACTTTGTGAATACCACCTATCTTATTACTTAACTCTATAGAGGTTACCATTCCAAAACGTACCTCAGTACCAAATCGTTCCGCTTGATTTTGTAAATCATTCATCATAGCATTTCCATCAGTACCATCAGGGTATCCCGGAAAGTTGTCAACTTCTGTAGTCGTAGTTAACTGACCTCCAGGTTGCATTCCTGTATACATTACTGGATGTAAATCTGCTCTTGATGCATAAATTGCAGCTGTATATCCTGCCGGTCCGGAACC
The DNA here is from genome assembly GCA_004214175.1 of Flavobacteriales bacterium. Taxonomy (GTDB): domain Bacteria; phylum Bacteroidota; class Bacteroidia; order Flavobacteriales; family Flavobacteriaceae; genus Marifrigoribacter. The sequence continues at coordinate 11,439 of SGZH01000031.1, read as the reverse complement.
AATAATCAAACATTTAATTTTTTCAATACTATCTGACATAACTATATTTTATATTTTCAGTGGTCAAAAATAATACTTTATACCATCAAACTAAATTGTTTTTAAAGAGAAAAAAAATCATTTATTAACTATTTTTAGAAGAGAAGTAACTATATTAAATTGTTGTACAAATTAAATCTCATATCGGAATCTAAATGATATAAATCTTGGTTGTATATAAGTTCTTGACTCAGAAACAAATAAATTAGTGGCTGTATTGCTTATTCTTGAATCTGCATCTAATAAATTCGTAGCAACCAATTCATATTCCCATTTAGCATCTCTATTTTTACGATAAGCTAAAGAAGCATTCCAAGTTTGAAAAGAATCACTATTTCCACCCTTTAGTCTTTGATGCGTATAGGTATAATCTGATTTTAACGTAACTGATTGCCATATGTAAGCATCAATATCAATGGATGGTGCATTGGTATAAAATGTTGTTTTATTAGGTCCTTGATTGTTATCGGAAATCCTATAATTATACTTTAATTTAATATTAGGCGCCTTTTTAAAATTAGTTCTCAAACTCGGAGTATAGCTTTGACTAAAACTTTCGTTTACAGATTGTCTAGCATCCACAAATTGATTTAAATTATTATAAATAAAACTTAAGTTTATAGTTGCTATTAATTTGCCGAAAGTACGCTGAACCCTTCCAAAAGCAGTGAGGCTCTCATCTGCAAAATTAGAATTAAAAAAAGTATTGGTCGTTATTATATTTTCAAAAAAAGTAATATTTCTAATTTGGTCTATATTGTTAGAGTAGGCAATACGACCAAAAACATTGGTATAATTAAAAAGATTAAAACTTGAATAGATTAAACTCAAATTATGTGACAGTGCGTTTTGTAATTCTGAATTACCAAATCGTATACTATCGTAATTATTAAGTACTAAACCTTTTGCAAGTTTAGTGACATCGGTGAATTGATTACTCATATCATACCTAAAAGTGAGGCTCTCGCTATTTTTAAATTGAACTCGAGTTTCAAAATCAGGCATAATTCTAAAAAAATTATCAGCATATTCATTTCCTAATTGAATGTTTTTGTTTCCATAGGAATGCAATGAAAATCCAGGAGTCATCGTAAATTTTCCAACTTTAACTCGATAACGAGCAGCTAAATAAATATCATTAAATTTATATTCGACATCATTACTAATTAATCCATCATTGAATGTTGGATTTGGATCAAATGTTGAATTGTTATCTAAAAACTGAAACAAGGTTGAATTAAACTTTTGATTGCTTAATATGCTACCAAAAGTTAAATTTAAATTACTTTTTGGATTAATAATAAAATAGTAATCAAGTTTCGCATCCAACTGATTCGATTTTATACGTCTATCTTGAGCTAAATTATAACTAATTTGATTAGTATCTAGACCTAAAGAAACAGCAGTTTCCTCATAGTTTTCTTTATCCTCTAGAACAGCATTATAAAAAGGGTCTTCATCACTCCATAAATGTTGAATCTCTAAAGCAAATATGCTAGACTCATCTAAAGTAAAATAATAATTTAAATTTTGATTGATACTAAAAGGGGTGGTCTCCTCGATCTGATCAGTAAAACCAATAACTGAAGACAATACGTTTTGAGTTTGTTTGTCATTTGAGATCTTACCTATAATATCGTAATCAACTTGATTATTGAAGTTGGGTTTATATAAGGTACTTAGTTTCAATAACCCCTGAGTTGAACGTTCATCAGTTAAATCTTCTTTTAACTCATTTGGAATTCCTAAATCTGAATCTGTATACTGTCTAAAAGTTGTTTCTTTAGAATTAATTCGACTGCTATTGTAGATTGCAAAACCAGAGATATCTATAGTATTTTTTGGTGAGTAGCTAAAATTAGTGGCTCCAAATATATTTTTTATGGCTAATGCATTAGCTTGGTTTGTAAGAAAGTTTAAACTATTGTTACCTAAATCTAAATTGGTTCCACTACTTCTACTTGGTGGCTTAAAGCCGCCACTAAAATTTCTGATATCTCTTCGGTTCAATACTAAATCACCTGTATTATTGAAATCACCAAGAAAATTAAAAGTTGCTTTGGGCGAATAATAAAAAAGTTTAGGTTGAATTAAATAAAGTCCTTCTTCTTTGGCAGAATAACCTCCACCTGTTTTTACATTTCCAAACCAAAAATTTTCTTTACCCTCTTTGAGTTTAATGTTTAATGCAAAACTATCTGAATTGTCTCTAACGCTATTTAATTGCGATACTTCAGAATAATTTCGTAGAACTTGAATTTTGTCTACAGCATTGGAAGGGATATTTTTAGTAGCAATTTTAGTATCCCCGTCAAAAAAATCTTTTCCATTTACCATTAATTTATTTACTACTTTTCCTTCAACTTCTACTTGACCATCTTCATTTATTTCAACTCCAGGTAATTTTTCGATGACATCCTCTAAATTTCTTTCAGATCCATTTTTGAAGGAATCAGCATTGTAGACGATGGTATCTCCTTTTACGGTTATGGGTATTTCATAGGTAATCTGAACTTCATCTAAAACATTATCAGAAATTAAAGTAAAATTTTTAGTTTCATCACTTTCAGAAGTTTTTATTTGAATCTCTAGGTTTTTTTTTCCTATGTAACTAACCTGAAGATTGTATAAAGTGTTTTGTTTTAAATTTAACTTGTAAGTTCCAGTTTGGTCAGTTATCGAATATGACTCTAATAGGTTTGTAGATTGATCGATTGCAATTACGTTAGCAAGCTCAAGTGGATTACCAATACTATCTTTTACAATTCCTTTAAAACTGACTTGAGAAAAGGAGTTGGTCGCTATAAAAAAGAGGAACAAAAAAAAATATTTTGTATTCATATATTAATTTGAATTAAAACTTAGGTTAGATATTTAATTATTTCTACGCCTGCCCCTGTTATTTCTCATTTCTATCATCTTTCCAGATATAATACTTTTATATTCTTTTTTTGTTGCTTCTTTACCTTTTTGAGGAGCTTCAATTTTTAATTTCTCATCCGGGTTCATAATTATTTTAGAACACAGCATTGTGGTGTTTCCAACATTAACCTCTAAAATTAAACCAGGTAGTCCCCAATATTCAAGTGGTCCTTGACTAATAGGAATTTGTGGAGTGTACCAGGCGGTTACGATTGTAGTTGGAATAGTTTCTTCTTTAATTTTTAGAGGAATTCCATCTTCTTCTTTTTTAGGTATAGAATCGGATTGTACTTTTTTCTTATTGGGTCTGAGCTCATTCCAAGAAAAATTGTACCAATTAAGGTCAGAGTTAAAAACTGTTGCAGTCGCTTTAAAACAAACATAATTTCCTATTTGTTTTGTTTCTTTTTGTAAGATCCAATTAATGCCTAACAAGTTATCTTTTATCAAGAATTGTTTGCCATAGAATTCTTGTTCTTGGATTAATTTTTTCGTTTTTATGTTTTTATATTGTTTACCGGGTGTAAAATTTTTTCCCCAAGTATCGGTAGCACCAGAATAAGAATCAACTTTTTCATCTTCTTTAAATATGGATTCCTCTTTGTTAAATGAAAGAATATAAGTTTTTTCTAATCTATTTTTTAATCTTTCTTTGATTTGTTTTTTTTGAGCTTCGCTAATGCTAGCTCCAAATTTTCCCAACTCCATAGTTGATTTGGAAAAGTAATAAGCTTTACCTTGAAAATCTTGAGATATAAGATTTGAAGTCAATAAAGTTATAATAAAAAAAATAAAAGATTTAATGGTAAATATGTTCATAATGTGACTTTATTAATTTTATGTTATGTTATACAAATGTAAATTTTTATTTTAGTATTATAATTTCATTTTCAGTTTATTTAACATTAATGAAGATACTACAATTAAAAATGTAAGTGTGGGATCAAAGATTATTTTATTAATAACTATTTAGATTATTGTTATATTATAAAGTTTAATCAAGCAATGAAATTAGGTTTTTAACTATATCTTTTTTAAAACAACAACTTTTTTATAATTTCATATAAACCTTAATTATCTAGTTAATCAATTTTTACTTGTTACTATTTTTGTTAATTTCTGTTAATTTTGTTTAACCATATTAAATTTTTATTAAACATTTTATATATTTACAAAAACAAAAAGATTAGATGGCTAAAAAAAAACATATACAAAAGGAAGATATCATATCCAATTTTATGGAATATGTATTATTAAACAATAAAAAACCAGATTCTGTTTATAGTTTTTCAAAACAATATAATTTTAATGAGGAAGATTATTATAAATTTTATGGGAATTTTAGTGCATTAGAACAATCCATATTTAAAGTTTTTTATGAAAAGACTATTAACCTGCTTGAAAAAAATAATGAATATCAAAATTACAGCTCAAGAGATAAAATGTTAAGTTTTTATTATTCTTTTTTTGAATTACTGACAGCAAATAGAAGTTACGTGGTGCATGCTTTAGGATCACCAACTAAAAATTTAAAAAAAATAGATACGCTGAAAAAACTTAAAAAAAGTTTCAGCAATTATATTGATAAATTAGATATCACTTTACTAGAAACTAACCAAGAAACCCTGGATAAAATTCAAAATAAAACATTAAAAGAATCAGCTTGGTTTCAATTATTACTAACGATAAAATATTGGTTAGAAGACACCTCACCATCATTTGAAAGGACGGATATTTTCATTGAAAAAGCAGTAAATACTAGCTTTGATTTAATAAATATTAAACCTTTAAAAAGTGTTCTAGATTTAGGTAAGTTTTTATATAAAGACAAATCATTTATGAACTAATGAAAACAATTGATAAAATACCTACCTCTAAAATTCATAGAGCTTCGAGTTTACTTAAAACAGGAGCTAAAGTTGGTGTGAATTACATTAAATATTATGGTGAAAAAATAGTAAGTGCGGAAGACAAAGCTAAAGAACGTCTAAATAAAAATAATGCAGAGGATATTTATGACGGACTTAAAAACCTTAAGGGTAGCGCTTTGAAAGTTGCTCAAATGCTGAGTATGGATAAAAATATCTTACCTAAAGCCTATGTAGAAAAATTCTCCTTATCACAATTTTCTGTTCCGCCCCTTTCTCCTCCACTAGTGGTTAAAACATTTAAAAAATACTTAGGAAAAAGTCCAAACGAGCTCTTTGATAATTTTAACACAACATCAATCAACGCTGCTAGTATTGGACAAGTTCATCAAGCAGAAAAAAATGGAAAAAAATTAGCTATTAAATTACAGTATCCAGGAGTTGCTGATAGTATTTCATCAGACTTATCCCTAGTAAAACCTATAGCCGTAAAAATGTTTAATTTAAAAGGAAAAGATTCTGATGAGTATTTTGATGAGGTGGAAGGAAAATTAATTGAGGAAACTAACTATTTATTAGAAGTTAAACAAAGTAATATGGTTCGGGAAGCCTGCCAAAAATTACCCAATATTAAATTTCCAAATTATTATACCGAGCTATCATCAGAAAGGATTATTTCTATGGATTGGATGGAAGGAGTACATCTGTCTGATTATACAAAGAAAAAAAATAAACAAGACAGACTAAATAAGTTGGGGCAAACTTTATGGGATTTTTATATGTTTCAAATTCATAAATTAAGAAAAGTAAATGCAGATCCTCATCCTGGGAATTTTCTAATTTCAAAACATGGCGAATTAATAGCCATTGATTTTGGTTGTATGAAGGAAATCCCAGAAGAATTTTACATACCTTATTTTGAGTTAGCAGAAAAAAACAACCTCTTAGATCAAAAAAAATTCAAGATTAAATTAGTTGAATTGGGTATACTTAGAGAAGAAGACACTAAAGAAGAGAGTGAATTTTTATCCAAAATGTTTTATGAATTATTAAGTTTATTTACATTGCCTTTCCAATCTAAGTTTTTTGATTTTTCAAACCCCTTGTTCTTCCAAAAAATTGCTGATCTAGGTACTAAATTTAGTAAAAACAGTGAATTACGTAAAATAAATGGTAACAGAGGTTCTAAACATTTTATATATATGAATAGAACATTTTTCGGGCTCTATAATTTAATGTTTGATCTTAAAGCAAAAGATGTAAAAATCAATAATTACAAAACATTCTCTTAAATACAAATTATGAAAACAAAAGAAATAAATAAAATGGAAATTAAGGTTCAAAATTTAAATGGTTTATCAGCTAGTGAAATAGGTGATGATCATATTTCTACTAGCCTTGAAACACCTATGAGAAAAGATGCTTTTAAAGCTTCTAATGAAGAAAAGAAAAATAAAATCGCATTGTTGTTTGAAGAAATCATGAACGTAATGGGTTTAGATTTAACTGATGATTCACTAAAGGGCACCCCAAAACGAGTTGCAAAAATGTATATTGATGAAATCTTTTCAGGATTAAACCCTGCAAATAAACCAAAAATTGCATTGTTTGAGAATAAATATCGATACAACCAAATGTTGGTTGAAAAAAATATAACTTTTTATTCTAATTGTGAACACCATTTTGTTCCAATTATCGGAAAAGCTCACTTGGCCTACATATCTTCTGGAAAAGTTATTGGTTTATCAAAATTGAACAGAATCGTTCAGTATTTTGCAAAACGCCCCCAGGTTCAAGAGCGACTTACCAACCAGATTGCTAACGAACTTTCTAAAATCCTGGGAACTGATGATATCGCAGTAATTATAGATGCCAAACACCTCTGTGTATCTTCTAGAGGAATTAAAGATGAATCATCTGCTACAGTAACTTCTTACTATGGTGGCGTTTTTAATGATTCTAAAAAAATAACTGAGTTACAAAATTATATCAATAATTAAATTATCTAAAAATTGATTTAATTAAAACCAATAATAGTAATTTAGATTATTAAATAGATTCTGATACAGAATTAATAAATGAAACATAATTTAATAATAATATTTATGCTCACTTTTTTTAGTAAATGTTTTTCTCAGCATACATCATCTGAATCTATTTATGATATTGAAATAAAAAATTTAGCTGGAGAGCCAATTAAATTAGATAATTACAAAGGAAAATATATACTGTTCGTTAATGTTGCTTCTGAATGTGGTTTCACTAGCCAGTATGATGATTTACAAAAATTATACGAAACCTATAAAGATAAATTAATCGTTATAGGCGTTCCCTGCAATCAATTCGGCAAACAAGAACCTGGTTCTACAAAAGAAATCCAATCTTTTTGTAAAGCTAATTATGGAATTTCTTTTTTAATGACTGAAAAAGTAAATGTTAAAGGAAAAAACAAACACCCACTTTACCAATGGCTAACAGATGAAACTAAAAATGGAAAAATTAGTACAAGTGTCAAATGGAATTTTCAAAAATATCTGATTGGAAGAAATGGTGATTTTATTGATTATTATTACTCCATAACAAAACCTCTAAATACCAAAATCACAAAACACCTAAAGTAAAATGAAGCTTTTAAAAATTAGTATTTTTTTTTTAGTTTTAAACTTTAGCGCCTTAGTTATTGGAAGTTGGCTTATGGATAACGGCCCAATGACAAATTGGTATATTAGTTTAAATCAAGCTCCATGGACACCACCAGGTTGGGTTTTTGGTGTAGCATGGACAACTATTATGATATGTTTCTCATTATATATGGCTTACCTTTATATAGAAATATCTAATTCAAGTTTGGTTCTATTGTACCTAACACAATTGTCATTAAACATAAGTTGGAATTATATTTTTTTCAACCAACACGCAATTGGATATGGACTCTTATGCATCATAGCTCTAACTATAATTGTAGCTTTGTTTTTGATAAGCTATAGAAAATTATTAAAATTTAAAAGCTTATTAATAATTCCATATTTTTTGTGGCTTTTAATTGCAACTTCACTCAACACTTACATATATCTTTATAACTAGTTGTGAAATTTTATTTAATAAAATTTTTAGTATCTCATAAAACTTATTTTTTTTAAATATAATGGAAAAATAAAAAACCCAATTAAATCGTATCAATTAGGTCATTTAAGTCGGGATGAGAGGATTCGAACCTCCGATCTCTGGTCCCCCAGACCAGCACTTTAACCGGACTAAGCTACATCCCGAATAAAGCTGTAAAAGTATACATAAAAAGTAATCTATCAAATAACAACTAGTTTTAATTACATTAAAATTTAGGTAAAAAAGTGCAATTCAGTTACCTTTGTAAAAATCATTTTTATGCTTGTAATTGGAATAGCCGGAGGAACCGGAAGTGGGAAAACTACTGTTGTTAACCAAATAATACAAGAATTGCCTGAAGGTGAAGTTTGTGTTATCTCGCAAGATTCATATTATAAAGATACGAGTCATCTGTCTTTAGATGATAGAGCAAAAATTAATTTTGATCATCCAAAAGCAATTGATTTCGACCTTTTAGTTTTACATTTAAAAGAATTAAAGAAGGGGAAATCCATCGAACAACCTATCTATTCCTTTGTGGAACATAATCGAACTGACAAAACCATTACTACTTATCCAAAAAAAGTAATCATAGTAGAAGGCATATTGATATTAACACATACTGATATTAGAAAACTTTTTGATATGAAGCTCTATGTTCACACGGATAGTGATGAGCGTTTAATAAGAAGGTTGAGAAGAGATATGGCAGAAAGAGGTAGAAATTTAGATGAAGTGTTAGATCGTTATCAAAATACCCTAAAACCAATGCATCAACAGTTTATTGAACCTACCAAAGAGTTTGCAGATATAATTATTCCTAATAATAGATATAATACAGTTGCTGTGAGCCTTTTAAGAAAAATTATCAATCAAAGGTTAATAGAAAATTGAAGCTGATCTCTAAAATAAAAAATAATAAATGGGTTCGAATTATTAGTAATAAATATTTGATTATTACAGTTTTGTTTATCATTTGGATGATTTTTTTTGATACCAATTCATTTTTAATCCATCAGGAATTAAATAATGATATCAAAAAGTTAGAAAAAAATAAAGAGGAGTATCTGGAGGAAATAATGAATGACAAATTATTTATTGAAAAAATGAAAGATAGTTCTGAAATTGAAAAGTTTGCTAGAGAAGAATATTACCTCAAAAAGAAAAACGAAGAAATTTATTTAATAGAACACGAGGATAGTGTTAAAACAAAAAATTAATGAGTCATTATTTGTTTAATGAGTTTAACGAAGTTTCCGCTAAAGAATGGAAACAGAAAATTCAAGTAGATCTAAAAGGTGCTGATTATAATGACACCCTCGTTTGGAAAAATCTAGAAGGAATTGATGTAAAACCTTTTTATCACCTGGATGAAACAGACACTAATCATTATTCCAAAAAAGTAAAAATTCCAAATGATTGGAACATTGCACAAACCATATTTATTAATAACGAATCTGTTAGTAATCATTTCATCCTAAATGCTCTAGAAAGAGGTGCAGAGTGTGTACTACTTAAAGCTGACGAAGAGTTTGATATTCCTAGTACATTTAAAGACTTTCCTTTCCAAAAGGCTACCATATACTTTAATTTTTCTTTCCTCTCTGAACCTTTCATTACAAACTTAATTGATTTTTTTTCAGATAAGAAATGCCTTGTTTATTATAATTTAGATCCAATTGGTAATCTATCAAGAACAGGGAACTGGTTCCACAATTTAAATGAAGATTTTGAGATTCTTAGAAAGATTAAAAATCAAAAAGCACAGGAGCATATAGTAGCGATAGATGGAAAGCTATATCAAAACAGTGGAGCCAACATCATACAACAACTAGCATATAGTTTAGCACATGCAAATGAGTATCTAAACTATTTTAACGATACTAATTTATCCGATTTTAAAATTACTTTTAAATTAAGTGTTGGATCAAATTATTTTTTTGAGATAGCAAAAATACGAGCACTTCGTTTACTTTATAAAATACTTGCAAAAGAATACGGTATTTCAGAGACTTGCCATATCATCACCATGCCATCGCATCGCAATAAAACTATTTATGATTATAACATTAATATGCTTCGAACCACTACTGAATATATGAGTGCGATTATTGGTGGATCAAATACAGTTTGTAGCGAAGCCTATGATTCTATTTATCATAAAAAAAACGAGTTTGGTGAAAGAATTGCCAGAAATCAACTACTTATTTTAAGAGAAGAGAGTTATTTTAAAGCTTCAAACGATCCAGCTAAAGGATCCTATTATATAGAATATTTAACTAAACAACTATCAGAAAAAGCTTTGGTTCTGTTTAAAAATATTGAAGCCAGTGGAGGTTTTTTAAGTCAGTTAAAAAAAGGAGTTATTCAAAAAAAAATTAAGGAAACTGCATCAAAAGAACAAAATTTATTTAATTCAGGAAAACTGATTTTGTTAGGAACTAACATCCATCAAAACACAGAGGATCAAATGAAAGATAATTTAGAATTATATCCTTTTTCAAAATCCAATCCCAGAAAAACATTGATTGAGCCAATATTAGAGCGGCGTCTATCTGAGTTAAATGAAGAAGAAAGGCTAAAAAAAGAAAATTAAAGATGAAAATATATAGTTTATTAATTATTTTAATTTTGATGGCTATAAGTTGCAAGGAGCAAATAGAATATCAATTTACAAACAGTCCTAAAACAATAGATTGTGAGGGTATAGATTATGACTTGGCTCATGACGCCTATTATAGTTTTAGACAGGATTTAGCTATTTACGTTAAAAATTTACGAATCGGTTATAACTATCTCAATTATCAAGAAAGTTTAGGATATTATATCTACAGAGGAGCCTTAGGCAATTTTGATTTTAATAAAATTGTGACACCACACACTAAAAAACTTTTAGTATTATTAAAAAAAAATGAGGAATTATGGGATACAACATCAGAGAAAAGTAGTTTAAATTATAAATCAGAATTTATTACATGTTTGGTCGAAAATATAAAGAATGAAGAAGTAAAAACAACGTTAAAATCTTTAATTAAAACCAACACCATGAACTCAAGTATTTTTGCAGAAAATTACCGCGCTAACGTATTTGACTGTAATACCGATAATCATTTTGGTATGTTATTGGCTTTTGATACTTATTATCAACATCTATATCAAATGGAATTTTAATACGTATATGAAACGTAAAAACCTACAACATCTAAATTTTTCGTCTACTGAACACTCAAAATGTGAGACTAAAAAATACAAACATCAAAATTTTGTTGCTGGTATTCCACCATTTTTAAGAGGGCCCTATTCAACTATGTATGTAAGAAGGCCTTGGACTATACGCCAGTATGCAGGTTTTTCTACAGCAGAAGACAGCAATGCATTTTACAGAAGAAATTTAAAAGCAGGTCAAAAAGGACTTTCTGTTGCATTTGATTTAGCTACACACCGAGGCTATGATAGTGACCATAAAAGAGTGGAAGGTGATGTTGGAAAAGCTGGTGTAGCCATA
>SGZH01000030.1 GCA_004214175.1 Flavobacteriales bacterium | reverse complement strand
AATCCTGAAATCACCATTAAAAACCTAAATGAATTAACGAATGAGCTTCATCATACCGATATACTAATTGTCTCAACTGGAGCAAATTACCATACGATAACTCAACAACACATTCAAGAAGATAAAGAAATATTAATCTTAGATTTATCGATACCAGAAAACGTTGATTCAACTCTAAAAGAAAGACCTGGTATCACCCTAGTGAATGTTGATGAACTTTCAAAAATTACCGACAAAACCATCGATACTAGAAAAAAAGAAATTCCATTTGCTGAAACTATCATCGAAAAATACAAACAGGAATTTAACGATTGGATATCGTACCGAAAATTTGTTCCAGCTGTCAATGCATTGAAAGAGTCCTTAAAAACAATTCAGGAGCATGAAATAGATTTTCATCGAAAAAAAATTAATAATTTCAATGAAGAACATGCGGAACTTATTACTTCGCACATGATTCAGAAAATTACCACACAATTTGTAAAGCACCTAAAGGATGATGAAACTTCAGTTGATCAAAGTATCGAGGTTATCAGTAAAATATTCAACTTGAAAGAGCTAAATTTAACAGAAAATGATTAAAATAGGGACACGATCTAGTGAATTAGCCCTATGGCAGGCAAACACGGTAGCAGCACATCTAGAAGAATTAGGACACACTACGAGTATTATAAAAATTGACTCTTTAGGAGACCAAGTTCTCGACAAACCACTCTACGAATTAGGTGTTACTGGTGTTTTCACCAAGAGTTTAGATATAGCATTATTAAACGGGCAAATCGATGTAGCGGTTCATTCACTTAAAGACGTTCCAACAAAGTTACCAGAGGGTGTTGTTCAAGCAGCAGTTTTAAAAAGAGGAAATTATAATGATGTTTTGATTTTAAGAGAAGATGAAAATTTCTTTGAAAATGAGCAGGCAACTATTGCAACAGGTAGTTTAAGACGAAAAGCTCAATGGCTACACCGCTATCCAAAACATATCATTGTTGGCTTGCGTGGTAATGTTAATACCCGATTGCAAAAACTTAAGGACAGCTCCTGGAATGCTGCGATTTTTGCATTAGCCGGTTTATCAAGAATAAAACTTCTACCCAAAAAGCACAAGCACATTAAATTAGATTGGATGACTCCTGCTCCTGCTCAAGGTGCAGTAATGGTTGCTGCACTAGAAAAGAATAATCATGTAATAGATATTTGTAAAGAGCTCAACGACGAAGAAACTGCGCTTTGTGTTCATATAGAACGTCAATTTCTTAGAGTTCTAGAAGGTGGATGCACTGCTCCAATAGGGGCTTTAGCAACCATAAAAGAAGAAGAATTAAGTTTTAAAGGTGTTTTATTTAGTCCAGATGGTAAAAAGAAAATTGAGTTTAGTAAAACCGCCTTAAAAAATGAAGTAAATGATCTTGGAGAATTCGCAGCGAATTACATATTATCTAATGGAGGAAAAAAAATAATGCGAGAAATCGTTGAAGTGGACAAAACCATTAATGTGTTCTCTACAAAATATCTATCTAAAGAATTAACTTCTAAGCTTCAGTCTGATATTGGTATTTCGATGAGTGATTTTATATCTATCAAAAACCAAAGGATAAAATTAAAAGATATAAAAACACCTATTAAAAATGCTGTTTTTACTAGCCAAAATGCGGTAGAAGCCATTTTATTTAATTATACTGCTGAAGAATTAGAATTTAAAGACATTTATTGTGTTGGCAGAAGGACCAAGCGATTAATTAAAAATAAAATAGGAATTATTGCTCACGCTGAAAGTTCAGCTGAAAAACTTGCACTTTATTTAAAAGAAAAAATAGAGGATAAAGAGATTGTCTTTTTTTGTGGCAACAAACGACGAGAAGAACTACCAAAAATTTTAAAACAGAGTGCTTTTAAAATTCATGAGATTGAGTGTTATCAAACGGTCTTAACTCCTCAAAAGATTGATTTAAAATTTTATGGCGTATTATTTTATAGCCCATCAGGAATTTTAAGTTTTTTACAAAATAATACGACAAAAAATCGAGTTGCATTCTGTATTGGAGAAACGACAGCGTCTAAAGCAAGATTGTATTTTGACACCGTTATTGTTGCCAAAACTACCTCCAAAAATGGAGTCATTAATGCCGTTAACAACTATTTCGAAAATCCAATAAAAGTGTCATGATAAACAGAACCAGACGTCTCCGTAAAACAGCAAACATTCGTAGATTGGTTAGAGAAAACAACCTAACCGTAGATGACTTTATATATCCGATTTTTATAGAAGAAGGAGAACATATTGAAACGGAAATTAAGTCCATGCCCGGCATAAAACGTTTTTCACTGGATACTATTTCTAAAGAACTAGATGAGATAACTGCACTAAATATTCCAGCAGTTTTATTGTTTGGTATTCCTTCGGAAAAAGATGACACAGGAACTGAAACCTGGAACGATGATGGAATTATTCAAAAAGCAATTCGTTATATAAAGAAAGAATACCCTAATTTATATGTGATTACCGATGTTTGTTTCTGTGAATATACCAATCATGGCCATTGTGGGGTCATAAATAATTTTGAGGTGGACAATGAGGCCACTTTAGTCAATATTGCTAAGCAAACCCTCTCTCATGCAAAAGCTGGTGCAGATATGGTGGCTCCCTCTGGTATGATGGATGGTACAATTATTACCATGAGAGCGGCACTAGACAAAGGAGGGTATTATGATCTTCCAATAATGGGTTATACCGTGAAATATGCTTCTGCTTTTTATGGTCCATTTAGAGATGCAGCGGACTCTGCCCCATCTTTTGGAGACCGAAAAACCTACCAAATGGATCCCGCTAATAGAGCTGTAGGGCGAAGAGAAGCAGCTTTTGACGATGCAGAAGGTGCAGATATTCTGATGGTTAAACCAGCACTCTCCTATTTAGATATCGTTAGCGACTTAAAAAATAACTTTGACCACCCTATCGCTTGCTATAACGTTAGCGGGGAATATGCAATGATAAAAGCAGCAGCTGAAAAAGGTTGGATTGATGGGGAACGTGTAATGATGGAAAGTTTATTATCTATGAAAAGAGCAGGTGCAGATATCATCATCACTTACTTTGCAAAAGAGGCAGCAAAAATTTTAAAAAGAAGTTACACATGAATTTTGATAGATCGAAAAAGCTTTTTAAAGAAGGTAAAAAAAACTTAGTTGGAGCAGTTAATTCTCCTGTTAGAGCTTATAAGTCTGTCGGTGGAACTCCTTTGTTTATCAAAAAAGCAAAGGGAAGTAAGATTATAGATGTCGATAATAATCAGTACATCGATTTAGTCTTGTCCTATGGCCCCATGATTCTAGGACATCGTCCTAAAAAGATTGAAAAATCGATAGTAAAAGCGTTAAAGAATGGATATACTTTTGGTGCTACCTCAGCGGGTGAGATTGAACTAGCAAAAATAATTTGTGACGCTTTTCCTAGTATGGATAAAGTTCGCTTTGTTAACTCAGGAACCGAAGCTGTTTTGAGTGCCTTACGTTTGGCAAGAGCTTTTACGAATAAAAATAAGATTATAAAATTTTCGGGGTGTTACCATGGTCATACCGACGCTCTTTTAGTAGCTGCTGGTTCTGGATTGGCAACGCTTAGTCTTC
Organism: Flavobacteriales bacterium; assembly: GCA_004214175.1. GTDB lineage: Bacteria > Bacteroidota > Bacteroidia > Flavobacteriales > Flavobacteriaceae > Marifrigoribacter. The sequence goes on along the minus strand of SGZH01000030.1, from coordinate 12,898 downwards.
CTGGATCTAGTGGGGTTCCAAAAGAAGCTGTCCAAAATACTTTGATTGCGGAGTATAATAATATTGAAAAAGTTAAAAATCATATCAACAAACACGATGATATCGCTGCAGTCATTCTGGAACCTATCACCGGAAATATGGGGGTAATAGTACCCTCACTGGAATTTATATTGGAATTGAGGAGAATTACCAAAGAAAAAGGAATTTTAATTATCGCCGATGAGGTCATGAGTGGTTTTCGATCTAAATTTGGAGGCGCTCAAGAGTTAATTGACTTAGAAGCTGATATCACCTGCCTTGGAAAAGTAATTGGAGGTGGTTTTCCTGTAGGTGCTTATGGTGCAAGAAATGAAATTATGAAAATGGTTGCTCCCCTTGGCGACATGTATCAAGCGGGAACTCTTTCAGGAAACCCCATCGCAATGGCTTCTGGCATCGCTACTTTAAATGAATTAAAAAAACAAAATCCTTTCGATACTTTTAATAAAGTAGCTAAAAAAATAGAAACCATGCTAAAAGAGGCAGCTAAATTAAATAACATAGCAATTCAAGTGAATCGATTTGGATCGATGATCAATCCATTTTTTACAAAAAATAAAGTTGTAGATTTTAAGACCGCTCAAACTTCCGATACCGAAAAATTTAAAACATTTTTCTGGAGTATGATTCAAAATGGTGTGTTTTTGCCACCTTCTCAATTTGAAGCATGGTTTTTATCTACAGCACTTTCGAACAAGGATTTAAAAATTATAGAAAAGGCAATTTACGCAGCGATGCAAGCGATTGATGAACATCATAATTCATAATAAATGTATAAAAACGATCTGTATTTAAGAGCGCTTAAAGGAGAAATAGTAGAGCGTCCACCTGTTTGGATGATGCGTCAAGCCGGAAGGTATTTGCCTGAGTTTATCAAAATTAGAGAAAAATATGATTTCTTTACGCGTTGTAGAACTCCTGAATTGGCTTCCGAAATTACAGTGCAGCCCATTAGACGTTATGGAATGGATGCTGCCATTTTGTTTTCAGATATTTTGGTAATACCACAAGCAATGAATATTGAAGTGGAGATGAAACCTGGTATTGGCCCTTGGCTACCAAACCCCATTCGAACTCAAAAGGATCTTGACCGTATCATTGTTCCTGACGTTACTGTCGAGTTGGATTATGTCATGAAAGCCATAAAAGCATCGAAAGACTTATTAAATAATGAAATTCCTTTAATTGGTTTTGCGGGATCACCATGGACTATTTTATGTTATTGTGTTCAAGGACAAGGCTCTAAAAACTTTGATAAAGCAAAAGAGTTTTGCTTTACACAGCCTATTTTAGCTCACACCCTATTACAAAGAATAACAAGTACAACGATCGCCTACCTTAAAGAAAAAGTAAAAGCAGGTGTAGATGCTGTACAAATATTTGACTCCTGGGGGGGGATGCTTTCACCTACTGATTACCAAGAGTTTTCCTGGCAATATATTAATCAGATAATTGAGGCTTTAAAAGATGTAGCTCCAGTAATTGCTTTTGGAAAAGGTTGTTGGTTTGCTTTAGAAGAAATGGCCAACTCGAAAGCTGCTGCATTGGGAGTTGACTGGACTATTAACCCAAAAATAGCGAGAAAATTAACTGGAAGCGAAATTACATTACAAGGAAATATGGATCCGAGCCGATTGTTATCTTCCCCATCCCAAATTAAAAAAATAGTAACAGAAATGATCAGAAATTTTGGTAAAGACCGGTATATTGTAAATTTAGGACACGGTATTTTACCAAATATTCCCTTGGAAAATGCCAAAGCATTTATTGATGCTGTTAAAGAATTTGAAGACTAATTTGGTATGAAAAACTTAATTCAAAAATACAACATACCAGGGCCGCGATACACCAGTTATCCAACGGTTCCCTATTGGGACAAGGAAGGAATAACTATTGACCATTGGAAAGGCTCGACACTAAAGGCTTTTAATGAAAGTAATGATTCGGAGGGGATTAGCTTATATATTCATCTTCCTTTTTGTGAAAGCCTCTGTACCTTTTGTGCTTGCCATAAACGAATTACCAAAAGACATACCGTAGAAGAACCTTATTTGGATACGGTACTTAAAGAATGGAATTTATATTGTGATTTATTGGTAAAAGTACCTAAGATTAGAGAAATACATCTTGGAGGTGGAACCCCTACTTTTTTTTCTTCTAAGAACCTAAAAAAACTAATCAACGGTATTTTTAAAAGGGCAGAAAAGTTTAAAGAGTTTGAATTCAGTTATGAAGGACATCCAAATCACACTACTAAAGAGCAATTGCAGACCTTATACGATCTAGGTGCGCGAAGAAATAGCTTTGGAATTCAAGATTATGATCCAGTAGTTCAAAAAGCAATTAACCGTATTCAAAGCTTTGAGCAGGTTAAAAAAGTAAACGACTGGTCGCGTGAAATAGGATATAACTCTATAAGCCATGATTTAATTTTTGGATTACCATTTCAGACCAAAAAAAGTATTCGATCCACTATAAAAAATACCATTACGTTAAAACCAGACCGAATAGCCTATTACAGTTACGCGCATGTTCCTTGGATAAAAGGAGTTGGCCAAAGAGGTTTTGATGATAACGATTTACCAAAAGATGATGAAAAAAGACATCTATATGAATTAGGAAAAAAACTTTTTTTCGAAAATGGCTATGTAGAAATTGGAATGGATCATTTTGCGCTAAAAACTGATACTTTATATAAGTCCTTGCTAAGCAAGCAGATTCATCGAAACTTTATGGGCTATACTGCAGGTAAAACAAAATTAATGATAGGTTTAGGAATGTCTTCTATTAGCGATTCCTGGTATGGTTTTGCTCAAAATGAAAAAACAGTTGAAGGGTATGCAGAAACAGTAAATAAGGGTGTGATTCCAATATTTAGAGGTCATTTATTAACCGAAACCGATTTAATTATTCGTAAGCATATTTTAAATTTAATGTGTAATTTAAAAACAGAATGGGATTTAGGTTTACCTCTTTCGATAAAAAAACAAATTATCAGACGATTACAAGAAATGGTGGCAGACCAATTAATAGAAGTTACCGATACCCAAGTAATCGTAAAAGAAGAAGGTAGAATGTATGTGAGGAATATCTGTATGGCCTTCGATTTAAAGTTAATAGAAAATAAACCCAATACTCGACTATTTTCAATGACGATTTAGTATCAACAAAAACTTTTCTGTTACTTATTGTCTGATTTCTATCTCTAAAAAAATAAAAATCATCTGTATAAAATAGTTAAAATAACGTGATTTGAATCTTAGTTAAAAAAAGATTAAGGTTTTACTTTTAAATAAACTTAAGGATCATTTAATTATCTTTGTTTGTTATGAAAAAAAATGAGGGTTTTATTGAAGTTTATGGTGCAAGAGTCCATAATTTAAAGAACGTTGACATTAAAATCCCACGTGAAAAGTTAGTCGTAATTACAGGTCTTTCTGGCAGTGGTAAATCCTCCCTTGCTTTTGACACTATATATGCTGAAGGTCAACGACGTTACATCGAAACTTTTTCAGCTTATGCACGTCAATTTTTGGGTGGTTTAGAAAGACCTGATGTAGATAAAATTGAAGGTCTTTCTCCTGTTATTGCCATTGAACAAAAAACCACTAGTAAAAGCCCAAGATCAACTGTTGGAACTATTACAGAAATTTATGATTTCTTGAGACTTCTCTATGCAAGAGCAAGTGATGCTTTTAGTTATAATACAGGAGAAAAAATGGTGAGTTACAGTGATGACAAAATCCAAGAATTAGTTTTAAATGATTTTAAGGATAAAAAGATCTCTATTTTAGCCCCTGTTGTTAGGTCAAGAAAAGGTCATTATAGAGAATTATTTCAGCAAATTGCAAAGCAAGGTTTTTTAAAAGTTCGGGTAGACGGAGAAATAAAAGATATAGTCAGGGGAATGAAGCTTGACCGTTATAAAAACCATGATATTGAGATCGTAATTGATCGTTTAAAGGTTTCATCAGCATTAACTTTTGACAAAAGACTACCTGAATCTATTAAAACTGCTATGTATCATGGAGATGATGTGATGTTAATTTTAGATAATGATTCTAAGAAAACACGTTATTTTAGTCGTTCGTTAATGTGCGAAAGCAGTGGAATTTCTTATCCAAATCCAGAACCAAATAATTTCTCATTCAATTCCCCCAAGGGAATGTGCACAACTTGTAAAGGGTTGGGTAAATTATATGAAGTGAATGATAATAAAATTGTTCCTGATCAAAATCTTTCTATAATTCAAGGGGCTTTAGCTCCTCTAGGATCTCAAAAACAAACTTGGATTTTCAAGCAGTTAGACCTTATCGCACAACGATACAATTTTAAATTGTCTGATCCTTTTAAAAAAATTCCTAAAGAAGCAATTGAAGTAATACTTTATGGGGCTAACGAAAAGTTCGAAGTAGAATCTAAAACTCTTGGAATTACAAGAAGCTATAAAATAGATTTTGAAGGAATCGCTAACTTTATTAAAAATACTTTTGAAGACAATGAATCTAAATCTTTAAAAAGATGGGCAAAAGATTTCATGGATCATACCGACTGTAAAGATTGTAAAGGATCGAGACTTAGAAAAGAATCACTTTACTTCAAAGTAAATGATAAAAATATATCGGAGCTAGCCCAGATGGATATATTAGATTTAGCGGAATGGTTCAAAACTTTGAAGTCAAATTTATCAAAAAATCAAATTAAAATTGGAGAGGAAATAATTAAAGAAATAAAAACTCGTTTGCAATTCTTAATAGATGTTGGCCTTACCTATTTAACTCTAGACCGAAGTTCAAAATCTCTTTCTGGTGGAGAAGCTCAAAGGATTCGATTAGCAACTCAAATTGGATCTCAATTAGTTGGAGTATTATATATACTCGATGAGCCTAGTATAGGTCTTCATCAACGAGATAATGAAAAATTAATTGATTCACTAATCAAACTTAAAAACATTGGAAACTCCGTTATTGTCGTAGAACACGACAAAGAGATGATAGAGGCTGCAGATTATGTGATCGATATAGGCCCAGCTGCCGGTAAACACGGAGGCATTATTGATGCTACTGGGACACCACAAGAGATTTTAAAACAACAAACGCTTACCTCTGATTATTTAAATGGAAGAAAAGAAATAGCTATTCCGAAAAAAAGAAGAAAGGGAAATGGTAATAAATTAAAATTATCTGGAGCCTCAGGGCATAACCTAAAAAATATATCTGTAGAAATTCCTTTGGGCAAGATGATTGGAATAACCGGTGTATCTGGAAGTGGAAAATCAACATTGATTAATGAAACCCTCTATCCTATTCTGAATACCTATTTTTTTAATGGTGTAAAAAGACCCATGCCTTACCATAAAATAGATGGATTAAAGCATATCGATAAAGTAATCGATATCAATCAGTCTCCAATTGGCAGAACTCCTCGATCAAACCCCGCGACCTATACGGGTGTATTTGCCGAAATAAGAAGTTTGTTTTCAAAGGTTCCTGAGGCTATGATTCGAGGCTATAAACCAGGAAGATTTAGTTTTAATGTAACTGGAGGGCGTTGTGAGAATTGTAAAGGAGGAGGTTTACGAGTGATTGAGATGAATTTTTTACCCGATGTTTATGTAGAATGTGAAAATTGCCAAGGAAAACGATTTAATCGAGAAACATTAGAAATCAAATATAAAGGAAAATCTATTTACGATGTGTTAGATATGACAATTGAAGATGCTTGTACTTTATTTGAAAACATTCCAAAAATATACAGGAAATTAAAAACTATTAAGGATGTGGGTCTAGGTTATATAACATTGGGGCAACAGTCAACTACACTTTCTGGAGGAGAGGCGCAACGAATTAAGTTAGCAACAGAATTATCAAAAAGAGATACAGGTAATACGTTTTATATATTAGACGAACCTACAACAGGACTACATTTTGAGGATATTAGAATCTTACTTAATGTACTGAATAAAATTGTTGACAAAGGAAATACTGTAGTTATAATTGAACATAATTTAGATGTAATAAAAACAGTAGATTATATAATTGACATTGGTCCAGAGGGAGGAAAAAGCGGTGGACAAGTATTAGCAAAAGGAACACCTGAAGAAATAGTGAAAGTTAAGAAAAGCCACACAGCCCGTTATTTGAAAAAAGAATTAAATTAGCAAAACAATCCATAATAGAGTTTTGTTTACATTAAAAACATAATACAACTATGAAAAAAGAAAGAAATCCAAAAAATTGGAATGAAGTTAAAACAAATGACTCTTGGGCAATTTTCAAAATTATGGGAGAATTTGTGAATGGGTATGAAAAGTTAAGTAAAATTGGTCCATGTGTATCTATTTTTGGTTCTGCAAGAACCAAGCCAGCTGATAATTATTATCAATTAGCTGTTAATATAGCTAAAAAAATATCTGACAATGGATATGGAGTCATCACTGGTGGTGGTCCAGGAATTATGGAGGCAGCAAATAAAGGAGCTTATAATGCTGGAGGAACCTCAGTTGGATTAAATATAGAGTTACCTTTTGAACAACACGACAATCCTTACATAGATAGTGATAAAAGTATTGACTTTGATTATTTTTTTGTAAGAAAAGTAATGTTTGTGAAATACTCTCAAGGATTTATTGTAATGCCCGGAGGGTTCGGAACATTAGATGAACTTTTTGAAGCAATAACTTTAATACAAACTCACAAAATTGGAAAATTTCCAATTATTCTAGTTGGAAAGAAATTTTGGAGTGGTCTAGTTGATTGGATAAAAGAAACTCTTCTTGATTCTCATAACAATATCAGTAAAGAAGATTTATATTTACTAAATATTGTTGATACAGAAGATGAAGTTATTGAAATCCTAAATGATTTTTACGAAAAATATAATTTAGAACCTAATTTTTAAAAAATAGTATACTATCCCCACCCTATGAAATTTATTATATATGTAGCTGTAGCTGTTTTAAGCTTCAATTCTTTTGCACAGGAAACAATTAATGTAATGTTTTATAATTTACTAAATTTTCCAGAGGCTACTCCAGGTGGACGCTCAGTAATATTAAGAAATATTTTCACAGATTTTAAACCTGATTTATTTCTAATCTGTGAACTACAAAATGAAATAGGTGCCGATGAAATTTTAAATATTTCTCTAAATTATAATACAGATAATTACTCTCGTGCTGAATTTGTTGCTAATCAATCTGGAAGTAATAGTTTACAACAATTATTATACTACAGAAACGATAAGTTTTTATTAGAATCATCTGAAATATTACTAACTCCATTAAGAGATATTAATAAATATGTATTAAAATTAAATACCATAGATCAAGCATCCGATCCAATATTAATTTATATTTATGTTGCTCATTTAAAATCTAGTCAAGGATCTTCCAATGAAAATCTTCGTTTAGAAATGGTAAACGAGTTTACAGATGATTTAGAAAATTTAGATTCTAGTTCTTTTGTATTGTTCGCAGGTGATTTTAATTTATATACATCTGAAGAGCCTGCATATCAAGAAATTATAGATACAAACAATGCTATTGTAATGGTAGATCCTATAAATACCCCTGGTACTTGGCACAATAACGAAAATTTTCAAGATATTCACACTCAAAGTACGCGATTGGTTTCAGGTCCAAATGGTGGTGCAGGTGGAGGTCTTGACGATCGTTTTGATTTCATTACAATTTCTGAAAACATGATCACTAATCAAAATATTTATTATGTTCCAGATAGCTACAAAGCCCTAGGAAATAATGCAAATTGTTATAATTTAGATATTAGTGATGAGACCTGCATAGGCGAATATAGTCAGACATTAAGAAACCAATTGTATAGTATGAGTGATCACCTTCCTGTTATAATGAAATTAGAAACTACGAAAGAATTCATATTAAACAATCAAGACTTTTCATTTGATGAAGATTTAAAAGTTTACAATACACTGGTAACTGACAATCTAATATTGGAAATACAGAACTTAATACAAAGTAAAATATCTATTAATATATTCAATATATTGGGGCAAAAAGTAAAAACAGTGATTACAAATAATAATGAGACTATTCAAATTAATACATCAGATCTAGAAAGTGGGTTGTATTTCATAATTTCTAGTGAATTAGACGGAATTCAAAAATTCTTAAAAATATAATTGTACTTAAAAAAATACATATTATTTGTGTTTTTTTTAATTGTTACGCAAGTTAAAGCACAGCATGAAATTATCATTAATGCATCTCTGTTACCCGAATCAAAATCTATAGTAATTGAACAAGAATTAATTTATGAAAATAATTCTGATTCAACCTTAAATGAAATATATTTAAACGATTGGGCCAATAGTTTTTCAACTAAAAACACTCCGCTTGCAAAAAGATTTGCTGAAAATTACCAAGCTTCTTTCCATTTTGAGAATAATAAAAATAGAGGGCATACTCAAATAATTAAAATCGATAACAGTATTAATAAATCTTTGGATTGGAAAAGGCTCAGTCAATTGGATATCATTAAAGTAGAACTAGACAAAAAACTATTGCCTGGTGAAGAATATATTCTAAAATTAGAATACAAAATTATTTTACCCGATGATAAATTCACGCGTTATGGAATTACTAAAAATGGAAATGTTAAAGTCAGGTACTGGTATTTATCACCAGCGGTATTCGACAAAAAATGGCAGATTTATAGCAATAAAGATTTAAATGATTTATACCTTGCTCCTAGTACTTTTAAAATTAAGTTTAAAACTCCAGAAAATTATCAATTAATCACCGATTTAAATGTAGTATCAGAAAGTATTGATGACAAAATAAAGGTAACACAACTAGAGGGTGAACAAAGAATGAACGTGAAATTACAATTTTTAAAAGTTTCTAACTATCAAACATTAGAAACCGATAAATTTATTGTTTCTACAAATCATACTCACAAAAATATATCGTCAATATCACAGGCATTAATAATTGACCGGATTACTTATTTTTTAGATCAAAATTTAGGGGAGTATCCCTATGATAAAATGATCATTAGTGAAATAGACTATGAACGGAATCCTGTTTATGGTTTAAACTTATTACCTGAGTTTATTAGCCCCTTTCCCGAAGGTTTTGAGTATAATATTGAAATGTTAAAAATAATGACTCGAACCTACCTCGAAAACACCCTTTCTGTTAATCCGCGGAAAGATCATTGGCTAATTGGCGCATTTCAAGTCTATTTAATGATTCATTATATAGAAACCTATTATCCAACTATGAAACTAATGGGTAATTTGAGTAAGCTTTGGATATTAAAAATTTTTCATGCCTCCGAATTAGACTTTAATAAACAGTATTCTTTACTATATATGAATATGGCGAAGTATAACCTTCATCAAAAAAATACGGTCCCTAAAGATTCACTACTAAAATTTAATAAAGACATCGCTAGTGACTATCACACTGGTAACGGATTGGTTTATCTTTCCGCATATATTGGTAAAGAACCTTTATTAAAATCCATTAAAGAGTTTTATGCAGAAAATAAACTAAGCCCAATTACGGCTTTAGATTTTAAAATATATTTACAAAGAAATACTGATAAACCAATTGATTGGTTTTTTGAAGATTATATTGATAATCGGAGTAGCATTGACTTTAAATTAAAAAATCTAGTGTCTTCAGAAGATTCTTTAAAAATTAATATCCTCCATAAAAAAAATACGACCCTTCCTGTTTCAATTTATGGTCTCAATAAACAAAACATTGTATTCAAGAAATGGCTGGATCCTTTTGACTCTTTGGTTACTGTAAAAATACCTGCTAAAAATATTAAAAGAATTGCAGTTAATTTTGAAGGTCAAATTCCGGAAATAAATCAAAGAAATAATTACAAGAAAATTAAAGGGCTTACCAATAAACCATTTCAGGTTCGACTTTTTAAGGATGTAGAAAATCCGCATTACAATCAGCTTTTTATAATGCCCGCCTACAATTATAACATATATGATGGTATAACCATTGGTTCTATGTTTTATAACAAAACTCTTTTAAGAAAACCTTTTCAATATAAAATAACTCCTATGTGGGCACTAAAATCAAATACATTGGTTGGTAGTGGATCTGTATTGTATAAAGAAATGCCTGAGTTTGGAAACTTATATTTCTATAGGCTTGGTTTTTCTGGAAGTTATTATTCCTACAATAGTGGATTGTTCTATAAGAGATTTAGTCCTTTTGCTTCAGTGGGTTTTAGAGATAGCAAAGATTTAAGAAATAATAAAAAACATATAATCAATATTAGGAATGTTACAGTGGACCGAGATAAAAATCCAAACATAGCGCTAGAATCTCCCAATTATAGTGTTTTTGACATCAATTATATATATTCCAATCCAAATCTAATTAATTATTATAAGGCCATTATAGATTATCAGGTATCTGCAGATTTTAGTAAAATTTCAACAACTCTAAACTATAGAAAATTATTTAATAATAATCGTAAAATCGATATCCGGTTATTTACGGGTTTATTTATAAAAAATAATACTAAACTAGATGACGATTATTTTAGTTTTGCTTTAGACCGACCCACAGATTATTTATTTGATTTTAATTATTATGGAAGAAGTGATGTTGCTGGTTTATTTAGTCAACAATTAATTATCGCTGAAGGCGGTTTTAAATCAAAATTACAACCTGCATATTCAAATACTTGGTTGACTACGCTAAACCTAAGTACTAATATTTGGAGATGGATCCAAGCTTATGGTGATCTAGGTTGGGTAAATAATAAAAACCAAGGAACTGAATTTGTATATGACAGTGGGATACGTCTGAGTTTGGTAGAAGATTATTTTGAATTATTTTTTCCAGTCTACTCAAACCTTGGTTGGGAAATAGCTCAACCTAGATACGATCAAAAAATACGGTTTATAGTTACACTTGACCTTAAAACACTTTTTGGTTTGTTTACAAGAAAATGGTATTAAACAATTATTTTTTTATGGAGTTTATTTTAGTTATACTCTATTTTTTTTTAAAAAATTAATATTATTGAATAATTTACCAAAACACTAAAAAGATTAAAATATCGTATTTTTTGACTTTTAAAAAGCAGAATATTTTAGGAATTGATATTTATTTTGACACATATATGAAAATTGTATAAAATTCTGTTTTTTACTATTTTTGTAATCAAATAAGTTAAAATAAAATATGCACACTAGCTCTGAAATAAATAATAAATTAACATTCGAAGATTTTAAGAAGGAAGTTTTAAATGATTATAAAATTGCCATAACAAGTCGAGAATGTAGCTATCTTGGTCGAAGAGAAGTTTTAACTGGAAAGGCTAAGTTTGGGATTTTTGGAGATGGAAAGGAAGTACCACAACTTGCTTGGGCAAAGGCATTCAAGAATGGTGACTGGAGGAGTGGATATTATAGAGATCAAACTTTTATGATGGCTATAGGCAAATTAACCATCCAACAATTTTTTGCAGGTTTGTATGCACATACTGATGACAAAGCTGATCCTATGAGCTCAGGAAGACAAATGGGAGGTCATTTTTCGACACACAGCTTGAATGAAGATAATTCCTGGAAAAACCTGGTTAAACAAAAAAATAGCAGTCCCGATATCTCTCCAACAGCTGGACAGATGCCAAGATTGGTTGGTTTAGCTCAAGCCTCAAAAATATACAGGAATCAAAAAGGGCTAGAAGATTTTACATCTTTTACAACAAATGGAAATGAGGTTGCGTGGGGAACTATAGGAAATGCAAGTACTAGCGAAGGTTTATTTTGGGAATCTATTAATGCTGCTGGAGTACTACAAATACCTATGGTAGTTAGTGTTTGGGATGATGATTATGGTATATCTGTTCATGCTAAACATCAGACCACCAAAGAAAATATTTCTGATGTTCTTAAAGGTTTCGAAAGATCTGAACATATTGATGGATATGAAATTATTAAAGTTTACGGATGGGATTATCCAAATTTAATAGAAGCATATCAAAAAGCATCAAAAATAGCAAGAGAAGATCATGTTCCTGTTTTAATCCATGTTAATGAGCTTACTCAACCACAAGGACATTCCACAAGTGGGTCCCATGAGCGATATAAGAATGAAGATAGATTAAAGTGGGAAAAAGAAAATGATTGTAACATTAAAATGCGAGAGTGGATCATTGAAAGTAGCATAGCCACAGAAGAAGAATTATCAATTCTTGAAAAAACAATAAAAAAAGAAGTAAGAGATGGAAAAAACACTGCTTGGAAATCTTATATAGAACCTCAGATCAAAGAGCAAAAAGAAGCTATAACACTCATCAATAATGCAGCAGAAAAAAGTAGGAACAAGGTATTTATAGATACAATTTCCTCTGAACTAGCATCTAAAAGTGAACCGTTGCGAAGAGAAATTATAAGTACTGCAAGAAAAGCACTTCGCTATTTGATTGGTGAATACTCAGTTGAAAAAGAACAATTACAAGATTGGCTTAAAAATTATTTCGAATTAATAAATCCAAAATATAGTGCTCATTTGTATTCTGAAGTATCTGGAAACGCAACTTCAGTCGAAGAAATTAAACCAGTCTTTAATGACTATTCCGAAGAGGTAGATGCTAGAATTTTACTTAGAAATAATTTTGACGCTATTTTATCAAAACATCCAGAAGTAATTATATTTGGTGAGGATAGTGGAACGATTGGTGATGTGAACCAAGGCTTGGAGGGATTACAAAAAAAATTTGGAGAAATTCGTGTTGCCGATACTGGGATTAGAGAAGCAACCATCTTAGGGCAAGGAATTGGAATGTCAATGAGAGGATTACGTCCAATAGCTGAAATTCAGTATTTAGACTATATC
>SGZH01000003.1 GCA_004214175.1 Flavobacteriales bacterium | reverse complement strand
AAAAAATAGTAAAATAGTATGTTTGATTTTTCAAGTTTGACCAATAATTTAGAGGGATCTAGTTTAACCAATGTAATTGTAATAGCATTAGTTTCATTTGTTTTGTCCTCTTTAATTGCTTTGATTTATCAGAAGACTTCCAGAGAATTAGAAAGTCCAAAATATTTTATACAAGCTCTAATACTAATATCTATTCCAGTAGCAACAGTAATGCAAGCAATTGGTGACAGTCTAGCAAGGGGACTTGGTATGTTGGGGGCACTTGCCATTATTAGGTTTAGAACTACGCTTCGAAACCCAAGAAACATGGCATTTATGTTTACCTCTATTACAGTTGGTATAGCTGCTGGAGTTTATGGAATTACGATTGCAGTAATTGGGACACTGGGCTTTTGTTTGGTGGTATTGTTAATACATTATTCCGATTTAAGTAAAAAAACATCGGTTATTGCAAGTTTACAGTTTGACATTCCCAATGATATTTTATTAGCATCTAATAAGCGTAAAATCATTGAAGATCATCTAAGTAATACCTGTGTAAAGGTAAACCTATCAAAGTATGCTATCAATAATAAAAAAAGTGGAGATACTGTAATTCAGATGGTTTCCTTCGATTTTAAAATTAAAATAGAAAGTAAAGAGAAAGCACGAGTATTAGTTAATGAATTAGCTGTAATGGATGGAATATTTAATGTGAGGATAAATTTCAAAGATGATTATGAAAAAATTTAACCTTATTTATCTGGTTGCAATACTAATCTGTGTTTTATTACTTTATTCACTTTTTTTCAAAGCAGATAGCACCGTAACATTTTATGGATTTGCTGATAACAAAGAAACAGAGATTAGCATGGAAAATGCCATTGAAGTAGAAAAAATATTTGTTACGGTAGGCCAAAAGGTTAAAAAAGGAACGCCCCTATTAAATGTGGTTTCAGCAACGCTACCCATAAAAACGAGTGATGTAGAATATAAAATTGAAGAACTACAAACCAAGTATAATTTATGGAAATCTGATTTGGACTGGAGAATCCTTCAATACGAAATTGAACTGAAAGAGCAAACCAGTAAAATTCAATCACAGATAGACCAATTAAAAGTCAAACTAAAAAACAACAAAGAATTATCAAAAAAAATCACAAGTATAGATTTGGTTGTCAGTGAATCCAAAGGTATTACCAATCCAACCCAGATAAAATTAGCTTCATTAGAATTAGAATTACAACAAACACAGGAAATAATTTTCACTCAAATTAATAATTTAAAGAGTGAGCGATTTGCCCAAAATAATCCCATTCTTTCTGAAATTAAAGCTCAAGAAGCCCAATTGGAGTATTATATCAAAAGGAAAAGAGATGAGCTTATCGTAGCTCCAGCAGACGGATTAATTGGAAATGTACATTGTAAAGAAGGAGAAAAAATAACCTCCTTTGGAGCGCTGATCTCTTTTTACGAAGAAAGCCCCAACTTAGTGGTAGGGTATATTCACGAGGAACTTATTTTAAAAATAAACATTGATGATTCTATAGCCATTTACTCTAGTTCAAGACCTGATATCCAAAATAAAGGAGTCGTAAAAACCTTAGGTTCCAGAATTGTAGAAATTCCGCCAAGACTCAGAAAAATAAAGGAGCTTAAAACTTTTGGTAGAGAAATCATTATAGAAATACCACCTGACAATCCTTTTCTGCAAAAAGAAAAAGTGATTTTAAATCTAGTTTACTAATAGATTTTTGATATGATAATTCCTCTTTTTAAACTAGTAAAGGTCAAATTAAAAGCTATATTATTTTTAGGTCTTTTGTTTGGAGCTACGCTTATTCAAGCTCAAGAAAGGTTAACGTTAAACAGTTTTTTAAGTTCAACAATTGATTCTAATTTAGTTGATCAAGATTCTACTACGATCACCTTATTAAGTAGTAAAAATTATAATATTCCCTTAATAAAAAGTACTCAATTTAGATTGGAAACTAGGCGTTTTATTGAAACCTTTCAAGAATTTTCGGTACGAATAAAACCTAATAATTTTAGAGAAATATCGAGTCAAAAAAATATTTATGCTAATAAAATTCAAGAAGTCCGACTAGAAAACAAAATAAAAATCAACGAATCTTTAAAAAACAGGTACTTACTTGCATTAGATTATATATTTAATAAAAAAACAGCAATACTTTATGCAATCAAACAACAACAATTAAAAGATAAATTAGATTTATTGGGGCATCAAGTTTTCCATGAAGATTTTGAAGTTAAAGATGTAATAGAATCTGAAGAAGATTTATTAGCAATCAACCTAAAGATTATACAACTTCGTAAAATTAAGAAAGATTTAGAGGACTATCTAAAAAAAGTTTTAGTTCTAAACACTGTCAGTATTGAAACTTCTAATTTAATTAGTCCAGAACAAATTATAAACTTTCCTTTTTCTGACTCTATTTCAAACGAGTATTTATTTGTGACACTTCAAAAATTAAAAATAAATACACTGGAAAATGAAATGAGTCTTTCCATTGCAAAATCGAACCAATTATTGGATTTTGTTCAGGCAAAATATATCGGAAAATCGGAAAATTTATTTGAAGATAATTTGTCCATAGGTTTGGCAATCAACTTACCTTTTTTTGCTGCTGCTAGACAAGATAAAAGTGAGTTTTATTTTGAGAAAACAATTAAACAAAACAGTTTAAACGATGCATTAAAAAAGCATCAACTAAAAGTATCATTTGCTAAAAATGAATTTGAAACTTCCAAAGTAAATTATACGGTATTACAAAAACAATACGAAAATAGTAGTGTTACATCTATTTATAAGGCCTACCAAAAAATGGAAGGAGTTTCACCATTACTGCTATTAAATCTCAAAATTCTTCAAAATAAAAAAGACATTGAAATTTTAAAGTTTGAACACGAACTTTATAAAGCTTATATAGAATTCTTATCCTTAAACGAACAATTATTTCAAGAACCACTCTTAAATTATCTCTCTCCAAGCCTCGAACTATTAGAAAATTAATTCTTCTTTATTTGTGATAGAATAACATAATTTTAAACCAAACCTTTTACGAAGCGATGTGCCTCGAGTAATAACGATGTAATGAAGTTGCATCAGCTCCTAACCATTTTTTTATATAAATAGCCCAAAAATGGTATTGTAAGGTCCAAATACCTTTTTGTTCATACAATCTTGCTGAGGTATAAATCCATTTTTGAATCACTGTAAATTGATTTCTTTTATAAAGCTCCTTAATTAAAATTTGATCCTCGTAAATGATATAATCCTCGTTAAAGCCACCAATCTCGTCAAATAAAGTAGCAGTAATGTATTGGCTTTGATCGCCGCCTCTGCAAATGCTCCAATTAAATTGAGTAAACCAAGAGGCAAGTTTTAACCACCAATGCGGATGGTTAAATTTCATTTTAAAACAACCTGCCAAGTTTCCCTTTTTAACTTCGTCGATAAGGTATTGATCAAAATTTTTGGGAGGATAACTATCGGCGTGTAAAAAATACAAAATAGCGCCATTAGCCTGAAGTCTCCCTCGATTCATTTGTTTGGCCCTACCGCGCTCCGAAGGAAGTAATGCTATATGATGATGGTTTTTAATATAGTTTTCAATTTTGCTAATGGATCCATCGGTACTTCCTCCGTCTACAATGAGTAGCTCGAAACTATTTTTTTTACTGCTATGTTGTTCCAGATATTCCAGTAAAGAAATAATATTTTTCTCTTCATTTAAAATGGGGATAATAATCGAAATTTTAATCATTTAATCCCCAATTATAATCCTTAAAAGATATTTTTGAATCGCTAGCAATAGTAATATCACTATATCTATTTAAAAAATCAATCAGGCTTCCTTCTTGCTTAAAATCCTTTGCAAACCATTTAAATATTTTTGAAAGTTCAACTGAATTTGTAGTAATGTTATTTTTAGTGGTATCTGCTAAAAACTCCTTACTTGCCTTATTTAATAGGCGGTTTATATTTTGAGTGCTAAACGCCTCATTTTGTAATTTTGGACAGGATATGGAAGCACAGACAATCCCAAAGTGAATTCTGGGATCACCCATTTTTCTTAATATATCATGTTCAATATTATTTAAAGATAGCGATTTATTTGCAATGGTAATGACTTTGATATTCCATGGATTGAAAATATCCTTAATGCTAGAAATAGGATATCGATCTACGATCAGTTGAATCGTTAATGCATTGTAGGCATTGATCCAAAAAGCCATTTTTTGATCTTTTGACCAGGTCTCTAAGGGTATGGAATTGGATAGCCACTCCAAGTAAGCATTCAGCTCTGTTAGGTCTTTTTTAAATCCAAGATAATCTACCTTTCCTTGGTCACTTACGTGTTTTTTTAATAATAAATTCCAGGTACTGTGGTTTAGATTGTTGTTAATAGGGGCCGCCTCCGTTACAAAATTATTTTTGCTAAGGAATAACATGACTACAATAACTACTATTTTTTTCATAAGTTGATACAATTAATATTCAGCTGCAGCTTTTTTAATAGGTTAATTTAGCAACAACCTCCACCATCGTAATGATAGGTAGACTCAGAAATATAAATATCGTTTCTTTTTAAATCCTTTAATTGTCTAGCTGTTTTATCACAAATGGCAAGTGGTTGATTTTTAACCAATACATGTCCTTTTTGATCGTCAAAAAAATCGTCTTTTCCAAAGTAAATTGCTGCTTTACCAGTAAAAATACAGGGGCCATCGGGTAAAACAGGATCCTTTATAGCGGCAATTTCAATGCTTTCGATATAAATTAATTCTTCTGTTGGGTAATTTTTTGGATCTAAAATTCGATAGGGTTTTCTGGCCCTTATTTCGATGGTTCCAAAACCAACATCGGTGAGTGCTTTTACATAGTCTTTAATAGGCAAACTGCCGCTTAAGCACAATGCTCTTAGTCGCTCATCATTTCTGAGAGTCTCATTCATTAGCTGCTCACAGGTAGGATCACTCATCACCAATCTTCCATGTGGTTTTAAAACACGGTACATTTCTTTGATCGCCCGTTTTAAATCTTCTGCCTTAAAAATATTAAATAAACAGTTCTGGGCAGCAACATCGATGGAGTTATCTGCAACCGGTAGGTTTAAGGCATCTCCTTTTTTTAATTCTACAAACTCACTTTTAAACCAAGGGTTTAATACTTCTGCTTCTTTAAAATTTTTCTGTGAAGCTTCCAGCATTTCATCGACCACATCGATTCCTATAACACCTCCCTTTTGTCTCGAAAAATAGGAAAACTGTAATAGCTCCATGCCGCCTCCAACACCCACATATAATGTTTTTGGATGGTTGGTTAAATCCCTGGCATTGACAGTGCTACCGCAGCCATAATTCATTTCCTGCATTATTTTTGGAATTTTTAAGCCTGGAAGTTCCCAAATAGGGTTAGTGGTACAGCAAAGACCTATATCGGGTGTTAATGCTGCTTCTTTATATACATCATGGGTGGTTTGTAAATAACTCATCGTTTATAATTCTTTAATTAGTTCTTTAAATAATAAAATCATTTTGGGTTCTGCCTTTCCAGCAATTTCAATAATATCATTAATATCTACAGGCTGAAGGTGATCTGGATCACATTCATCGGTAAGAACAGAAACTGCAGCTACCGGTACTTTTAAATGGTTGGCGACAATTATTTCTGGAACTGTACTCATTCCTACGGCATCTGCGCCTAAAATTTTTAAATATCGGTATTCTGCTCTAGTTTCTAGTTGAGGTCCCATCACACTCACATAGACTCCTTTTTGGATATTAATGCGGTTGGATTTTGCAATAGCAGCCAGCTTTCTATTCATTTGGGCATCATAAGGCTGACTCATATCTACAAAACGGTTTCCCATCGACTCAATTCCTTTATAGGCCAAAGGAGATCCTCCTTGTAAATTAATATGATCATCAATGATCATCAGTTCTCCTTTTTTAAATTTCTTATTAATTGCCCCGGATGCATTACTCACCAATAATTTTTTAATTCCTAATTGGTGCATCACGCGTATTGGAAAGGTCACGTCGTAGGTAGAATATCCTTCATATAGGTGAAATCTACCTTGCATGACAATTACCTTTTTACCAGCTAAGGTTCCATAGATTAATTTTCCTTTATGAAACTCTACGGTAGCGGTCGGAAAATTCGGAATGTGGTTATAACTTGCGGTACTCTCTTTTTCTATTTCATCGACTAACTTACCCAATCCTGTCCCCAATACAATTCCTATTTCAGGAGCATCAAATCCTTTATTTTTTAAATAATCTACCGCTTCTTGTATGTATTTTTTCATATTTTTTATTTTAAGGTGCTATCAAAAATTGATTGAATTCACTACTTTTTTTTAGGTCATCATAGGTGTCAATATCGTTTTTGGTGGCAAGTAAAACCACTTGCTCTTGCTCTAAATTTTTTAGAGTCTCTCTAAATACCGTTTTAGTGCCCCATTTTTTATTTTTAAAAAGTTTCTTTTTTAAGGCATTCATTCCCAATAAATAGTAACCTCCATCCAAAGCGGGCCCCACTACAAAATTTGTGGTATCTAAATGGGAAAAAGCTTCTTGAATATCGTTGGTAGTTAATTCAAAAATATCACTACCAACGATCACAATTTGGCGATATCCTCGGCTAAACAATAACTCAAAAGCATGGTTCATTCGTTCTCCTAAATCCACACCGTTTTGAAGCTCTTTGAAATAGGTAACTGCATCCCAGTGATCATTTTCTTGAATTTGCTCCGAATAAAAAACAAACTTATCCACTTCTAGAGTTCGAGTAATGTGAATCGTATGCTCCAGTAATTTTTGATATACTTTTAACGCTGCTAAATCACCTATTTTTTTGGCTAATCTAGTTTTTACCTTTCCCAACTCAGGATTGCGGGTAAAAATAATAAGTGCTTTATGAGTGTTTAGCTTTTTCATAGGTTAAAAAATAGGATTTCCTTTGGTTAACCATTTTTCCCATTTTTTAGAATATACATGTATATTTTCGGTCATTCTTTGTATGGAATCGATCACTACATAGTCTTTATTTTTCCATTCGCAAATGCCGCCATATAAATTTTTAACATCGGTATAGCCATTTTCAATTAATTGGTTGGCAATCACTTCAGAGCGAACTCCTAGCGTGCAATAAACAACAATAGGACTATTTTTATCTATGCTATCTGGTAGGGAGCTTAGCTTAAAATGATCATAACCCACCAATATTGCTCCCTCAATATGACTCACTTTAAATTCAACAAGATCTCTACTATCTAAAATTACTATATTATTTTTTTGCTGTAAGTTTTGAAGCTCTGCGACAGCGATGTATGGCACCTTTTTATGGTTGTATTTATTTAAAACCTCCTCGAGGGTTTCTTGCCCATACAAAGAGACTTTCCATAAAATTAAGAGGCTTATTAAAAGGATTCTTTTCATTTAAATAGGCTGAGATTAAGCAACAGTACCTTGGCAGCTGCTTCCTGCTCCAGCCGTACAGCCGTAACAGTGTTGTGAAACAATTATATTTCGGTTTTGTAAAACTTCTTCATTGTAATCAGAAATATGCTTTAGCTTACTGGCCACTTTTAATTTTAACATTTGGTTAAAATCACAATCGTATAAATAGCCATCCCAACTTACCGATAGGGTGTTCGTACACATTACGTTTTCTAGAGTCGAGGCATTAAATGCTTCTACCAGACTGTACATATAATCTTCGTAATTATCAGATGCAATTAAATAATCCAAAAACCTAGCAATGGGCAGGTTGGTAATTGCAAATAGTTGATGAAACTGAATTCCAAAATCTTCCATTAAAGCATTTTTAAATTCTTTTTCCATGCTGTCTTGGTTTCCGGGTAAAAAAGCACCACTGGGGTTGTAAACTAAATCTAATTTGAGTGGACTTCCTGGCATTCCATAACCCACTAAATTTAATTCTTGTAAAGCTTTAATCGATTTATCAAAAACACCTTTACCACGCTGCTGATCTGTTTTTCCACGAGTCCAATGAGGCATTGAACTGACCACGTGAATGTGGTATTTTTTAAAAAAATCAGGTAAATCGTAATATTTTTTATTAGCTCTAATAATGGTTAGGTTGCTACGTACGATGAAGTCTTTAATCCCTAGTTTTGACGCTTCTTTTATAAACCATCTAAAATGAGGGTTCATCTCGGGAGCACCACCGGTGAGGTCCAGTGTGGTAGCCCGTGTATTTTTAATAACCTCCAAACATTGTTGCAGCGTCTCTTTTGTCATAATTTCTTTACGATCTGGTCCCGCATCTACATGGCAATGCTCACAAACTTGATTGCACATATAGCCTAAATTAATTTGGAGAATTTCTAATTTTTTAGGGCGTAACGGAAATTGACCTACAGCTTTAATTTTCGAGGCAAAGGTTGGGAGTTCGTTATTGTTAAAAATACCGTTAGATAAAATTTCTAACTGTCTTTTAGCATTAGCTAATTCTTTTTTCTGTTTTTTTAAAGATTTTGTTTGCATACTCTTTACTATGCTTTCGTTGGACGAATTTATTCAACCCAACTTACATACTTAATTTATTATATTTATTCATCATTTGTACGCCGTGTACCAATGTTGCTCCACTTTCGATAGCCGCACCTGCATGAATAGCCTCCATCATTTCTTCTTTTGTAATCCCTCTTTGTAATCCATCTTTGGTATAGGCATCAATGCAATAAGGACATTTAACAACATGCGAAACGGCTAGTGCGATTAACGATTTTTCACGTGCACTTAGGGCACCTTCCTCAAAAACTTTTCCGTAATAATCAAAAAATTTTGTACCTAGTTCTTCACTCCATTCGGTGATTTTTCCAAATTTTCTAAGATCTTTTGGATCGTAATACGATTTATCTGCCATGTTATGTTTTTAGTTTGATTCAATTTATGTAAATATAACCAAGATTCTATTTTATATGGAACAATGGTTAACAATTTAACAAGAATTTACATTGGTTAAAATTGACTAAATTTGAGTTCTATCAAACCAACTACCACTAAATAATCAATTAATTTGTACAAAATAACAAAGCATCAGCATTTTACCCTGCACAAACCTTACGGTTATCTGAGTCAGTTTATAGTTAATGGGAAACAAAAAAAACGAAACAAATTACTGGGCGAATTGTATGATTTTCCCTCGGGAACTATGGCTATTGGTCGCTTAGATAAAAAATCCGAAGGGTTATTGCTCCTTACCACCGACGGTAAGGTGAGCTATGACATGCTTAGTCATAAGTACGAAAAAGAATATTATGTACAAGTAGATGGAAATATTACAGAACAAGCCATCCAACAATTAAAAGAAGGTATTGAAATTAGCCTTGAAGGAACGATCTATAAAACCATGCCTTGTGAGGCAAGCCGTATAGAAATACCTGCAGATTTACCTATAGAAAACAGAAAGCCCAGAGATGAGCGCCACGGCCCTAAAAGTTGGATCTCTATAACTCTAAGGGAAGGTAAGTACCGGCAAGTACGAAAAATGACATCGGCTGTAGGTTTTCCAACCCTCCGTTTAATAAGGGTTCGGATAGGTGATATCACATTAAAACTCTCGAAAGGAGAGGCGGAAAAAGTAGCTAACTTTTATTAAATTATACCTTTAAATTTTATTTGTAGAAATAAAAAATCCCTCAGTAAACTAAGGGATTTTTACGTGGTACCACCAAGAATCGAACTAGGGACACACGGATTTTCAGTCCGTTGCTCTACCAACTGAGCTATGGTACCAGCTATTAAGCGAGGGCAAATATAACTCTATTTTGTTTTGAACAAAATAAAAATCAAAAAAAACACCTATTTTTTTAAGCTTTTAAGATTCAGATAATAGGATAGTAAAATTCATATTGTATTTTTACAGCTCATTACCATTCTAATGAATTTAATTATTGATGTTGGAAACACCTTTGTTAAATTAGCGGTTTTTAAAAATAACCTGCTGATCATAAAAATCAATACTTCTAAAGAAAAATTCTTTGAGGATTTTGAACGTATTTCAATGGAATATAAAAATATAATAAATGTAATCATTTCCTCGGTAGGTTTTTTTTCAGAAGAGGCTATTTCAAAAATAAAAGATAAATACCCTGCCATTATTTTATCTCATAAAACCCATCTTCCTTTTATAAACAAGTACAAAACTCCCTTGACTTTAGGAAGCGATCGTATTGCCCTTGTGAGTGCAGCTGCAATTAAGTATCCATCCAAAAATGTTTTAATAATTGATGTAGGAAGTTGCATTACTTTTGATTTTAAAAATTCAAAGAATGAATATCTAGGGGGTTCTATTACCCCAGGAATTGAATTTAGATATCGTTCTTTAAATGATTACACAAATAAACTTCCTTTATTAAAGCCTCAAAAAACTTTAAACCATTTGGGAGTTACCACAGCATCTTCAATACATGTAGGTGTAATTCAGGGTGTTATATTCGAAATAGATGCATTTATTGACGCCTACAGAGAAAAATATCAAGAATTAACAGTTATTTTAACAGGAGGAGGTGCTCAATACTTGGTAGAAAGTTTAAAAAATGACATCTTTGCGCATTCTAATTTTTTATTAGAAGGTTTAAACTACTTAGTACAAAACAACAAGAATCAATGTTAAAGCAAATAATTTTTGCAGCAATGCTAATTATTACTGGTATTGCAACTGCCCAAAATGGAACTACATCTCCTTATTCATTTTTTGGAATAGGTGAAATAAAGTTTAAAGGTACTGCTGAAAATAGATCCATGGGAGGAATTAATGTGTTTTCAGATAGCATTCATTTAAATATTCAAAATCCAGCTTCTGTTGCCAACTTGAAATTAGTGAGTTTTACTTCTGGTGGTAGTTATAAGTATGTCAATCAACAAACAGAAATAGATTCGCAATATGCCTCTGCAACTACTCTAGATTACCTAGCATTGGGAATACCTATGGGGAAGTTTGGAGCTAGTTTTGGAATCCTTCCCTTCACTTCGGTTGGTTATAAATTAGAATCAGATGGTGATTCTTCTTTCACACAATATAAAGGTACTGGTGGGATGAATAAAGTTTTTTTTGTACTAGCTTATCAAGTAACCCCAAATTTTAATCTAGGAATTGACGCTAATTACAATTTTGGAAATGTAGAAAGAACTACTATTGTTTCTGAAGATGATCTCTTGTTAGGAATAAGGGAAAATTTAAAATCTGATTTACTAGGGTTTAATTTTAATTTTGGTGCAGAATACAAAACACTAGTTTCTGAAGATTTACAATTAACAACTACGGCAACCTATTCGCCTGCTACCAAATTTAAAGTTCAGGGAATTAGAAATATCACAAGTGTATTAATTTCTCCCACGGGTGCAGTTGTTCCTGTTGATGATAGGGAACAAATACTTGAGGATGTTGAGGTTACCTTTCCGTCACAAATTACAATTGGTGCAGGACTGGGAAGCCCTAAAAAATGGTTTATTTCCGGACAGTATACCAATACAAAGACAAGTAACTATAATGATCCAATGCTAAATTTTGGTACGGCGGAATTTGTAGATTCAAATAAATACCGAATAGGTGGTTTTTTTATACCTAGATATAATTCGCTCACAAGTTATTGGCATAGAGCAGTCTACAGACTTGGAGTTCGTTATGAGGAGACAGGAATAAATCTACGAGGAGAAAATATAAATGAGTATGGCATATCTTTTGGTGTAGGACTTCCTGTAGGAAGGTTATTCTCTAATGTAAATATAGGTTTTGAGTTAGGTTCAAAAGGAACTACCTCTCAAGGCCTAGTAAAAGAAAACTTTTTTAACACTTTCATAAGCCTATCACTTAATGATAGGTGGTTTGAAAAAAGATATATTGATTAATTAAATTTGGAAATGATGAAAATGAAAATTACGTTACTTACAGCGATTTTATTTGTAAGCATAGGAAGTAAAATGCTTGCACAAGCACCTAATGATTGTTATGAAACATTATCATTATTTGTGGAACCTGCTAAGGCAAAAAATTATGTTGGAGCACTACCTTACTATGAAAATGTGATTACTAAATGTCCAAAATTTAGTATAGCTACCTATCAGTATGGAGCTAAAATGTTTTCATATTTTGTTAAACAAGGCGATAATTCTAAGGTAACAGATTTGATTAAAAGCTATGAAGACAGAATGGCTTATTTTCCAACTAAAACAAAAAAAGGGAAAACACTTGCGAGTATTGCTCAAGTAAAATATGATAATTCTGTTGGAACTAAAATGCAACAATTTTTAGCCTTTGACAACGCTTATAAAGAAGATGCGGCAACATTTACAAGTCCTAAAAGTTTATACACGTATTTCTCATTAGCAGTAAGTTTATACGAAAATGGAGAAAAACCAATTGAAGATATTTTTGATTTGTATGAAATCGTATACATGAAAGTTGCGAATGAAAGGATTGATTTAGCCACTAAGGCAACAGAACTCTACAATAGAAAAGATGCAGGTGAAAAACTTTCAACAAAGGATGCAAAAAGATTAAAATCGTACGGTACCAATCTAAATGCATACAGTAAAGTTAAAGGTAGCTTGGAAGGAAAATTAGGGAAGTTAGCTGACTGTGAAAATTTAGTTCCTCTCTACAACAAAGACTTTGAAGAGAAAAAAAGTGATATTAAATGGGTGAAAAAAGCAGCAAGTAGGCTTTCTGCCAAAGAGTGTACGGAAGAACCCTTATTTTTAGAATTAGTAAAGCAATTAGATAACTTAGAGCCGACTGCTGAATCCAAATTATACTTAAGTCAATTAGAAAGGAATAAAGGAAATATTTCAAAATCCATAGAGTATTTGGAAGAGTCAGCTTTTATGCAAGAAGATAATTTTAAGAAAGCTAAAATATATTTCAGAATAGCTGAATTAAAAAGGAAGCAAGGTAGTTATCGATCAGCAAGGTCCTACTATAATAAATCATTAAAATACAACCCTTCTCAGGGGAGGTGTTATTTAAGAATAGCACAAATGTATTCAAAAAGCTCAAATGACTGTGGTGCCTCTGTTTTTGAAAAAAGAGCAGTTAACTGGCTAGCGGCAAATATGGCTGACAAAGCTGGATTGGTTGACGTATCCATAGCATCAGAGGCGAGAAGAGCAGCAAGCAGTTATAGACAAAGAGCTCCAAGTAAAAGTGATATTTTTTCAGATGATATGGCAGGTAAAACAATCAGTTTTAATTGCTGGATTGGTGGTAGTGTAAAAGTACCCAGTTTATAAGAGGTAAGTAAATAAAATATGATTAGATTCAAACATATGTTTAAAAGCGTAATGATGCTTATAGCAATCATTGCGCTTTTTTCATGTGAAGGAAATTATAAGAACATACAAAAAATGAATCTTAAAGATGAAGAACCTGTTGCAGTTGGAAAGACAATTAATTTAAAGTATACAGATTCAGGTAAAGTAACAGTTAATTTATTAGCCCCATTATTAAAAGATTATTCAAATTTTGAATTTCCTTATCAAGAATTTCCTGAGGGAATAATCTTATATTTTTGGGATATGGAAAATAAAAGTACAGTTTCGTCAGATTATGCAGTACAATTTAAAAATACAGGAATTGTAGATTTAATTGGGAATGTAAAAATTACCACATCAGATAGTACCATTATTAAAGCTAAACAGCTATATTGGGATCAAGCTAACGAATGGATTTTTACCAATCAGCCTTATCAAATCATTTTTGCTGATGGATCTTATAACGATGGTCTTCAATTTGACTCAAATCAAGAGTTTACCACTTTTTTATCCAGAAATAATCAAGGAATACAATTGGTAGATACAAACAAAAATTAAATGGGTACTAAATTATATATTTTATTTGAATACTTATATATGATGATGGCAGCCTTATCTGTATACGTTTCAGTTACGTCTTGGGATACTGATAAAAACAGAGCTTATTTATTTTTATTTTTTACTATTATTGCTATTTTCATGTTTTTCTTTAAAAGAAATTTTAGAAAAAAAATAGAAAACAAAAAGAAATAGAAATGCCTGCTTTATTGTATTATTTTTGTTAGGAAAGATTTTATTTATATGGAATATAGTGTTGTAGTAATTTTATGTATGTTGATTTTATCAGCTTTTTTTTCGGGGATGGAAATTGCTTATGTTTCTTCAAATAAAGTTCACCTAGCAATAGAAAAAAAACAAAAAGGGTTCATTTCATTGATTCTACAAAAAATCACCAAAAGGCCTTCAAAATTTATAGCAACAATGCTTATTGGTAATAATATTGCTCTTGTTATATACGGATTTTTTATGGGAGATTTATTGATGAATTACATCAATACATTTCAAGTTTTAGCTTTTAGTGGATTTTTGGCATTATTAATACAAACTCTTATTTCCACCATAATTATACTAATAACTGCAGAATTCTTACCTAAAGTATTTTTTCAAATTTATGCAAATAGTTTGGTTAAATTTTTCGCATTACCAGGTTATATTTTTTATGTATTATTTTCAATTGTTTCAGAATTTGTTATTTGGATTTCTGATCAATTATTAAAGTTGTTTTTCAAAACAGAAGGTGATCATGTTCAATTAAATTTTAGTAAAATTGAATTAGGGAATTATATTTCAGAACAAATGGAAACTGTAAAGACAGAAGATGAAGTTGATAGTGAAATTCAAATTTTTCAGAATGCTTTAGATTTTTCTGATGTAAAATCAAGAGAGGTGTTAATTCCAAGAACAGAGGTTATTGCTGTTCCGTTAGATACTTCCCCAAAAGAGTTAAGTGAGTTATTTATAAAAACAGGTTTATCTAAGATTCTAGTGTTTAATGAAAATATCGATGATATTTCTGGTTATGTACACTCATTTGAGCTTTTTAAAAAACCAAAAACTTTAAAAAATATACTAATTCCTGTGGTCTTCGTTCCTGAAACTATGTTAATCAAGGACGTTTTAAATATTTTGACAAAAAAAAGTAAAAGTATTGCTGTGGTTATAGATGAATATGGAGGAACTTCTGGAATACTTACTGTAGAAGATATTATCGAGGAGTTATTTGGAGAAATTGAGGATGAGCATGATCAACTGATTCTAACTGAAAAAATAATAGGTAAAAATCATTATTTACTTTCAACTAGGTTAGAGGTGGATTATTTGAATGAAACCTACAAGCTAAAGTTGCCGGAGAGCGAAAATTATGAAACTTTAGGAGGTTTAATTGTAAGTTTCACAGAAGACATTCCAGATCAAGGTGAAGTTATTGTATTTGAGGATTATACCTTTAATATTGTGGAAGTATCTGAAACAAAAATTGAACTTGTTAAAGTCAAATTGAACTCTCAAGATTAGTTTTTTAATTTTTCCCTTTTTTTTCAATTTAACTTTTTTATTAGTGGTAGGAAAATAGTATTTTCGCCCACTGGTATATTTAAACAAACTATTTATTAAAGCGTTTCAGTGTTTGAATAAGTATATATAAATTTAAACTAACCCTTTTCAAATAATAATATAAAAAGAAAAGGAAAAATATAATTACAAATGGCAATTTTAAACGATATAAGAAAGCACGGAATATTCCTAATTATAATTATAGCACTTGCGTTATTCTCTTTTGTATTGAGCGGAGTTATTGGTAATGGAAATTCAACACCAAAAGGGGAAAGCATTGTAGGTACTATTAATGGTGTGGATTTACCTCGTGAACAATTCATGAAGAAAGTTGAAAATATTCAACGAAATTTAGGTCCTAATTCTCCAACTAATCAAGCAATGAATATTGTATGGGATAGAGAGATAAGACGTGTATTACTTTCGGAACAATATGAATCTTTAGGATTGACTGCTGAAAAAGAACAAATCAACAATTCACTGAGAACTTCACTTGCAAATAATCCAACTTTTCAAGATGAATTTGGTTTATTTAATGAACTAAAATTACAAGAATATCTTGCTAATGTTAAAAATGCTGCTGATAATGGGAATCCACAAGCCTATAATGCTTGGTTAGATTTTGAAGCAGATACAGAAAACTCTGTGTTAGAAAACACCTACTTTAATATGATTAAAGGAGGTTTGATTACCACTTTAGTTGAAGGGAAACAAGAGTATCAGTATCAAAATAATAATATTGATATAGAATTTATGCAAATTCCATTTGAAAATATAGCTGATGCAGATGTTGTTATTACAGATACTGAAATAGAGGCTTATGTAAAGGCTAACTCTGAAGATTATGAAGTAGATTCTCAAGTGGATATTCAATATGTAACCTTTAATGAAGATCCATCAACAGATGATAATGAAAAAGCAAAAGTAGCCATTTCTGAGCTAACCAATGATTTTGAAACCACAACCAATATTACTGAATATGTAAATTTAAATTCAGATGTAACTTATACGGATAGTTGGTTTTTAAAAAATCAACTTCCTGAAGCTATTGCTTCTGATTTAATGTCTCAAAAGCTAAACGAAATTTATGGTCCATATAAAGAGGATAATTCTTATAAACTAGCTAGAGTATATGCTACAACAAAGATGGCAGATTCTGCAAAAGCTAAGCATATTCTAATAAGATTTGCTGGTTTATCTTCAGCTCCTCAGGATGTTGTAAGAACTAAGGTAGAAGCTGAGAAACTTGCAGACAGTATCTTAAGAGTTGTAAAAAGAAATCGACGAAAATTTGATGATTTAGCCTCGAAATACTCAGAAGATTTATCAAACAAAGATAAGGGAGGTGATTTAGGATATTTTTCACCGGGAAGAATGGTAAAACCTTTCAATAATTTTGTCTTCGAAAATAAAACTGGAGATATTGGAGTTGTCGAAACCAGTTTTGGTTTCCATGTTATCCAGATATCTGATCAAAAAAATATTCAGAAGGCAATTAAAGTGGCTACAATAGTTAAAAAGATAGAAGCATCAGAAAAAACAATAAATGAAGTTTTTTCAAAAGCAACAAAATTTGAAATAGCCGCTAGTGAAACAGATTTCGTTGAGCTGGCAGAAGCTTCTGATTTAAAGTCAAATCCTGTTAATAAAATAGGAGAATTGGATTCAAATCTACCTGGAATAAAGGAGAATAGTAGGACGATTGTTTCATGGGCATTTAACGAAGAAACAAATATTGGTGATATTAAAAGGATAAACACCAACAGTGGATACATCATTGCTCAGTTAACAAGAAGAAACCCAAAAGGATTGAAAAGTTTGGCTGAAGCATCTGCAACAGTAACTCCAATTTTAAGGAATCAGAAAAAAGCAAAATTAATAAGAGAGTCAATAACAAATTCAGAAATTAATACTGTAGCTAGTAATCAAAATGTTTCTGTGAAAGCAGCTAATGCTATTTCAATGGCAAATCCTACTATAGCTGGTGCTGGTACTGAACCTAAAGTTGTAGGAGTAGCATTTGGCCTTAAAGTAGGTGAAACATCAGGTCTAATTGATGGAGAAAAAGGAGTGTATATGGTAAAAGTTACTGCTGTTAATAATGCCCCAAAGCTACAAGATTACTCTGGATTTGCAAATACAGTTAATACTAGCAAAGCATCATCTCTTAATACAAATGCTTATAATGCTTTAAAAGACGAAGCTGACATTGAAGATAATAGAGCTAACTTTTTCTAGAAGTTTATAAAACTTAATGCAAAAAAACCATTTTATTATTAAAATGGTTTTTTTATAGAATCATTTTTTTAAATGGAATAATGGTTTTAAAGCCTTTATTTAAAAAATATTGATAATCATTTTCATTTCCAGAAACTAAAACAAAATCACCTCCCCAAGCCCCCAGACTTTTTATAACACCACTATAATCTTTAAATAAAACTTCTTTAATAGGCTTTTGCTGAATCAAATTTGAGACAATTTTTTCATGACGTTCAATCAAATTTTTAAATTCAGTTAAGTTATTACAATTACATAAGTCAATTGTTAATTCGTTAATTTTTTGAATTTGAATAATTTTAGGTTTTGTGATTTTTTGATAGTTAGCTATACTGTCTCGACTATTTTGTTTTTTATTTAGATGAACAAAAAATAAATGATCTTTAAAATCCCAATTAATGAGTTGTTTTTTTGAAATAGACTGATTTTCTTTTTTTGTATAAATAATAGGACAATCATTGTTAGCGGCAGCGATATCATAACCACTTCCTCCAAAAGTAACACTCAATAATTGATATGGATCTAAATTCGCCCATTTTGAAATATTATTAATTAGTGTTGAGGAACTTCCTAAGCCCCAATTATTTGGAAAATCTAATTTGGTAATAATACTGAAACCGTCCGTATTTCCTAAAAATGATGAATTAATTTTATGAGCATTCATTAAAATTGAAATTAATCGATCGCGATCATTTTCAACTTTTCGATTAAATAATTTAATTTCTTCAATTGTAAAACAAAAATCTAACCAGAGTTTTCCAGTATGGTCATAGCTTTTCCAGGCTATAGTATTTTTTTTACCATTATCAACAATTAAAGATTGTCCGTATTTTGTTGGAAATGCTAAAGCATTCGCTCCATCTAATACTAAATATTCTGCGGTAAGCAATAATTTTCCGTGACTGTAAAATTCTTGTTTCAATTTAATTCTCGAAGTTGATTTAAATACATGGTAACAGCCTTGTATGAAATAGCTTTATTTTCAAAATATTGTAATGCCTGGTCTGCTTCTAATGATGTAGCCTCTAACTTATTTAGAATATTAGCTAAATGCATTTTCATATGCCCCTTTTGGATGCCAGTAGTAACTAAAGATCGCAAGGCTGCGAAATTTTGAGCCAAGCCTGCTACTGCAATAATTTCCATCAATTTTTTTGCTGAAGGGTTTTGTAATAAAAGCAATCCAAATTTAACCAATGGATGTAATCCAGTTAATCCTCCAACAGTACCAATTGCTAGAGGGATTTCTATAGAAAAGGTAAAAATATTATTTTCTATTTTTGCATCGGTTAGGCTCGTGTATATTCCATTTTTTGATGCATACGCATGGATTCCAGCCTCAACAGATCTAAAGTCGTTGCCTGTCGCTAAAATTACAGCATCTATTCCATTCATAATTCCTTTATTATGTGTTACTGCTCTTCTAGTCTCAGCTTTGGCAATTTCAACAGCTCTAACAAATTTTGTTGTAAAGGTAGTACCATCTATTCCGTTGGTAGTCATTTTACTAACAGGACACTGAACCTCTGCCCGAACTATACATTCTGGCACATAGTTGGAGAGAATACTCATGACAACTTCAGGATACTGGTTTTGACTTAAAAAATCCGAATTTTTTTTTGCGTTATTTTCAAATGTTTTTGCAATTTCCTCTAAACAAGTATTTATAAAATTTGCACCCATTGCATCATGAGTCTCAAAAGTACAATGAAGCTGATAGTAACCCTCTAAAGATTTAGTAGAATTAATAAGCTCTATATCTATAAGTCCACCACCTCTTTTTTTCATACTGTATTCTATTTCTGAAATACAATTCATCAGTTTGGATTTATTTTCAGAAAAAAACTTTTGTATAACAGAATTTGCTCCATAAAAATTAATATGGATTTGGCCATTTTTTACAGTGGAGATAACCTCGGCTTTAAAACCACCTTTATCTAGCCAAAACTTTGCAGCATTGCTTGATGCAGCAACTACAGAGCTTTCCTCAATAACCATAGGAATTGAGTATAGTTCATTATTAATTAAGAAATTAGGAGCTATTGCAAAAGGCAGATAATAATTACTGATGGCATTTTCTATAAATCCGTCATGCAGTTTTTGGAGTTTTTCATCATCATTCCAATATTGTTTTAAAACTTTATAAACCAAAGGATCGTTTTGAAGATGGTTTGAAACTAACCATTCAATTTTTTCTTCTTTTGTTTTTTTTGAAAACCCTGAGACAGGCTGTGGCATATTTAAAATAATTATGTTTCACAAATATAGTATTTAAAACAGAGTCTTTTTACTTTTTTTAGCCTCTTAAACTTCCTTTTTAATTTAAAAAAGTAGTAAAAATTCGTTAAAATTGTGTAAACTTGAACTATCAAAAAACAACAATAAATTGAATAGATTATTTTCTAAAGGTATATGGTTATCAATATTAATAACCATATCAACTTTATCTGCACAAGAAAAATCAATTACATTAGATGATATTAATGGAGGTACTTTCAGACCAGAGTACCTGAGTGCTTTGCGTTCTATGAATAATGGTAAAGAGTATTCAATTTATAATTATGATAGAAAAAGTAAGACTTCTACAATCGATGTCTATGATTATAAAACCGGAGAAAAAGTTAGAACTTTACTCAATTCTGCTGATATCGAGGAGATTGATTATATTATTTCCTACCAATTTAGTAATGATGAAACCAAATTATTATTAGCCACAAAATTGAAACAAATTTATAGACGCTCGTCTTTAGGAATTTATTACGTTTATGATTTAATATCAAAGGAACTTACTTTAGTCTCAGATAATCAAATACAAGAACCTACTTTTAACGGTGATTCCTCCAAATTGGCTTATGGTTATAATAATAATTTATACATTAAGAATTTAATGTCTGGAGAAACCAAACAGCTCACTTATGACGGAAAAATTAACAGTATCATAAATGGTATTACAGATTGGGTATATGAAGAAGAATTTTCTATAGTAAGGGCTTTTGACTGGAACATAAACGGTGACAAAATTGCATTTATTAGATTTGATGAAACAGAAGTGCCTGAATTTTCAATGGATATTATGGGGAATGAATTATATCCTACACAACAAGTTTTTAAGTATCCAAAGGCTGGAGAGAAAAATGCGGAGGTATCGTTGCATATTTACGATTTAGAAATTGATCAAGCTAATGAAGTTGATCTTTCGGGTTTTAATAATTATTATATTCCTAGGATAAAATGGACCAATGATAATTCATTATTGAGTGTTCAATTATTAAATCGTCATCAAAATGAATTAGATTTAGTATTGGTCGATGTTTCAAACAATAATTCAACGTCACTTTTACATCAAGAGAAAGATGACGCTTATGTTGCTGTTAATGATGATTTAACCTTTTTAAAAAATAATAATTTTATTTGGACTAGTGAAAAAAGCGGGTGGAATCATATTTATCTTTATGATAAAAATGGTAAAAACGAACAACAAATAACTTCTGGTTTATGGGAAGTAACTAGTTATTATGGATATGATAGCAATACTGGTTTATTGTTTTATAACAGCACTCAAAATGGGAGTATAAATAGGGACGTGTATTCAGTGTCTTTAAAAGAGAAAAAAATCAGAAGATTAACACATAAAACAGGATCTAATAAGGCCTCTTTTAGCAAAGATTTCTCTTATTTTATAAATACTTATTCTAGTGCAACGGTTCCGTATACCTTCACTTTAAATGAGTCTAAAAATGGTAAAGTAATAAGAGAAATCATGAATAATAATGAATTAGTTAACAAACTAAAACAATATAAAATTTCTCCTAAAGAATATTCGACCTTATCAATAAATGGCAATCAATTAAATATGTATACTTTAAAACCTTTAGATTTTGACGAAAGAAAAGAGTATCCTTTGTTTATGTACCAATATTCAGGACCAGGATCACAAAGTGTTACGAATCAGTGGATAGGAGGGAATGATTATTGGCATCAAATGTTAGTTCAGGATGGAATGATTGTGGTTTGTGTTGATGGGAGAGGAACAGGGTTTAAAGGAAGAGATTTTAAAAAAACAACTCAGTTAGAGTTGGGAAAATATGAAGTAGAAGACCAAATAGCTGTCGCAAAAAAGTTAGGAGAGCTACCCTATATTGACTCTAGTAGAATTGGAATTTGGGGATGGAGTTATGGAGGTTTTATGTCTTCAAATTGTTTGTTTCAAGCCAGCGATATTTTTTCCATGGCAATTGCTGTTGCTCCTGTTAGTAGCTGGCGTTTTTATGATACTATTTATACAGAGCGGTACATGCACACCCCTCAAGAAAATCCAACAGGATATGATAATAACTCCCCCATAACTTATGCAGATAAATTGAAAGGAGATTTTTTATTAATCCACGGGACAGCAGATGATAACGTTCATTTACAAAACACTTTACGTCTTTCTGAAGCTTTAATTCAAGCCGATAAAGATTTTGAATGGGCAATTTATCCCGATAAAAACCATAGTATTTATGGAGGAAAAACAAGAAGTCATCTTTACAAGAAAATGACTAATTTTATTAAAGAGTCATTAGTTGATTCTAAAAGAAATTAGAAAAATTTACAACTATTAAAAAATAAAAATATGTCAACAACAACGATTCAAGCCAATCAAAAAGAGTTATTTGGCCACCCAATGGGACTCTACGTTTTGTTTTTCACAGAAATGTGGGAACGTTTTTCTTATTATGGAATGAGAGCTATTTTAGTTCTTTATTTAGTAGCACAAACCGATGTAGAGAATGCTGGATTAGGTTGGACCAATGGTGATGCTTTAGCATTATACGGATGGTACACGATGATGGTTTATGTGATGTCTATTCCTGGAGGATTTATTGCAGATAAATTTTTAGGTCAAAAAAAATCAGTACTTGTAGGAGGAATATTTTTACTTTTTGGTCATAGCATTCTGGCAGTCGAAGAAATGTGGGCATTCTATACAGGACTGGTATTGATAGTTTGTGGTGTAGGGATGTTAAAACCAAATATTTCTACAATGGTAGGGGGATTATATAAAAAAGGAGATATTAGAAGAGATAAGGGATTTACTATTTTTTATATTGGTATAAATGTAGGAGCATTTTTATCCAGTTTAATTGTAGGATATGTTGGAGAAGTTTATGGTTGGCATTACGGATTTGGTCTAGCAGGAATTGGGATGGGACTCGGAATCTTACAATATGTTTTAGGTCAAAAATATTTAAAGCATGTAGGTAATTTTTTAGGAGCTTCTCAAAATGAAGATGAAAAAGCCTTAATGAAAAAACCTTTAACTAAAATTGAAAAAGATAGAGTCGTTGTTTTATTAATATCGTTCTTATTGGTTATTGTTTTTTGGGGTGCATTTGAACAAGCTGGAGGTTTAATGAATATATACACCATGGAAAAGACAGATAGGATGTTGATGGGTTGGTTAGTTCCAGCTTCTTGGTTCCAATCTTTAAATGCAATGTTTATCATCTTTTTAGGAACTTCAGTTGCCTTATTTTGGGCTAACAGAAAGCTTAAAGGAAAAGTTTCTACCTCTCTGTATAAAATGATTCTGGGGCTTATCATTATGGGAACAGGTTTCTTTTTCATGACGGGTGCTACAGCTCAGTTTGAGTCTACAGGATCATCTGCAATGTATTGGTTGGTATTGGCTTATCTATTTCATACGGTTGGGGAATTGTGTTTATCGCCTGTAGCCCTCTCATTTATAACTAAGCTTTCTCCAGTTAAATATGGATCTATTATGATGGGTGTTTATTTTGCGATGACAGGATTTGGAAGTAAACTTGCTGGTTTATTGGGAGAGTGGTCTGAAAGTCTTGGAGAATACACTATTTTTACCGGTATTGCTGTTTTTTGTGTTGTATTAGGAGGTTTGGTTCTCTTAGTAAGAAAAAAACTGGAAGTATTAACTCATGGAGTAGAAGATAAAGAAGTAGAAATGCAAAATATTGAAGCCTAGATGCTTTAATTTATAAATAAACAAAAAGAGCTATTATTTAATGGCTTTTCAATATTTAATATTTTAAAAATAAGTTATGAGTACAACTACAGATGAATTTTTTAAAGACAAAGTTTTAGGCCATCCTGCAGGTCTATTTGTATTATTTTTTACAGAGATGTGGGAGCGTTTTTCCTATTATGGGATGCGAGCAATTTTAGTGATATTTTTAACAGGAGCATTATTAGGAGAAAATCCTGGATGGGAATGGTCTACACAAGCTGCTCTTTCACTACTAGGTACTTATGCCATGTTAGTCTACTTGACTCCTTTACTTGGAGGTTGGTTAGCAGATAATAAAATTGGCTATAAAATGGCAGTAGTCATTGGCGCACTACTAATGACTTTAGGTCACGCATCAATGGCATTAGAAACGCCAACGTTCTTATATATCGGTATCGCTTTTTTAATTTTAGGGAATGGGTTTTTTAAACCAAATATGACTTCCATCATTTCAAAAATGTATGAAGGACACGATGAGAAAAAAGACGGTGCATATAATATTTTTTATATGGGTGTTAATGCCGGTGCTTTTCTTGGAATCATGCTTTGTGGATGGGTAGGTGAAAAAGTAGGTTGGAGTTATGGATTTGGATTAGCGGGAATTTTTATGTTTTTAGGGATGTTGCAGTTTTACTTTGCACAACCTCTTTTTGGAAATATTGGTAATAAACCAGAAAAAAAATCAGTTGAAAAAATAGATAAAAATCAGGTAGTTGGAGATATTAAGTTAAATAAATTTACCTCCCTAGATTATATTTTAATAGCTATATTTTCACTTTCAGCATTGATTTTTATTATTAATGATCCTTTAAGTAAAATTGGAGACATCCAGTCTTTTAACTTCACAGTTGCAGGATTAGGCGATTCTTTGTTTTTTGCACTATTAGCTGCGATTACTTTTATTTTGCTATTGATTGTAAGGCTACCTCGATATCAAAAGATTGAAAGGGATCGGATGATTGCTTTTGCTATATTTTGTGTGTTTACAATTTTTTTCTGGGCAGCATTCGAACAAGCTGCAGGTTCGTTGCCACTATATACTAGAGATTTTACCGATAGAATTTTAGAGGGAGGAGCTGCAACAACATTTAAAATTGTTGATTTGATTGTAACTGTAGTCCCTTTAATTATAATTACTTATGTACTTTTAAGTTTATTTAAACAAACCATTAAGCGTATTGGACTTTCAAATATAATATTAGGTTTTAGTTTTTTAATTGTTTGGGCAATAGTTATTTATAAACTATATATTGAGTTTCAATCAACAGAAACAGAAATACCAGTTACTTGGTTTGCTATTTTAAATTCATTATTTATCATCATGTTTGCGCCATTATTCACAAAGTGGTGGGATTCAAAGTATAACCCCCCTGCTGCTGTAAAATACGGATTAGGTTTAATTATTATGGCAATTGGATTTGGTTTTTTAGCTTTTGCTACTACAAGCGTTCCTCTTGGTGCTGAAACCGCTAAATTGAGTATTATATGGTTAGTATTAGCATATTTATTCCATACGTTAGGAGAACTTTGCTTATCCCCAATGGGATTATCTTACCTAAGTAAGTTAGTTCCTGCAAGAATGATTGCTTTTATGTTTGGAGTATATTATTTGTCAATTGCAATTGGTAATAAAATGGCCCATTATTTAGGTGGTGATATTGAAAAAATATCGCAAGAAAGTGGGTTATCTTACTTTTTTATGATTTTTACAATTGTACCTATTGTGTTAGGTTTAATTTCTTTTGCTCTTCATCCATTACTTAAAAAATTAATGCACGGAGTTAAATAGAATTTTAATTTTTTAAATGAATTAAATACGAAACGCCTCTTTCGAGGCGTTTTTAATAAAATATTGATATGAAAAAAAATATACTAATAGCCATCCTCATTTTATTAATTTCACCCATATACGCTCAAGATGGTATTCGATGGATGTCTATGAATGAAGCTTTAGAGGCTCAGAAAGAAGTTCCAAAAAAAATACTGATGGATGTTTATACGAGTTGGTGCGGCCCTTGTAAATTATTGGACAAAAATACTTTTGGAAACAAAGATGTTATCAGGTATGTTAATAAAAACTACTATCCTGTTAAGTTTAATGCGGAAGGAACAGAATCCGTTACCTATCAAGATTTTACTTATACCAATCCTAATTATCAAGAAGGAAGAAAAGGGAGAAACTCTCAACATTTATTAGCCCACGCTTTAAAAATTACTGGATATCCTACCATTGTTTTCTTTAAAGAAAATGGCGATTTAATTCAACCTGTTGTTGGTTATAAAACTCCTGAGCAAATTGAAATATTTTTAAAAATGATTGCCAATGATGATTATTTAAAACTCACTACAGGAGAAGCTTGGCAAGAATACCAAAATAATTTTAAGGGAACTTTTAAATAACTTTTCTGGCCTCTACAAAGGCATTTTTCCAGTAGTTTTGATCGAGTGATGAGATAATGACTCCTGATGAAGTTGTGGAATGAATAAAAAATAAGCCTTTTTTATTTTTTTCAACGACTAAACCAACATGATTAATACTCCTCTTTTTTTTGTTTGTTTTAAAGAAAAGAAGATCTCCTTTTTGAACTTTACTCAATGAAATTTTTGTCCCTTTTTTTGACATATCACGGGCAATGCGGGGTAAACTGATTTGTTCGCTTTGAAAGGAGACAAATAGTAATCCGGAGCAATCTATTCCCTTTTTAGTTGTTCCTCCATACTTATATTTTGTGCCCGAATAGGTTTTTGCAAAAGCGATAATAGCGTCAGCTTTATCTGATTTCTTTTTTTTTGATGATTTTTCGGTTTTTGTTTCCTTAAAATTTGTTTTTTTGGAACTTCCACAAGCAACTAAAAAAAGTGACACAACAATTACAACAATTTTTAACTTCATTTTTTTGTTTCCTCAATGATTAGTTTTGCTGTTTTTTCACTCGCTCCGATTCCTCCCAATTTATTTTCTAATTCATGATAATCGGAAAATAAAACAGTCCGATTATCATCGTCCAAGATTTTTGTGAGTTCTTTAGAAACCATTTTTTTATTAAAATCTGATTGAATTAGCTCAGTAACCGCTTCTTTATCCAATATTAAATTTACTAACGAAATATATTTAAGTTTAATAATACGTTTTGCGATTTCGTATGATATTTGATTTCCTTTGTAGCAAACTACCTGTGGTACTTTAAATAGGGCAGTTTCTAGGGTAGCAGTACCAGAGGTTACCAATGCCGCATAGGATACACTTAATAAGTCATACGTTTTATTTAACAATAAATGAACGTTTGAAGTTTTTATAATTGATTTGTAGAATATTTCATCTTGGCTAGGAGCTCCTGCAATTACAAATTGATACATTGAGAAATCTTCAACGATACTTAACATCACTTCCAGCATTTTTGAAATTTCTTGTTTTCGACTTCCAGGTAAAATGGCAATAATGGGTCGTTGATCCAAGTTATTTTCCTTTTTAAACAATTCTACATCCACTTGAGCTCTTTTTGAAATTTCATCAATCAATGGATGTCCAACAAAATGAACAGGGAACTGATGTTTGTCTTCATAAAAAGTTTTTTCAAATGGAAGTATTACAAACATTTGATCAACATCTCTTTTTATTGCCTTAATTCTACTTTCTTTCCAAGCCCATATTTGAGGAGAAATATAATAATGTGTTTTTATTCCTTTTTTCTTTGCCCATCTAGCAATTCGCATATTGAACCCTGGGTAGTCAATAAAAATAACTACATCTGGATTAAATTTAACAATGTCATTTTTACAAAATGAAATGTTCTTAAAAATGGTTTTTAAATTAAATAAGACTTCAACAAATCCCATGAAAGCTAAGTCTTTGTAATGTTTTACTAAAGTACCTCCAATTTTTGACATTAAATCACCTCCCCAATAGCGAATATTGGCATCTTGATCTTTGCGAATGAGAGCATTCATTAAATTTGCTCCGTGTAAATCGCCTGACGCTTCTCCAGCAATGATATAATATTTCATAATTAATAAAACTTAGTAAAAAGTATAATTAGCGCACTTATAACAGTCGCAAATAAAACTCCCCTGGCCCTGTATATCTGATTTTTTTTTATGAAAATAAAAAAAACAAATAGATTTAATATGGCTCCTAATGCTATGATATTCCCAATAACACCTGTTTCAATTGCTTTATTGATGGTATCCTCTAAATTAAATGTAGAGAAAAAATAAATATATAAATAGCTTCCTGATACATTAGAAAAGATTCCAATTATTAAACCGATAAGTACTTCTTTTTTTAGAGTTTCCAATTGCTAATGTTTTTAATGGCTTGATGCGCTGTTAAATCATACTGAGTAGGAGTAATAGATACAAATCCATTTTCAAGAGCCCATTCGTCCGTATCTTCTCCAGGATCGTTATTTACAAACTTTCCACTAAGCCAATAATATTCTCTACCTAATGGATTAATTCTTTTATCAAATTTTTCTTCCCAAACACCATTTGCTTGTCTACATATTTTTATTCCTTTTAGTTTGTTGTTTGAAATTTTTGGAATATTTACATTTAGAACAACTCCTTTTGGTACTCCATTATTCAAACATTCTGAAATGATC
This sequence comes from Flavobacteriales bacterium, assembly GCA_004214175.1. Classification (GTDB taxonomy): domain Bacteria; phylum Bacteroidota; class Bacteroidia; order Flavobacteriales; family Flavobacteriaceae; genus Marifrigoribacter. The sequence goes on along the minus strand of SGZH01000003.1, from coordinate 34,975 downwards.
CTTTTCACAAATTCTTTTGAATGTGTAAAATCTGCATCTAATGAATAGTCTAGCAATGAAAAACCAATAGCAGGTATACCATGAGTTCCAGCTTCAACAGCTGCACTCATAGTTCCACTATAAATAACATTAATGGAAGAATTGCTACCGTGATTTATCCCACTTACACATAAGTCCGGTTTTCTTTTTAATATTTCATTGACCGCAATTTTAACACAATCAGCAGGTGTTCCACTACAACTATATTCAGATTGTGGTTTATTTTTATTGATAACAATTGGCTCGCAATAAAGAGTATTGTTAATAGTTATTGCATGTCCCATTCCGCTTTGCGGAGAGTCTGGAGCAACTACCACTACGTCTCCAAAATCATTCACTATATCAATCAGAAAGCGGATGCCCGGAGCATTAATTCCATCATCATTTGTAACTAAAATTAGAGGTTTTGTTGAATTCATTATAAGATTTTACTTTAGCTAAAATACATAATAATTACTTCTGAATAATTGTTTTAATACCTTAAGTGTTATTCCTCTTGCTTTAACAAAAAATTAGTATCATTTCTGACCTGTAGGGAGTATATTTTATATAATTTAGTTGTTGTTAAAAAATGAGTTATGAGAATTATGAAAAAGAATTTTAAAGTTTTACTAATTGCTGTTTTTGTGGCGATTGCTTCTTGTAGTTTTACTACCAAGAAGTTTGACAATCCAGAAAAAGATAAGTTACTTATAGACTTAATCACTTACGTCTTGAAAAAAGGACATTACAGCCCTAAGGATATGGATGATGCTTTTTCAAAAAATATTTACAAAAATTTCATAGATGGTGTAGACCCATTAAAGCGGTATTTTTTAAACTCAGATATTGAACAATTTAAAAAGTATGAAACCGATATTGACGATCAGATTAAAATAAAAGATGTCACTTTTTTTAAACTAGTATACAAACGTTTGACAGAGAGAATTGCCCAAATAGAAAAAATATACCCTCGGATTTTAGAACTGCCATTTGATTATAGCATTGAAGAAGAACTAAGTGTAGATTATGATAAAATGACATATCCTAAAAATTTAAAAGCACTTGAAAATCGTTGGAGAAAACAACTTAAATTCACCACTATTTCAAATTACTACGATCTAATCGAAGAAAATGGAACTAATCTAAATGGAGAATCTGAAGAAAGAAAAAACGAGGACTACGAAGAGCCCAAAAGTTTGAGTGAAATTGAAATAGAAGCAAGAGAAAACACAAAAAATTCTATGAGTGAATATTTTGATTTTGTGAATGATTTAGAGAGTAAAGATTATTTTGGCATATTTTTAAATACCATAGTTGAAGAATTTGACCCTCATACTAACTATTTTGCTCCCTCTGATAGAGATCGTTTTGAGTTACAAATGTCGGGTAAATTAGAAGGAATAGGAGCAAGATTACAAAAGAAAAATGATTATATAAAAATCGTAGAAGTGATATCAGGCGGTCCTGCATGGCGTGGTGAGCACGTGGAAGTTGGTGATATGATTATGAAGGTGAGGCAAGAAAGTGAAAAAGAAGCAGTAAGTATAATTGGAATGCGCTTAGACGATGCAGTAAAATTAATTAAAGGCCCAAAAGGGACAAAGGTAATATTAACTATCAAGCGTGTAGATGGTAGTATTGAAGAAGAAATAATTACTAGAGATGTAGTTGAAATAGAAGAAACCTATGCAAAATCGACTCTTATCAAAAAGGAAGATAAAAACTATGGATTGATTGATTTGCGTCAATTTTATTTTGACATGCAAAATTATAAGGAGCGAAATGCCGCAAGTGATGTCAAAAAAGAAATTATAAGTTTGAAAAAAGAAGGAATGGAAGGCCTTATTATTGATTTACGTGGAAATGGTGGTGGTTCTTTAAGAACAGCAGTTGATATGGCTGGACTTTTCATTAAAGAAGGTCCAATTGTCCAAGTAGCTTCTTCGGGTAGTAAAACAGAAGTATTAAATGATAATGATGATGAAATTGTCTGGAATGGTCCATTGGTAATATTAGTAAATGAGCTTTCAGCTTCAGCTTCAGAAATTTTAGCAGCTGCAATGCAAGATTACAAAAGAGCTATAGTCGTTGGATCTAAGCAATCTTATGGTAAAGGAACGGTTCAAAATTTATTAGATTTAAATCAATGGCTTCGCAACAATGAGATGGGTGATATGGGTTCTTTAAAACTAACAACTCAAAAATTCTATAGAGTTAATGGAGGTTCAACACAATTAGAAGGAGTTAAAAGTGATGTAGTCATGTCAGATCGTTACAGTTACATAGATATTGGAGAAAAGGATTATGACAATCCATTGCCATATGATAAAATCGACCCTGCAAATTATAAAGTTTGGAATGGAAACATAGATTACGATAAAATAATTAGCAGAAGTGTTGAACGAATAGCTAAAAGCCAACAATTAAAATTAATTGATGAGAATGCACAATGGATAAGAAATCGTCGTGATTTTACTACTGTTAGTTTAAATTATGAATTTTATAAAAAAGATATAGAAAGCAGAATCGATGAAACTAAAAAGTTTGATTCAATAGATAGTTATGACAATAAATTAATTTATGAATCTTTACCTTTTGAAATTGAACTTATGAAAAAAGATTCAACTCTTTTTGAGAAAAGAAAACGATGGCATAAAAGCATCGGTAACGATATTTACATAGAAGAAGGTATTAACATATTACAAGATCTAAAGTCAACCAATAATAATGGTAAACTAGCTAACGTTAGAGATTAATTTAATAATTTTATGATTAAATTAGCATGTGAAAAATTCCTCAACATCACTAACAAAATTAACGCTGCAGAAGTTTAAAAGAAACTCATGGGGCGTTTTTAGTTTTATCTTTTTATGTGCTTGTGTATTTCTTGCTTTGTTTGCCTATGTTTTAGCTCCTGATGATTCTAAAAATGCCAATCAAATGCATTTATCAATTCACTCGAAGTCCCCTGGATTTAAGGTGAAAATGCTAAAAATACCTTATGCTGAAGATGAACAAAATTCTTTCTCAGAATTTTTTCTAGGAAAAAAAAATACTGCTTTAGAAATTCCTATTTCTGATTATATAATTCAAGACGATTTACTGCGAATTACAGAATATAATGACGAAGGAGTAGATGGAATTATCAAAAATTACCCTATCTCGTTGTTTTTTAAAGCAGATGATATTAATAAAGTGCCCGAGTTATATATTACAGAAAAAAACTTTTTACTAGGAACTGATAAATATGGTAGAGACCTGTTAAGTCGGATGCTTATAGGAATTCGTATTTCATTAGCTATTGGATTTGTATCGGTTTTTATTTCACTGATTATTGGGATATCTATGGGTGCTATTGCTGGTTTTTTTGGAGGTAAAGTTGATGCTGTAATTATGTGGGTTATAAATGTAACATGGTCCATACCTACTCTTTTGTTAGTTATAGCAATTACATTAGCTTTAGGTAAAGGTTTTTGGCAAGTCTTTATAGCGGTAGGATTGACTATGTGGGTAGAAGTTGCTCGTGTTGTCAGAGGTCAAGTAATGAGTGTAAAACAAATGCAATATGTAAACGCAGCAAAAGCACTAGGGTTTAATAATTTTCGAATTATAACAAAACATATTTTACCAAATAGTATGGCTCCTGTAATTATTATTTCGGCAGCAAACTTTGCTGCAGCTATATTAATAGAAAGTGGCCTAAGCTTCCTAGGTATTGGAGCTCAACCACCAATGCCTAGTTGGGGTGGTATTATTAAGGATCATTATTCTTATATTATTCTCGGGAAACCTTATTTAGCTATTATTCCTGGTTTGGCAATAATGAGTTTGGTGACTGCCTTTATGTTAATAGGAAATGCTTTAAGAGATGCTCTTGATGTTAAAAATTAATTTAAATAGGTAAATTAATGGTTAATATAATTAGATGCATCCAGCCTAATAAATATAAAAAGTAATATTGTAAAACCCCAAAGGCCAGAGCCACCATAGCTAAAAAATGGCAATGGAATACCAATGGTTGGTAATAACCCTGAAACCATTCCAATATTTATAAAAAAATGAAAAAATAATATTGAAGCTACGCTGTACCCATAAATTCTACTAAATTGAGATTTCTGTCTCTCTGATAAAATTAGTAAACGTATAATTAGGAATAAAAAAAGTAGTACAACTCCCATACTTCCTATAAACCCCCATTCTTCTCCTACCGTACTGAAAATATAATCTGTATCCTGTTCCGGTACAAATTTACCTTTTGTTTGTGTTCCTTGCAGCCAACCTTTTCCGGTCCATCCACCACTACCAATCGCAATTTCACTTTGATTGGTATTATATCCGATACTTTTGATGTCAACTTGTTTTCCTAAAACAATATTAAAACGATCCCTGTGTCGTTGTTCTAAAACATTTTCAAAGATAAAATTAACTGAAATTGAAAACCCAATACAAGCAACTGCTAAGACCCCATACTTAAACATGGATTTTTTTTCAGCTTTAAAAACTATAAACCCTGTAATTAGTAATATTAACAAGGAAACCCAGATTGTCCCAAATGTTAATGTAGCAATAAATATAGCAGCTACAATAAAACCTAATAATAGATAAATAGCATGTAGCCCTTCTCTGTATAATGGAAAAATTAGTGCTAAATAGACCAGTGCGCTTCCAGGATCTGGTTGTGGTATTATTAAAATAGCTGGTAAAATAATAATAATTAAAGATTTTATTTGATCTTGATATTTTAATAGATCTATTTGAATATCACTCACGTATTTTGCCAATGCAAGTGCAGTAGCAAATTTAGTAAATTCACTAGGTTGAATTGTAAATCCACCGATAGCATACCATGATGTAGCACCATTTATATTTTTTCCAAAAAGAAATAGCCCCAATAATGAAAAGAGTGCTATGAGGTATATAATACTTGAAAATCTTTCATAAAATTTTGCTTCAATAGCGAGTATAAAAATAATTAATAGTACACTCAAACAAATAAACATCAATTGTTTTGTGTATACCTGATTTACATCAAAAAAACTTGTGGAAGCTTCATTAAATGAAGCGGAATATATATTTATCCAACCAATAACAACTAAAGCTATATATATACATATAGTAACCCAGTCATATTTTGATCCTTTTGCTTTAAGCATTAATAATTAATTTTAAATGGTTTTCCCGAATAAGGCTTTTTGTATTCTTCCAAAAGACTTCCATTCAGAACAAAATTTTCCATATCTGTTCTGGTAATTTTTCCTTTTAAATATTTTTCAATCATAAGTCCAGCAATTCTTCCTGCCCATCTTGAACCCCAGTAACCGTTTTCAATGATTACTGCAATGGCAATTTCAGGTTTTTCTTTTGGAGCAAAAGCAACGAAAATAGAATGATCAGTTAGTTGAACTCGCTTACCTTCAATCCTTGTATAATTTTCTGCGGTTCCTGTTTTTCCACATATTTCTATTCCTGGTATTTGTATATTTTTTGCGGTACCTTCGTTGTAAACATTAAGCATTCCCTCAATAACCGGATCAAAGTGTTTTTTATCAATTGTTGTATTATACCGTTTGGTATATTTTGAAGGAATAGAGTCAACAGCATCAATTTTCTTGATAATATGTGGTTTATAATACCATCCTTTATTTGCAATAGCAGCGGTAAAATTTACCATTTGCATTGGAGTAAGTATAACTTCTCCTTGTCCAATAGCATTTGAGATAGTAGCACTCGCATACCACTTGTATTTGGGATATTGATACCATCTGTTGTAAAATTCAGATGATGGTATTAATCCTTTTTTTCCTGGAGGTAAATCATATCCTATATAATTATCTAATCCAAAGCTCATCAAATGTCTTTTCCAATTATCAATACCTTCCTGAGGTGTGGAAAATTTTTCTAAACTTCTCTTATAGATTTTACAGAAATATGTGTTACAGGAATTTGCTAGACCTTCAGACATATTTAATGGTGTTTGATGAAGATGACAACCAAGTTTTTTCTTTCCGCCATAATTGTAGCTGCCCTGACAAATTAACTTTTCATCTTTATGAGCAACACCTTCTTGCATTCCAATTAAAGCAGTTAGAGCCTTAAAAGGAGATCCTGGAGGATATTCTCCTTGCAATACTCTATCAAATAAAGGTCTTGAAATAGTATCGTACCATAATTTTGTAAAGTTTTTTGAACGCTCTCTACCAACTAATAATTTAGGATCATAATTTGGAGCAGAAATTAAAGCTAATATCTCACCCGACGAAGGTTCTAGTGCCACAATTCCACCTCGTTTATTAACTAATAACTTTTCGCCATATTCCTGAAGACGAGAATCTATGGTAAGTGTAATATCTTTTCCATTGACTGGCAGAGTATCAAAAACGCCTTCTTGATAAGAACCTATTTCTCTGTTAAAACGATCCATTTGAAGATGCTTTACACCTTTTTTCCCTCGTAGGATATCTTCATATTCCATTTCTACACCAGCTTTACCAATTAGATCTCCCATTTGATAGTATGAGTTATTATCTATGATGGTTTTATTAACTTCTGCGATATATCCAAATATATTTGCAGAATTTGAGACTTGATATTCTCTTAAAGATCTTTTCTGTATGTAAAAGCCCTTATATTTCCACATTTTTTCTGAAAGATAAGCGTATTCGTCTTTCGTAAATTGAGGTACTACCACAGAGGGTAATCTAGGAGAATAAATTTTTGCTTTTTTTAGAATATTGTCATATTTCTCTTCTGTAATTTTTAGTAATTCACAGAACTCTTTCTTTAATTCGAAACTTAATGAATCCACATTTTTTGGAATCACCATAACATCATAAGACGGTTGGTTAGAAACTAATAATTTTCCATTCCGATCAAATATAAAGCCACGTTGAGGGTAGTCAAACACCTTTTTTACAGCATTATTTTGAGATGATATTTGTGAGGACGTATCCAAAACTTGAAGGTAAAAAAGTCTGGCGGAAATTATTAATCCGGTAAAAATAACCAGGAGGAAGAATAAATATTTTCTCAATTTATTTTTTACTAAATAAGGTAATAGTACACAAAATTATAACAATGCTAAAGATACTTGAAAATAAAACTGAATTTAAAAATAATAAAAAATGATTTATATTAAATATTTCTAAAGCAAATAATATAAAGTGATGAAGAAATACCATAGAACCGACATAAATCATTTGTTTTAGATAATCTTTACTGCTAATTTTAATAGTGTTGTATTCATAGCTTATTCCGAATGAATATTTTAAAATTACAGGACGAATAAAAGCTATAAAGACTGATGCTGCTGCATGAATTCCTCCAGAGTCACTAAAAACGTCGATGAATAACCCTAATAAAAAACTTGAAAAAATAAGTAAACTTTTATTAGCTGTAAATGGATAAATAATTATAAATAGAATGTATAAGTAAGGATTTACGTATCCAAAAAGATTAATATGATTAAAAATAAATACTTGTACTAAAATGAGTAGAAAAAAGCGAGTGATATTTACAAAAATTAAATTATTTAACATCTCTGGTTTCTTTTTCTAAATTGATAATCTCATTTGCATCTAAATTAGTTATGATGTGTATATGCTCAAGATTCGTCATATCGTTGAACAATTTTATGTTCAAATATTTTGAATTTTTGTCTTGAGTCAGTGTAAAGTCTTTAACCTCACCAATTAATATCCCTTCAGGAAAAATTGTTGATTTTCCTCCCGTAGTTATGGTGTCACCAATTTTAACAGGGGCTAATCTGGGAATGTCTATAAGTTGTACAATATTTGGATCAACTGTATTCCATATTAATGAACCAAAATGTTTCGAGTTCTTAAGTTTTGCGTTTATTTGGCTATTGGTATTTAAAATTGATTGAACAGTAGCGTATTTTTTGGAAATATTATCTATTATTCCAACAATACCCTTTGATGTAACAACTCCCATATCTGTTTTTAAGCTATCATTTATTCCCTTGTTTATAGTGAGTTTGTTTTTAGTTTTTGAATAAGAATTATTGATCACTTTTGCATAGGAAAAATAATATTTTGAATATACAAAAGCAGTATCTATATTGTAATTAGTGATTTTATTTTTGTAAGATTCTAATTTTTTCCTAATTCTAGTATTCTCTTCTAGTAAAATTGTATTTTCTTTTTTTAAACTAAAATAACTAGTTATTGAGCTTTTAATAGAATAAATACTTCCACTTATATAATTAGAGGAATTTATAAACTTATTCTTATGATAAGAATGCGTCTGTATCGTTAGAAAAATAGAAAATGAAAACAAGAGTATAAATAGCAGAAAATTTTTGTTTCGTATAAAAAAATATAGAATCTGCTGCATAAGATATTCTAATCAGAATGAAAATAACAATCGCCCGTAGTTATTTAATTAATACACTTTTATATTTTGATATGTTTTTTAGACAGATTCCAGTACCACGAACAACTGCTCTTAAAGGATCTTCAGCTATATAAACAGGTAAATCTGTTTTTTGTGATAGCCTTTTATCTAATCCTCTTAACATAGAGCCACCTCCTGCTAAATAGATTCCAGTATTATAAATATCTGCAGCTAACTCAGGAGGAGTCTTTGATAAAGTTTCCATTACAGAGTCTTCAATCCTTAAAATAGATTTATCTAATGCTTTTGCAATTTCTCTAAATGAAGTTTGAACCTGTTTCGGTTTTCCAGTTAACAAATCTCGTCCTTGTACTGCTAGATCTTCAGGAGGTAAATCCAAATCTTCAGTAGCTGCACCAATTTGTATCTTAATATTTTCTGCAGTTCTTTCACCCACATAAAGATTATGTTGAGTTCTCATGTAGTAAATTATATCGTTAGTAAAGACATCACCAGCAATTTTCACAGATTTATCACAAACAATTCCTCCTAGGGCAATCACTGCAATTTCAGTGGTTCCACCACCGATATCAACTATCATATTTCCTTTTGGCTGCATGGTGTCAACTCCAATACCGATAGCTGCTGCCATTGGCTCATGTATTAAGTATACTTCTTTTCCATTAACTCTTTCAGCACTTTCTTTAACAGCTCGCATTTCTACCGCAGTAATTCCACTTGGAATACATATAACCATCCTTAGGGAAGGAGTGATCCATTTCTTTTTAAGAGCTGGAATATCTTTGATAAACATATTTATCATTTGTTCACTCGCATCAAAGTCTGCAATTACTCCATCCTTAAGTGGTCTTATAGTTTCAATATTATTATGGGTTTTACCTTGCATTAAATTGGCTTCTGTTCCTACAGCAATTATTTTTCGTGTGCTTCGGTCTCTAGCAACAATAGAAGGTGCGTCAACCACAACCTTATCATTATGAATAATTAGTGTATTGGCAGTTCCTAAATCTATTGCTATCTCTTCGGTTAAGAAGTCAAAAAATCCCATATATTATTTTAGATTTTGAAAATTAAATAAGTTAATACAAATGTAATAAAAATTAATGCTTAAAATGACGTACTCCACTAAATACCATTGTCATAGAATTGGCATTGCAATAATTAATGCTCAATTCGTCTTTAATAGACCCGCCTGGTTGTATTACAGAGGTTATACCAGCTTTATCTGCAATTTCTACACAGTCTGGAAATGGAAAAAAGGCATCACTTGCCATGACAGCTCCATTTAAATCAAATCCAAATGAAGTTGCTTTGTTAATGGCTTGTCTTAGAGCATCTACTCTCGAAGTTTGACCGGTTCCACTAGCACACAATTGGTTTCCCTTTACCAAAACGATTGTATTTGATTTAGTATTCTTACAAATCTTAGAAGCAAATATTAAGTCTATTAGTTCATTTGAACTTGGCTTATTATTAGTCACATAGGTTAAGTCTTCGATTCGATCTGTCAGATTATCTTTGTCTTGGACTAAAGTCCCATTTAAACATGTTCTTATTGATACTTTAGGTAATTCTATATTTTTTTGAATTAAAATAATCCGATTCTTTTTACCTTTTAAAGCTTCTAATGCTTCTTTTGAAAATGATGGAGCAATGACCACTTCACAAAATAATTTATGAATTTCCTCAGCAGTTGATTGATCAATTTCAGTATTACATATAAGAATTCCTCCAAATGCTGAAACAGGGTCTCCAGCTAATGCATCGATGTATGATTCAAGAACAGTATTCCTTTGTGCAATGCCACAAGCATTGTTGTGTTTTAAAATTGCAAATGTTGGAGCCTCTCCAGTAAATTCAGCCATTAAGTTTACAGCAGCATCAACATCTAGTAAATTATTGTAACTTAATTCTTTGCCATGTAATTTATCAAAGATTGCTTCAAAATTACCATAAAAAAAACCTTTTTGGTGTGGGTTCTCCCCATACCTTAACATATTTCCTTTTGGTTCACTAATTTTTAAAGTAGCAATTTCCTTGTTTTTATTAAAATAATTAAAAATAGCGGTATCATAATGAGAGGATATATTAAAGGCTTTTGCTGCAAATTTCTTTCTATCTGTTAACGATACTGTTCCATTATTGGTCGTTAAAATATTTAGTAACTCCCCATAGTCTTCCATAGAAGAAACACATAAGGTATCTGCATAATTTTTTGCAGCTGCCCTGATTAAAGAAATCCCTCCGATATCTATTTTTTCAATGATGGCTGACTCTTCAGCTCCTGAAGCTACTGTTTTTTCAAAAGGGTATAAGTCGACCACAACCAAATCTAATTGGGGGATATTATAGGTTCCCATTTCCGAAACGTCATTTTGGTTGTGTTGCCTATTTAAAATTCCTCCAAAAACTTTTGGATGTAATGTTTTTACTCTTCCCCCTAGGATAGAAGGGTAATCAGTTATTTCTTCTACCGCTATAACATCAATTCCTAAATCGTTAATAAACTTCTGAGTACCTCCTGTTGAATAAATTTTCACATTCAATTCGTCAAGCTTTTTAACTATTGGCTCAAGACCCTCTTTATGAAATACAGAAATTAAAGCGGAGTAGATTTTTTTGTTGCTCATGTGGAGATTGGTATTTTTATTTTTTGAATCAGGCTTCTACAAAAGTACATAATTACCTCATAAAATTGTAACATATGTTTATATAAAACGTCCTATATTAGTGAAACTTTTTTGAGTTAATAAAAACAGTTAATTTTTACCTAAATAGTACTTAAAAAACTTTTATTTTAGGTTTTACTTTGAATTTTTAAAATGAAAATATATTTACGAGTTTTAAAGGAAAGTTTCAATTTTGCAATTAATGCACTCACGAATAATAAACTAAGAACATTTTTATCATTATTGGGAGTAACTATTGGTATTTTTTCAATCATAGCAGTTTTAGCAGCTGTAGATTCGCTTAAAAATGAAATAAATGATAGTATAAGTTCTTTGGATAACAGTACTATTATTATTATGCGATTTAATTTTGGTCCCTCTGACATACCTAGATGGAAAACTGAACAATTTCCAGATGTTACCTACGAAGAATACCAATATATTAAAAAAAATGTACCAAATACCAAAGCAGTTTCATTTACATTAAATGTTCCAAGTACGGCTATTAAATACGAAGAAAATTCGATTTCAAATATTGATGTTGGAGCCATTACTCACGAGTACTATGATATAGAATCTCTTCAAATTGCAGAGGGGCGTTTTTTTAATGAAGCAGAATCCAACAGTGGTACTCCTGTTATTGTTTTAGGGGATGAAATTGCAAAAACTTTATTTTCTTCGTCAAACCCATTAGGAAAAAAGGTAAGATTGTATGGACGAAAATTCACGGTAATAGGTGTTTTAAAAAAAGAAGGTTCAGGACTATTTGGAGAATCTAAAGATACTGTTGTTTTATTACCAGTTAACATGGTAAGGAAAATCTTTGGAGATAATAATAAATCTACTTTCCCGCAAATTATTGTAAAGCCTAAAAAAGGAATTGATAATGAGGGGTATATCGCCAATTTAACACAAAAAATTAGGATGGCTAGAGGGTTAAAACCTGATGATATTAATGATTTTTTTATCAATCAATTAAAGGGTTTTAAAGATGTTATTGATGATATTACTGGAACTATGAATAGTATCGGTTGGGTCATTAGTGGTTTTTCCCTACTCGTTGGCGGATTTGGAATTGCCAATATCATGTTTGTAAGTGTAAAGGAACGAACTAATCTTATTGGAATTCAAAAATCTTTGGGAGCAAAAAATAAATTTATATTATTTCAATTTTTATTTGAAGCTGTAATTTTATCAGTTATCGGAGGACTTATAGGTTTAATTTTAGTTTTTATAGTGTCTATAGTAGCTTCTTCTTTTTCAGGAGATTTCAACTTTGTATTATCTCCATGGAATATGTTTTTAGGTACTGCTATTTCAGCTATAATTGGATTGATTTCTGGAATAATTCCTGCAATATCAGCTTCAAAATTAGACCCTGTTGAGGCAATTAGAACCGGACAGTAATAAAATATTATAGAATTAGTGCTACTTTTTCGTTAACCCATTCTAATAAATCCTCATCTTTTTTTGAAAATGGATTTAGAGTATTAGAGTCAACATCTATTTGTCCTATGTTTATTCCTTCTTTAAACAAGGGAATCACAATTTCTGCTTTTACATGAATACTACAGGATATATAATTATCCTGAGCTTTGACATCGTCCACCACAAAGTTTTTATCTGAAATAGCAACTTGTCCACAAATTCCTTTTCCAAAAGGGATGGTGGTATGGTCAGTCGGCTCGCCGGAAAAAGCCTCTAAACGCAAATTTTTTGCATCATGATTTGCAAAATAGAACCCAACCCAATCATAATAATCAATTGTATCTTTTAATGTTTTACAAATTAAGGTCATGCGCTTATTTACAGAATAATTATTTTGATCAATAATCCAACATACTCTTTCTTTTAGTTCTTGGTGTATCATATAAACCCTTGTTAAATCTTAAATTTATGAAACAAATTTAAATCTATTTCAAAAAAATAAATTTAAATTTTAGTTAAATAAGCTTTATAAATCTTTTTTGTTTTGGCATATTTTGTAATTTCGTTAGGAATGAAAAAATTTATTTCCATATTATTAACTATTTTAATCCTAGCAAGTAGTACTGGTGTTACCTATGCAAAACACTATTGTGGGGATTTTGAAGTTGTTTCTACTTTGACCATGGGTAAAAAAAACCTTTCTTGTGGTATGGCTATGGAAGCTGATGATTGTGATAGTAATAAAGAAAATCCTATCGATTGTTGCAAAAACACTTATGAAAATATAGATACAGATGATAACTTCATAAACTCATCTTTCAACTTGCAAATCAATAACAGCTTTATTGCGAGTTTTATATCTGTTTTTGTATTAAAAGATATCTATTTTTCAGATAAAGAAATACATTTTTTTAATGGCTACGATCCTCCGCCCATTTACCAGGATATACAAGTAATTTATCAAGTTTATATCATTTGATTTTATTTAAACATCAAAATTTTACGGAAATATAAACTATTTCTATAACAAATTTTTTATAGACTTTAAGGTCTGGTTTAAAAAAAATAAAAAAATGAAATACCTATCATATATATTATTATTAATACCTATAATTTCCTTTTCACAAGAAAAAATTGAAGGAGTTATTTTAGAAAGAAATGAAAAAAACGAACTAATAGGCCTATTTGGTGCCAATGTTTTTTGGGCCAATACACCTATTGGTACTATGACCGATTTAGAGGGTGCTTTTTCTATACCTTATAAGAAAGAGTATACCAATTTAGTAATTAGCTATGTAGGTTATGTATCTGATACAATTACTGTCAATTCCTCTAAAAGAATAGAACATACTTTAAAGTCTAAAGATCAATTAGACGAAGTTGTGATTAAAACTAGAAAAAAAGCCTCCACAAGGTCCTATTTATCATCACAGAATGTAATTAACGTAAGTAGTTCAGAGTTATTAAAAGCTGCTTGTTGTAATCTATCTGAAAGTTTTGAAACCAATCCATCTATTGATGTAAATTTTGTAGATGCACTAACTGGAACTAAAGAGATTAAAATGCTTGGTTTAACCAGTCCTTATATTTTAATTACTTCAGAAAATATACCATCTGTAAGAGGCGCATCTCAAATATATGGAATGAGTTTTATTCCAGGAACTTGGGTGGAAAGTATTCAAATCACCAAAGGTGCAGGTAGTGTGATAAACGGATTTGAGAGTATCGCTGGGCAAATTAATTCAGAATTACAGAAGCCCTCGACTGATAATTTATTGTTTGTAAACGTTTATGGTAATGGAAATGGTCGTTTTGAGCTAAATACTCATGTAAATACTAATGTTACCGATAAATGGGATACAGGATTGTATGTGCATGGAAATGTAAGAAATCACAAATTCGATAAAAACGAAGATTCGTTTTTAGATATGCCTTTGCAAAAACAAATAAATTTGATGAATCGCTGGCAGTATACCAATTATGAAAAAGGGTTGGTGAGTTTTATCAATTTAAAGTTTTTAAACGATGAAAAACAGACCGGTCAAGTTGGTTTTGATCCAAATAGAGATCAATTTACTACCAATTATTGGGGAAGTAAAATAGATACCCAAAGGATTGAAGGTTCTGTAAAATTTGGTTACGTAAACCCAGAAATTCCATACCAAACTATTGGAGTACAGGCATCGTTCAGCAACCATTTACAAGAATCGTATTTTGGTTTAAATGTTTATAATATTACTCATGATAGTTTTTTTGCTACTGCTATGTTTAATTCTATCATGGGAGATTCAAGGAATAAATTTAAATCTGGAATTAGTGCTACTTATGATGATTATAATGAACTCGTAAATACAGATGTTTATCAACGAACAGAAAATTCATTTGGAGCATTTTTTGAATACTCTTATGATAATTTAGGAGATTTAAATTTAACAGTAGGATTACGTGTCGACACCTCCAATTTATTAGGTACCTTTTTAACACCAAGACTACACGCTCGTTATACTCCTTGGGAAGATTCGGCCTTTAGAATTTCTGTAGGTAGAGGAAAGAGGAGTGCTAATATTTTCACTGAAAATCAAAAAATGTTTGCTTCTTCAAGACAAATTAATATTTTGGATACTAGTGGTACTATTTACGGCTTAGATCCTGAAATTGCGTGGAACTATGGAATTTCTTTCTCACAAAAATTTAATCTTTTTGGTAAAAAATCTGAAATTACGTTCGATTATTATAGAACCGATTTTGTAAATCAAATTGTGGTAGATTGGGAAAATCCTCGGGAAGTTAATTTCTATAATTTAAAAGGAAAAAGCATTGCAACTAGTTTTCAAACTGAATTAAATATGAATATTCTTAAGGGGTTTGATATTAGGACAGCTTATAAATTTTACGATGTTAAAACGGACTATTCTTCAGGAAACCTAGACAGACCATTGACACCAAAACATAGAGTTTTTGTAAATGGTTCTTATGAAACCCTAAGAAAAAAGAATGGGGCTCAATGGAAGTTTGATTCCACCTTTAATTGGTTAGGAGAACAACGTTTTTCATCAACTTATGGTAATTCCTTAGAATATAAGTTACCAGAAACAACTCCTACAGTTGCAACTATAAATATGCAAATAACAAAAGTATTTTCGGCTGCTTTTGAACTATATTTGGGAGGACAAAATTTAACAAATGAAAAACAAGACCATCCAATTTTAAATAGCGAGAATCCTTTTGAATCAACATTTGATACTACATTTGTCTATGGACCAATTTTTGGAGTTAGCTTTTATGCTGGATTGCGATATAAATTAAATTAAAAATATAAAAAATGAAAAAATTAGTTTTATTTGGCCTACTCTTATTTTTAGGAGTTACGCTTACTGCTCAGAACAAAAATGCAAAAGCAACCATTGAAGTGGATGGTATTTGTATGATGTGTAAAGATCGCATCGAAAAAGCATCAATTAAAACCAAAGGAGTAAAATCTGCTGTTTGGAATTTAAATTCCCATGAGTTAAGTTTGATTTACGATGAACGAAAAACTAACTTAACTGCAATACAAGAAAGTATAACTGCTGTTGGACACGATACTCCAGATATGATTGCTACCGATGAAGCCTATGCCTCTGTACATCCTTGTTGTAAGTATCGAGATCAAGATGTAAAAGATCATCAAGAGAATTAATACACTTCTCTGTTCTGCAAAAAAAGACCTCTAATTAATTTTAGAGGTCTTTTTGTTACAATGGTTTTATTCTTTACATCATACCTGGCATTCCACCACCACCACCCATAGGAGGCATTGGAGGAGTATCTTCCTTAATGTCTACTAAAGCGCACTCAGTAGTTAAAATCATACCAGCAACTGAGGCTGCATTTTCCAACGCTACACGAGTCACTTTTTTTGGATCGATAATACCTTCATTTAGCATATCTACATATTGATCAGATTTTGCGTCGTAACCAAAGTTTTTCTTTCCCTCTAGTACTTTATTAATTACTACCGATCCTTCTCCACCAGCGTTTTCAACAATGGTTCTTAAAGGAGCTTCTATAGCTCTAGCAACAATATTCATTCCGGTTACTTCGTCAATGCTGTTTGCATTTAGTTTCTCTAAAACCGATTTTGCTCTAACTAAAGCAACTCCACCACCAGCGACAATACCTTCTTCAACAGCAGCACGGGTTGCATGTAATGCATCATCAACACGATCTTTTTTCTCTTTCATTTCTACTTCAGAAGCAGCACCAACATACAATACCGCGACCCCTCCTGCTAATTTTGCTAGTCTTTCTTGAAGCTTTTCTTTATCATAGTCACTCGTAGTTGTTTCAATTTGAGCTTTTATTTGGTTAACTCTGGCTTTGATATCTTTCTTCGCGCCAGCACCCTTTACAATCGTAGTGTTGTCTTTATCTATAGTTACTGTTTCAGCTGTTCCTAACATTTCTAAAGTTGCATTTTCTAATGTAAATCCAAGTTCTTCAGAAATAACGGTTCCGCCGGTTAATATCGCGATGTCTTCTAACATTGCTTTTCGTCTATCACCAAATCCTGGTGCTTTTACTGCAGCAATTTTTAAAGAACCTCTTAATTTATTCACCACTAATGTTGCTAATGCTTCCCCATCAACATCTTCAGCGATAATTAAAAGTGATTTACCTTGTTGAGCCACTGGTTCTAAAATTGGAAGTAAATCTTTCATCGTAGAAACTTTCTTATCGTATAATAAAATCATCGGACTTTCCATTTCCGTTTGCATTTTCTCGCTGTCTGTAACAAAATAGGGAGATAAATAACCTCTGTCAAATTGCATTCCTTCCACAACATCAACATAAGTTTCTGTTCCTTTAGATTCTTCAACGGTAATAACTCCTTCTTTACCTACTTTATCAAAGGCCTCAGAAATTAAATCCCCAATGAGCTCATCGTTATTAGCAGATATTGAGGCTACTTGCTTAATCATATCTGATGAGTTACTTACTTTTTTAGCTTGTTTATTAAGGTTTTCAGTTATCGCTGTAACTGCTTTATCGATACCCGCTTTTAAATCCATCGGGTTAGCACCAGCTGCAACATTTTTTAAACCTTCCTTAACTATTGCTTGTGCTAAAACAGTAGCAGTAGTTGTTCCATCACCAGCTAAATCGTTGGTTTTTGAAGCTACTTCTTTTACCATTTGTGCTCCCATATTTTCAAGGGGGTCTTCTAGTTCTATTTCTTTAGCAACCGTTACTCCATCTTTAGTAATTTGAGGTCCCCCAAATGACTTTCCAATAATTACATTTCGTCCCTTTGGACCTAAAGTTACTTTTACTGCATCTGCTAATGCATTTACTCCACGTTTTATACTGTCACGTGCTTCAACATCAAATTTTATATCTTTTGCCATAATATGTTATAAGTTTGTTCCCAATAACTGGGAGATTATTTATTTTTTTTAAATAATTGCTAGAATATCTTCTTCTCGCATAATCAAGTAATCATTACCTTCGTATTTTAATTCACTTCCAGAGTATTTTCCGTAAAGAACGATATCACCAACTTTAACAGTCATATTGTGATCTTTTTTTCCTTTACCTACTGCTACTACTTTTCCTTGTTGAGGTTTTTCTTTTGCAGAATCTGGTATGTATAAACCAGAAGCTGTTTTTGTTTCTGCTTCTTGTGGTTCTACTAAAACTCTGTCTGAGAGAGGTTGAATTTTTAATGCCATTGTTAATATTATTTTAATTGTTAATTACACTTTTCACTTAATCTAAAAGTATGCCAGTTCCTGTTTTCTGTGACAATACTAAAAAAAAATGCCAGCTTGTCAGAAGCTGGCATTTTTAAAATGTCTTTTAAAATTATTATTCATTGTTTCCCTCAGTAACATCTTGTGGTGCTAGGTCTACTGGGGGTAATGCATTTTCTATTGCATTTTCGTCAAATGCTTTTGAACCAGAATTTCCTACCCCACTCATTATTGAAACATTTGAAAGTAGTATTAATGCTAATAAAAGAGTGGCTAGAGTCCAGGTACTTTTATCTAGAAAATCTGTTGTTTTTTGAACGCCACCTAATTGCTGTGTTCCACCACCACCGAAAGAAGAAGCTAATCCACCACCTTTAGGATTCTGAACCATAATCACGACTACTAATAAAAAAGCTACAAAAATTATTAATCCTATAAATATTGTATATGTACTCATTTTTAATTTTTATTTATGTATTTGTTTATTGCTCGAATTTGGTCTGCAAAGAAACCACTTTTTTCGGGATATTTCAAACTTAATATTTTGTAGGCTTGTAGCGCTTTTTGATAATTGTTTTGTTGTAAGTAAACTTTAGCTAAAGTTTCAGTCATTAAGACTTCAGGTGTATAGGTGATTTGGTTGGCTAAATTTTCTTCATTATTATATTTAAAAATGCTTTTAGAGGGTTTTAATTTTGGATTTTTTTGAATAAACTTATTGATTAAATCAGAATTAGGTTTTTTTGAATTGACTAAATTTTTAGTTTCTTCTCTAATTATTGGTTTAGCAGTGGTAAGTTTTAGCCATTCTGAAAATGAATAAGAATCTTCTTTGGTAAAATCTAAAGGTTTGTTTTTCTTTAAATCAGACTTTGTAATTTCATTTTTAGAAGCGCTAATTTTAGCATTGTTATCTTTTGTTAATTTTTCAACAGATTTTTCTCTTCTGTGAAATAAATCTGGGTTCAATATGTCATCTGCTTTTTTTAATTCAGTTTTTAATTGTTGATCTATTTCTTTACTAACTTGTTCAGATATATCTTCAGATGTTACTTCTAATTTAAGATAGGAATCTTCTTGTTTTTGAATCGTATCAGAAATTTCGTTTTGTGTAAAAAAATCGGAGGTAATGTATTCAAAAAGAATATTTCTATCTGCGGTATATGCTGCAGTTAATTTTAAAGCATCATTATATAATAAGCTATTTGATTTTTTTAAACTTTTTAAGTGTAGCGCTCTTGCTGTTTGAAAAAAGGGATATTTTTCAACGATGTCAGACAGTCCAAGAAGATTTTTTTGACTTATGCTTTCTGGATGCTTTAGTAGTGATGTAAACGTTTCTTTATTCATTTAATTTTACCAATTAGCTAAAGATACGTTAAAAATATCTTGTGTAATTCTTTCAAATATAAAGCTGATAGCTTCCTCTTTTTGAGATCCAATCAATTGTGAACTTCCACCGTAATCAAAGTAAAAAGAAAAACGTTGATCAAAATCCTTTAATTCTTCTTTGGTATTATAAAACCTTACATTAACACTAATTGTTAATCTATTTTGAGCAGCGGTACTTTGGGAGGTAGCGGTAATGGGAGCAATATAGTATTCTACAATTTCTCCTTCAAAAACTAGATCACCGCCGCTATTTACTAAATCTAAATTTGTTTGATTTAATAAAATATCTTGTAATTTTAATGTAAAATCTCTTTCAATTCCTGGCTCTACAATTGGCGCATTATTTTTAAAATAATTAACCTGAAAGGTTTTTGTAGTAGAATAATCAATGTCTGCACCTGTAAAAGAGTAGGTCCCACAACTTTGAAGAGAACAAATGATAAAAAGAAATGCAATTATTTTTTTAATATTTTTCATGTCTGTAACAAATATGATATTTATAAATTGTATTGCTTAATTTTTCGGTAAAGTGTTCTCTCAGAAATTCCTAATTCTTCTGCAGCATCTTTTCTTTTTCCTTGGTATTTATCAAGAGATTTTTTTATTAATTCTAATTCTTTTTCTTGGATAGACAAGTTTTCTTCTTCTTCAATATCCTCAGCATAAGTATAGTTATTACTTTCTTCTGTTGGATGCGGATAATTATCTGACAAACTTTCGGATATATTTAGTACTTCAACATTTTTTACAGGAGCTACATGGTTTGAATCAGATAGGTTTGCCAGCGTTTTTTCTGAATTTTGTGTATCGCTATGCATTTTATCAATAATAGTTGAATGCTGCTCTTGAACATCTTCTATATTACCGGATTTCATTAATTCTAATGTTAGTTTTTTAACATCATTTAAATCCCTTTGCATATCGAATAAGACTTTGTAAAGTAATTCTCTTTCATTACTAAAATCACTCTCCTTCTTTTTAGTTTCAATTACAGCAGGAAGATTGTTACCAACATCTTTTAAGTAGTTTTTTAATGTCTGGAAAGATATATTTCTGTCTTTTTCGAGCACAGAAATTTGTTCAGCAACATTTCTTAACTGGCGAATATTTCCACCCCAATGATATTTTAATAATAATTCAGTTGCCTGTTCATCCAAACGAATAGTTGGCATTTTATATTTTTGTGCAAAATCGGAAGCAAATTTTCTAAAAATTAAATGGATATCTCCAGAGCGTTCCCTTAAGGGAGGTAAATTAATCTCTATGGTGCTTAATCTGTAATAAAGATCTTCTCGAAATTTTCCTTTACTAATATTTTTTGCCATATTTATATTTGTAGCAGCTACGATACGAACATCTGTTTTTTGAGTTTTTGAAGAACCAACTTTTAGAAATTCCCCATTTTCGAGAACACGTAACAATCTAACTTGAGTAGGCAGGGGTAATTCGCCCACTTCGTCTAAAAATATAGTCCCTCCATCTGCAACCTCAAAATAGCCACTTCTTGTTGAAGTAGCACCTGTAAAAGCTCCTTTTTCATGACCAAATAATTCACTGTCTATGGTTCCCTCTGGGATAGCTCCGCAATTTACGGCAATATACTTACCGTGTTTACGGTGTGACAATGAGTGTATGATTTTAGGAATACTTTCTTTACCCACTCCACTTTCTCCTGTAACCAATACTGATATATCGGTTGGAGCAACGCGAATAGCTTTCTCTATAATTCTATTTAAGTTAGGATCATTACCTATAATTCCGAAACGTTGTTTGGTTGCTTGTATTGACTCCATAGTTTTCTTATTATGAAAATTTAATTATTATCAGAATAGCCAACACCCTCTCCAATGAGTGTTGCACTTGTACAATCGATTATTTTTACCATGACAAATTCTCCTACTTTATAATCTCTTTTTGGAAAAACAGCCATTGTATTTTGTGAAGTTCTTCCAGCCCAGTGTTGATTACTTTTTTTAGATTCTTTTTCTATTAATACTTCGAAAGTTTTCCCAACGAATGCTTCAGTTCTGTAGGCACAATGTTTTCTCTGAAGTGCTACAATTTCAGCTAATCTTCTCTTTTTAATATTTTCAGGAACATCATCTTCAATTTTTCTGGCAGCTAAAGTACCTGGTCTTTCAGAATAAGCAAACATATAGCCATAATCGTATTTTACGTATTCCATTAAACTTAGGGTTTCTTGATGATCTTCTTCGGTTTCTGTAGGAAAACCAGTAATTAAATCTTGAGAAATAGCACAGTTTGGTAATATTTTTCGAATATTATCAATTAAATCCATATATTCCTCACGGGTGTGTTGTCTATTCATTTCTTTTAATATACGAGTGCTTCCACTTTGAACAGGTAAGTGGATATAGTCACAAATATTTTTGTGTTTGGCCATCGTGTGTAAAACACTTATTGCCATATCCTGGGGATTGGAGGTAGAAAAACGTAGCCTTATTTTTGGTTGAGAAGTAGCTACTAAATCTAATAATTGTGAAAAATCGGTGGCTGTTGCTTTTTGAATTTCGGAAGCTTTTTTAAAGTCTTTTTTTAAACCTCCTCCATACCATAAATAACTGTCTACATTTTGACCTAGTAAGGTAATTTCTTTATATCCTTTTAAAGCAAGATCATTCACTTCTTCTAAAATACTTAAAGGATCTCTACTGCGCTCTCTTCCCCTTGTAAATGGAACCACGCAAAAAGTACACATATTATCGCATCCTCTGGTAATACTTACAAAAGCAGTTACACCGTTTCCTCCTAGGCGGACAGGAGCTATATCTCCATAGGTTTCGTCTTTTGATAATAGTACATTAACAGCCTCTCTACCATCGTCTACTTCTTTTATCAGATTTGGAAGGTCTTTGTATGCATCTGGTCCTACAACTAAATCGACTATTTTTTCTTCCTCTAAAAATTTTTCTTTTAGACGTTCAGCCATACATCCTAAAACACCAACTTTCATTCCTGGGTTAATCTTTTTTACTGCATTGTATTTTTGCAGTCGTTTTCTGACTGTTTGTTCAGCTTTGTCTCTTATGGAACAGGTATTTACTAAAACTAAATCAGCATCTTCAAGATTTTGAGTTGTATTAAACCCTTCTTTGTCTAAAATTGATGCAACAATTTCACTGTCACTAAAATTCATAGCACAACCGTAACTTTCAATAAATAAGTTACGAGTGTTTTCTTTTTTTGAATCAAGTACTAATGTTTCGCCTTGTTTTTTTTCGTCAATAATTTTTTCCATACTATTCTTCACTGATCGAAGATGATTATGTTATGAGTTTATATCTATAAATTTAATATCCAATAGTGTGCCTGGTAGCAAAGATACAATTTAAATGATATTTTATGACATTATGGCAGGTTTCTTTTCAAAATTTAAAGATCTTAATAGACTTGTATTTTATTTACAAAAGTCATTTAAGCTACTCTTTGATTGAAAAAAACAAGATAATTGAGGTTCTTTAAATTATATTATAATAATGAAGTTATTATTTTTTAGTACTATTTAAAATGAATTAAGATGATTCCTTTTTTCTTTTTTTTGAATAAATTTTATGTGAATTTTTATCTTTTTTAGAACTTTAAAATTAAGTTTTAAAAAATTCACATACTTTTGTTGCCCTAATAAAAGATTAAATGGCAAAGAATTTAGTAATTGTTGAGTCCCCCGCAAAAGCAAAAACGATAGAAAAATTTTTAGGTAAAGATTTTATGGTTACCTCAAGTTTTGGACATATTGCTGATCTTCCTTCCAAAGAACTAGGAGTCGATGTGGACGGAGACTTTACACCTAAATATATGGTGCCCAATGACAAAAAAAGTTTAGTAAAAGATTTAAAATCTGCTGCTAAGAAAGCTGAGATGGTTTGGCTAGCTAGTGATGAGGATCGAGAAGGAGAGGCCATTGCATGGCACTTAGCAGAAAACTTAAAGTTGACAGAAAAAAACACGAAACGAATTGTTTTTCACGAAATAACAAAATCTGCCATCTTAAAGGCAATTGAAAATCCAAGAAAAATTAATTATGATCTTGTAAATGCTCAACAGGCCAGAAGAGTTCTTGACCGACTTGTAGGTTATGAATTATCTCCAGTTTTGTGGAGAAAAGTTAAAGGTGGTTTGTCTGCTGGTAGAGTTCAGTCTGTAGCAGTTCGTTTAATAGTTGAAAGGGAACGTCAAATTGAAGCTTTTAAACCAGTTGCTTCTTTTAGGGTGGTCGCTGAGTTTATTAATAAAAATGGAAATAAGTTTAAAGCAAAACTTCCAAAAAACTTTAAGACAGAAAATGATGCACGAAATTTTTTAACAAAAAATTTGGGAGCAAGTTTTAAAGTTTCAGATTTAGTTAAAAAACCTGCTAAAAAATCGCCAGCTCCACCTTTTACTACGTCCACATTACAACAAGAAGCTTCTAGGAAGCTTTATTTTTCAGTAGGTAAAACGATGACAATTGCTCAGAGATTATATGAGGCGGGTCTTATAACATACATGAGAACTGATAGTGTAAATCTTTCCAATGATGCTAAAAAAGCTGCTGAAGACGAAATTACAAATTCTTATGGAGTAAAATACAGTTCGCCAAGAAATTTTAAAAGTAAAGCAAAGGGTGCACAAGAAGCTCATGAGGCAATTCGTCCAACCGACATGTCTCGCCATACAATAAGTGGAGATTATGATCAGGAGCGATTGTATAGTTTGATCTGGAAACGTACCATTGCTTCTCAAATGAGTGAAGCTCAATTAGAGAGAACAAATGTAAAAATTAATAGTAGTGCTGAAGTTGCAGAGCATTTTATTGCAAACGGAGAAATGATAAAGTTCGATGGCTTTTTAAAGGTTTATTTAGAAGGAACTGATCATGAACATGAAGAACAAGACGGAATGTTGCCCACTCTAAATATTGGAGATGAGTTATTTAAAAACTATATTACAGCTACTCAAAGGTTTTCAAGACCTCCCTACCGATATACCGAAGCTTCCTTAGTAAAACAAATGGAAGAATTAGGTATTGGAAGACCCTCTACTTATGCACCAACAATCTCAACGATTATTAATCGTAACTATGTTGAAAAAGGCACTGTAGAAGGTGTTGAACGTAAATACTTACAAATTACTTTAAAAGATAATCTTACAGCAACTACATTAAACGAAGCAGTAGGGTCTGATAAAGGAAAATTAGTTCCAACCGATATTGGTATGATCGTAGTCGATTTCTTAGTAGAACATTTCGAATATATCTTAGATTATAATTTTACTGCAAAAGTAGAAGAAGCTTTTGATAATATCGCTGATGGTAAGGAGGAGTGGTCAAAAATGATGAAAAATTTTTACAAGAAATTCCATCCGCAAATTCAAGATGTGACAGAAAATGCTGGTAGAGAAAGTGGCGAGAGAATCTTAGGAAAAGATCCAGTATCAGGTAAAACTGTATTGGTTCGTTTAGGAAAATTTGGTCCAATAGCTCAAATAGGAGCACCAGATGATGAAGAGAAAAAATTTGCAAGTCTTCGTCCTGATCAGCAGTTACATCAGGTGACTTTTGAAGATGTGATGGATTTATTTAAATTACCTAAAAATCTTGGATTGTTTGAAGGACTGGATATCCAAATTAATAATGGTCGATTTGGCCCGTATATAAAATTTGATTCAAAATTTATATCCTTACCAAAAGGAATGGATCCTCTAGATCTAGATTTAAGTACTGCAAAACAATTGATAGAAGAAAAAAGAAAAGCAGATGCACCTATATGTGTTTACGAAGGATTGCCAGTTCAAAAAGGCGCTGGTCGATTTGGTCCTTTTATAAAGTGGAATGATATGTTTATCAATGTCAACAAAAAATATGATTTTGATCATCTAACTGATTCCGATATTATCGAATTAATTGAAGCAAAAAAACAAAAAGAAATCGATAAACTAATTCATAATTGGGAAGATGAAGGGATTCGATTGGAAAAAGCCCGTTGGGGTCGTTTTAATTTAATCAAAGGAAAAACTAAAATTGAGTTGCCTAAAACTACCAAAGCAGCTAAAATGACTTTAGAGGATGCTTTAGCTATTTATGAAAAAAAGAAGCCTAAAAGAAAATCAGCTGCAAAAAAAAAGAAGCCTGCTAAGAAAAAATAATGATTGATTTTTTAACTCCTGTTTCAAAAACAGTACTAGCGCATAGAGAAATTTTACCTTCAGGAGTTCTTGGTAAACACATTTCTGTGCACAGTAGTCTGGGTGTTTTACCAGATCTTGATGATGTTAATTTTGCCATACTAGGAGTCAAAGAAAACAGAGGTGATGTCAATTTCATTGGAGAAGAATTATGTTTTGATGAGATTCGTAAATCATTTTATTCGTTATATTCTGGAAATTGGTCTCATAAAATCATTGATCTTGGCGATATTGAAAAAGGAGCAACTATAAATGATACTCATTTTGCGATGAAAGGAGTCCTAGAACAACTGCTTTTAAAAAAAATAATTCCTTTGTTACTTTGTGGGAGTCAAGATTTAGCTTATTCCCAATACCGATCCTATGATGTTCTTGGGAATATGGTAAATATAACTAATATTGACAGTAATTTTGATCTGGGAGATGCTGATCAGGCAATGACCAACAAATCATTTGTAGGAAAAATTATTGTAAATAAACCATATGGCTTATTTAATTATAGTAATTTAGGGTATCAGTCCTATTATAATGCATCTGAAGAGATAAAATTGATGGAAAAATTATTTTTTGAAGGTTATCGACTTGGTGAAGTTATAGCAGATATAAAACTAGTTGAACCGATATTAAGGGATTCTGATATGGTTTTTCTAGATATCGAAACAATAAAAAGTGCTGATTTAAGTTATAGAAATAGTATGAGCCCAAATGGCTTTGATAGCAGAGAAATTTGTGCCATTGCAAGATATGCAGGAATTAGCAATAAAGTTTCTTCATTTGGAATCTACGAACTTAAAGAATTTAAAGATTCTAAAAGTTCGGCAATGTTGATTGCTCAGATTTTTTGGTATTTTATTGAAGGATTTAATTTTAGAGTCGCAGATGACGATTTTAGTAACGATTCTCAGTTTACAACCTATAAAGTACCTATTGAAGAAGAAGTATTAATTTTTAAAAAGAGTAATAAAACCGGTAGGTGGTGGATAATATTACCTTTTTTTGCTGATGGCAATAATAAATTGAAAAGAGAAACGTTATTACCTTGCACCTATGGCGATTATTTGTGTGCATGTAATCAGGAAATTCCTGAAAGGTGGATGAAAGCCCGCCGAAAAAATGAATTTTAATAACAAACAAACTAATATTATATCGTAAGAGTAGAGTGTTTTTTAAAAAATATGTTGTTTTTTAATATTTTTATAAATAGGTTTACGCTTTTAATTTCGATAAATTAACCTAAATATCTATGAAAAAGCTTGTTGCATTAGCTGCGATCATATTCACATTACATAGTTGTAATTCAGGTGATCGTGGAGAATTAGTTGGAACTCAAGGTAAAAAATGGCATCCAGAAAAGCCATTTGGTATGACCCTAGTTCCCGGCGGATCTTATATTATGGGTAAATCAGACGATGACTTTGTTGCTGTTAACGATGCCCCAACTAAAACAGTTACCGTTCGTTCTTTCTATATGGATGAAACCGAAATTACCAATGCAGAGTACCGTCAGTTTGTGAATTGGGTTAGAGATTCAACGGTACGATTAAAACTTGCAATAATTGCTGATGAGTTTGGACTTACCTCAGAAGATGAAGGAACTGGAGCCTATGCATTTGTTGATCAAGAAGATGAAGAAATGACTCCCTATGAGCAATATGAGTACGATAATTATTTTGGAATGGGAGAAGATTTCTATGAAGGTAGAAAAATAAATAACCGAATAGAACTTATTTGGGATACCGCTAATTATCCAGATGAATATTATACTGAAGTAATGGATAGTATGTATATTCGGCCTGAAGAAGCTTATAATGGACAACGAACAATTAAGACTGAAAAACTAATCTTTCAGTATACTTGGATGGATATTCAAGCAGCTGCAAGAGATGTTAGCAAGCGTAGAAAAGAGTTTATTATAAAAGAAGAAGTTCCTATTTATCCTGACACAACAGTGTGGATAAAAGACTACAACTATTCCTACAACGAACCGATGCACAACGATTATTTTTGGCATCAAGCCTATGGTGATTATCCTGTCGTTGGGGTAAATTGGAAACAAGCAAAAGCTTTTACAGCTTGGAGGACTTTGTACAAAAACTCCTATCAAAAATCAAGACGACGACAACATGTAAATTCATTTAGATTGCCTAGTGAAGCAGAATGGGAATATGCAGCTCGCGGTGGATTAGAATCAGCATCTTATCCTTGGGGAGGACCTTATACAAAAAATGATCGTGGATGTTTTAGGGCAAATTTTAAACCTTTGCGTGGTGATTATGCGGCCGATCAAGCTCTTTACACAGTAGAGGCAAAATCTTACGAGCCGAATGATTATAACCTCTATAATATGGCAGGTAATGTTGCTGAATGGGTAGATGCTTCTTACGATCCTTCTTCTTATGATTTTTCCTCTAACATGAACCCTAATGTAAATGACCCAGAGAATTATCGAAAAGTGGTTCGAGGGGGATCATGGAAAGATATTGCTTATTTTTTACAGGTAAGTTCAAGAGATTATGAATATCGAGATTCCGCGAGAAGCTATATTGGCTTT
Organism: Flavobacteriales bacterium; assembly: GCA_004214175.1. Classification (GTDB taxonomy): domain Bacteria; phylum Bacteroidota; class Bacteroidia; order Flavobacteriales; family Flavobacteriaceae; genus Marifrigoribacter. The sequence continues at coordinate 6,626 of SGZH01000003.1, read as the reverse complement.
AGGACGGTTCAAGATTATATGGGTACTGATGTTATTTTAAATGAAAAATTTGGTGATGCTCGTTAAAACAATCAATAAACTAAACTAATTAAATTTATAAAATTACTACTATGGCACAATCTAAACAAACAAAGAAATTATTTAATATGGCATATGGCCTTGGAGCATCTATTGTAATACTAGGAGCTTTATTTAAAATTCTTCACTGGAAATTGGGTCCCTTAAATGGTGGAGTTTTATTAGCAATTGGTCTTATAACAGAAGCAATAATTTTTGCAATATCTGCTTTTGAGCCAGTTGACGATGATTTAGATTGGTCCCTAGTATATCCTGAACTATCAGGAGGTATGGGTAAAGATAGAAAAAAAGGCTCTAAAGATGCAGAAGGGATCTTATCAAAAAAATTAGACGAAATGCTTAAAGAAGCACAAATTGATGCCGCGTTAATGGGGAGCCTATCAGAAAGTATTCGCTCATTTGAAGATGTTGCGAAAGTAATGTCTCCAACTGAAGAAGCGCTAAATTCAACTAGAAAATATAGTGAAGAAATGGCTACTGCTGCCTCTCAAATGGAATCCTTAAACAATCTATACAAGTTACAAGCAGAATCAGCGAATCGCCAAAATGAGGTTAATAATCAAGTCTTGGAGAATGCGGAGCAAATGAAGAATCAAATGGAAAATTTAGCAACCAATCTTTCTTCTTTGAATGGAGTATATGGAGGAATGTTATCAGCTATGGAAGGTAAAAACTAAGATAGTTACACTGTAATTTAATTAATAATTCTTAAAAAAGAAAAGTAAAATGGCAGGAGGAAAACTATCCGCAAGACAAAAGATGATTAACCTTATGTATTTGGTATTCATCGCAATGTTAGCTCTTAATATGTCTAAAGAGGTTTTAAGAGCTTTTGGAACACTTGAACAGGAGATATCTGAATCTAATGGAGTGACGGCGATTCAAAACGAAAACTTTATGACGGGCTTAAGTATAAAGGCTTCTGACGAACCACAAACTTATGCTGAGTTATATGAAAAAGCACAACAAATAAATACTTTGTCAATCTCACTAGACAGTTATATTGAAGCTATTAAAATCGATATGATGAAAACAGTTAAATCAGATGATCAAGATAACTTTGAGGTACAAGATAAAGCAGAATTTTTAGACGCTAAGTTTTTTAATGGTGATAAATTATCTAAAGAAGGTTTATTGTTTGAATCTAATATGATAGCCTACAGAAATGGTATTATTGATATTTTAGGGACTGATTATCCCCTAATTTCTCAGAAAGTAAATAAACAATTTGGGATGGAAGATGAATTACCAAGAGATTCAAAGATAAAAGTAAAAGCTGTCAAAAATCAATTTGAGGGCCAGCCTATGATTGCTTCAAAAACAAAATTAACTCGAATTCAATCGAATATTAAAACGATACAGAATGATATTTTATCAACCATGATGGGAGGTAAACAAACAGCTTTATTATCTGTAAATACAAGTAATTATTCAACCTTATTAGAAACACCTAAATCAGCCTATTATGCTGGAGAAATATTTGATGGTTCTATAGTTCTTGGACGTGTCGATGACCAAACTAAGCCAAACAGAGTCGAACTTACTTTAGACGGTAAAGCACTTGTTGAAGGGAAAGATTTTAGCTTTGAAGGAGGTAGAGTAAAATTAAATGTTAGTGCAGGTAGCCCTGGAGATCATACCTTAGAAGGTAATTTGATTTTTAAGCAAGACGGAGAGGAAACAGAAGTTCCTGTTAGTAGGAGTTTTTCAACAATATCGAAGCCAAATGCAGCGGTAATAGCAGCTGATAAAATGAATGTGGTATACCGAGGAGTAGACAACCCAATGACAATTTCAATTCCTGGAATTCCAGATAATAAAGTTTCTGGTTCAGCAACTGGCTTATCTAAAGGCTCCAAAAAAGGAAAATACATTATGCGCCCAGGAAAAGGTAGAGAAGTAACTATTACTGCTAGTGGAACCTTACCCGATGGTGTCCGGATTAACACCCCTGCGAAATTTCGTATCAAAGATATTCCAAGACCAACTGGTACTATTCGTGGAGAAGATGGAAATGGTGGGCCCGTTCGTATGAATCGTGAAGGGCTAGAAATTTCAAGTGTAGGAGCTATGTTGTTAGATTTTGATTTCGATTTAAATCTAAAAGTAACAGCATTTAGTTTTAAAGTTGCTGGACAACCAACGGTAAAAGTTTCAGGAAATAAATTAAATGCTCAAGCAAAGAGCGCTCTCAAAAGAGCAAAAAGAGGAGGAACAGTTCAAATATTTGATATTAACGCAAAAATAATAGGAAATTCAAGTTATAAATTACCAAGAATTACTCCTGTATTTGTGGAATTAGCAAACTAGAACAAAAATTCTATTTATGAATGTAAAAAATATAATTTTAAGTGTCTTTTGTTTATTAGTCTTATCTAATCGTGCCACTGCACAATTAAATATACTTAATGCAAAAACACCTGAGGAAATCGGCTTAAAAACGGAAGACCAACTCGCTTATGACAATGATCAACCGTTGCCCTATGGTTTTATTGATAACCGAGATGTATTATGGTCAAAAACTACTTGGGAAATTATAGATTTGGACGAGAGAATAAATTTTCCATTATACTACCCGATTGACACCAACAATATCGGTGTCGAAAGAAGATCGCTCTATGATGTGCTAATTAAAAATATTAAAAATAAGAATATTGAGCAGGTATATGCAGATTCTTATTTTACTGAAAAACGTACTTTAAAGGATATTGAGGCTTCTTTGGTTTATTCGGATACTACAGATTTAGGTATCTCACAGTTTAATGCTGGTGAAGAAATAGACCCGCAATATATCCGTAGGTTTACATTAGATGCGGCAGACATTGAAGAGTGGAGAATTCGTGGATACTGGTTTTTAGATAAGCGTTCAGGTGAATTAAAATACAGATTGTTAGGAATAGCACCTGTAGCTAATGAAGCTCGTTCGAAAGCTTTTCCTGATGATGCTTCCGATACTAAAGTAGAGTTGTTTTGGGTATGGTATCCTTCAACGAGAGAAGTTCTGCACAAAGCAAATGCTTTTAATAGGAAAAATACTTCTAGACCAATCTCCTACGATCATTTATTAAATTCTAGAAGATTTAATTCAATAATATACAGAGAGGACAACGATTTGGGTGACAGAACTATAGATGACTACATCAACGATAATGCACTCATGCAATTGTTAGAGTCTGACAGAATAAAAGAAGTTATTAGAAATATTGAAATAGATATGTGGAATTACTAGTTAAGTAATTTGATCAAAATACCAAAGCCTTAAGACCTTGTTTTAAGGCTTTTTTATTTTGAAGCACTTATATTTGTTATATGAAAGAGGTAGATTATATAGTTGTAGGACTCGGTATTGCTGGAATCTCTTTTTGCGAAGAATTAGAAAACAACCATAAGTCCTTTATCGCTTTCGATAATGATAAAGTTACTTCAACAAAAGTAGCTGCTGGAGTTATTAATCCAGTGGTGTTAAAACGATTTACTCCTGTTTGGAATGCAAAACTTCATGTAAGCTCCTCCATTCTTTTTTACAAACAACTCTCTAAAAAGATTGACTCGAAGCTATTTCAAGAAATTTCAATGTTTCGTATTTTTAAAAGCATAGCAGAACAAAATAATTGGATAGTCGCAAGTGATAAAAAAGACTTGGAAGAATTTTTAGAGCCGAAAATAATCCCAAATAACTATCAATATATCAATGCTCCCTTTGGTTTTGGGAAAGTCAATTCTACCGGAAAAATTGATACGATTGCCCTCATCGAAAAGTATAAAAAATATTTACAGCATAAGAAGAACTACCATAACAATACATTTGATTATTCATTGTTAACTTTTCAAAATCAACAAGTAATCTACAACAATATGGTTTCAAAAAACATTGTTTTCTGTGAGGGATCTTCGGTAACAAAGAACCCATATTTCTCAAAATTAGAACAGTATAAAAAAACCGCTATTCTAATACCTAATAAAGGAGAATATCTTACTATAAAATCGATTGATTTAAAGTTGGACGCCATGTTAAAATCCTCCTTGTTTATTATTCCTTTGGGGAATGATTATTACAAAGTTGGAGCTACTTACGACCGAGATGATATTTCAGCTGAGGTTACAAACCGAGCACGCGAGGAGTTAATTTTAAAATTAAAAGAAATTATTACCTGTGATTTTCAAGTGGTAGACCAAGTTGCAGGAATCCGTCCGACTACTAGAGATAGAAGGCCCTTTTTAGGTTCCTTTACAAACAATCAACAACTGTTTTTTTTTAATGGTCTTGGAACCCGAGGAATTACTACTGCACCCTCCTTAGCTAAAGTACTATTTAACTTTACAGAAAATAGTATTGAAATTCCAAAAGAAATTGATATTAGAAGGATTTACAAGTGGTAACTATTCGTTTTATTGAAAAAAAAATAAGCATCTTTGCAAAAAAACAAATTCAATGCTCAATATTCACAATCTGACCGTTTCGTTTCAAGGCGATGACTTGTTTTCTGGGATTACGTTTCAGCTAAGAGCTGGTGATCGAGTAGGATTGGTGGGAAAAAATGGAGCAGGAAAGTCTACTTTGTTAAAAATATTATCAGGTGAACAAGAGTATGATAGTGGACAAATTGCTTCCGATAAAAAAGTTTCAATAGGCTTTTTAAAACAAGATATTGATTTTGTTAAAGGGAGAACGGTTCTGGAAGAATCCTACGAAGCTTTTAAAGAAATTAAAAAGTTAGAAAATCAGTTAGAGAAGATCAACCAAAAGTTAATTGAACGAACCGACTACGAAAGTGAGGGGTATCATCAGTTAATGGTCGATTTAAACGAAGTACAGCATCAGTATGAAATACATGGCGGGTATAGTTATCAGGGAGAAACAGAAAGAGTCTTACAGGGATTAGGTTTTCAGAGAGCTGATTTTGATATGCCTACCGATACCTTTTCAGGGGGATGGAGAATGCGAATTGAGTTGGCAAAATTATTATTACAAAACAATGATATTCTCTTGTTGGATGAGCCAACCAACCATCTAGATATAGAATCTATTTTATGGTTGGAGGAGTTTCTAAAAAACTACACGGGTGCCATTGTAATTGTTTCCCATGATAAGATGTTTTTGGATACCATAACCAACCGAACGATCGAAATATCATTGGGAAGAATTTACGATTTCAATAAACCCTATACCCAATACCTAGTATTACGTAAAGAGCTTAGAGAGCAGCAATTAGCGACTCAAAAAAATCAACAAAAACAGATAGAGCAAACCGAAAAATTAATAGAAAAGTTTAGAGCCAAGGCTTCTAAAGCTTCAATGGCACAATCTTTAATAAAGAAACTAGATAAGATTGACCGAATCGAAGTAGATGAAGATGATCATAGTGTCATGACTTTAAATTTTCCAATCTCAGTAAACCCAGGTAAAGTTGTCATTGAGGCGGAAGATGTTTCTAAAGATTATGGGGATAAACAAGTACTTGACAAGATAAGCCTGTTGCTAGAAAGAAACAGTAAAATTGCATTTGTAGGTCAAAATGGTCAGGGAAAATCAACGTTGGCCAAGTGTATAGTTGGCGAAATTGCTTTTTCTGGAGATTTAAAGCTCGGTCATAACGTAGAAATCGGCTATTTTGCTCAAAACCAAGCCGATTATTTAGATGGATCTAAAACTGTTTTAGATACCATGATCGATGCTGCAAACGAAAAAAATAGAGCTAAAGTTAGAGATATTTTAGGGGCGTTTTTATTTAGAGGAGATGAGGTCGATAAATATGTACGCGTTTTATCTGGTGGAGAACGAAACCGACTTGCACTAGCAAAATTATTGTTACAGCCATTTAACGTGTTGGTAATGGATGAACCAACTAATCATTTAGATATTAAGTCAAAAAATGTCTTGAAGGAGGCACTGATTAAATTTGAAGGAACCTTACTAGTAGTTTCTCATGATAGAGACTTTCTTCAAGGATTAACGACTAAAATTTATGAATTCAAAGATCAGGATATTAAAGAATATTTGGGGGATATTGATTATTTTCTAGAACAAAGAAATATACAAAATCTTAGAGAGGCTGAAATGAGGACGAAAACCGATACAAAAAGTAAAGAACATAAAACTTCTAGTAAAGAAAGCTATCAAAACCAAAAGAAATTAAAGTCTCTTCATAATAAATTAAGTAAAACAGAAGCTTCGATCACTAAATTAGAGAAAGTTATTAAAGAAATTGATTTTGAACTGTCTATTAATTATGACGAAACCATTAGTAAGCCCAATTTTTTTGATCAATATCATTCAAAGAAAAAAGAGCTGGAAAAGTTGATGGAGGATTGGGAAGTAATCACCGAACAAATAGACTCCATAAACTAGTTTTTTTATATAAAACTAAGGCGGCTCTTTTGGTATACTAATTTTATTAGGTATTGTAATCTTAGATGAGTAATGGAAAAATATTTTATGAAAGCCTTGTCTACTTACAAATTGATTGTATATTTGCAGTCCACATCGCGGGATAGAGCAGTAGGTAGCTCGTCGGGCTCATAACCCGAAGGTCACTGGTTCGAGTCCA
>SGZH01000029.1 GCA_004214175.1 Flavobacteriales bacterium | reverse complement strand
TTAGGACGGTAATCCAGCTCAAACCAGCTTGAAAAGTTTCTAAAATTAAACACTCAAATAATGCTTGATCATCGAACAATGGAACCCCCCATTCCTCGTCGTGATAACTAATATATAGGGGATTATCTCCACACCAAGAACACCTATTTTTTTTCATAAAAATTTATTAACTTTTGATAAACTTCTCAACTTCAAAAACATCGATAGCATCTTCAACTCTAAATTCACCAATTTTTGTTCTTCTAAGACTTGAAAGATGAGCACCATTATTTAATGATTTTCCAAAATCATGAGCCAGCGAACGGATATAGGTTCCTTTTCCACAAACAATTCTAAATTCTATATATGGAAGTTCAATTTTAGTAATTTGAAACTCTTTAATAGTCACAGATCTCGAAGGAATCTCAATTTTAGATCCCTCTCTAGCATATTCATAAAGGCGTTTCCCGTTTTTTTTTAATGCCGAAAAGATAGGTGGTTGTTGTTGTATTTTACCATGAAATTGTTGGGTGTTTTTTAAAATATCCTCTTTAGAAATTTCTGAAATATCGAATTTTTGATCTATTTCTGATTCTAAATCGTAGCTCGGTGTGGTAGCTCCTAGTGTAAAAGTGCCAGTATATTCTTTTACTTGTGCTTGATAGGTTTCTATTTTTTTTGTGAATTTACCAGTACATAAAATTAATAAACCGGTAGCTAAAGGATCTAAAGTGCCAGCATGACCAACTTTAATTTTTTTAATATTGAATTGCTGTTTAATGAGCCATCTAACTTTATTAACCACTTGAAAAGAAGTCCAATTTAATGGCTTATCAATCAACAGTACCCTTCCTTCTTTGTAGGTATCTAAAGTTTCCGTCATAACTATTGTAAGCTTATAAAAATTGCTATTAGACCAACGATTATGCAGTAAATTGAAAAGTAAGTCAATTTACTTTGACGTACTAGTTTTATCATCCATGTACAAGCGATTAATCCACTTATAAAAGCCGCTATAAATCCAAGAGTAAGTGAAGTTATATCAGTAGTCTCTATAAACAATTCACCTCCAAGAAGATCTCTTATAATCTTTCCAAAGATTAGAGGAATAACCATTAAAAACGAAAAACGTGCTGCTTTACTTTTATCATTACCTAATAAAACCGAAGTTGAAATGGTAGCTCCACTTCTTGATATACCTGGTAGCATCGCAATTGCTTGAGCTATACCAATTATAAACGCATTGGAATAAGTCACCTTCTTTTCTGTTATCTTTGATCGATCTGCTAACCATAATAAAAGAGCGGTAATTAGTAACATTGTTCCTACAAAAGCAATATTACCTCCAAAAAAAGACTCTAATTGTACTTCAAATAATAAGCCAATTGTTACTGCAGGAATCATAGAAATGAGTATTTTGACTGTAAATTCAGTTTCTTCATTCCAACTAAATTTTAATAAATTACCTATGATTTCCCAAATATCTTTTCTAAAAACGACTATAGTGCTTAAAGCTGTTGCAAAATGAAGAACTACGGTGAATAATAAACTATCTTCTGGTACAGAGTTGTCTCCTAAAATAGCTTTACCTAATTCTAAATGACCACTAGATGACACTGGGAGAAATTCAGTGAATCCTTGAATAATACCAAGAATGACAGCATCAAAACTATCCATTTACGAATCTTTATTTGGATTTAGTAAAATAGCATAGATTTCAATAGCAAAACCTATCAGGATAAGTGTTGGCGCTAAACGAATACGTCTCCAATTATAAATTTCTGGATTGAAAATATTTGGATCATCACTACCACCTCCCGCCATTAGTATAAACCCTAGAGCAATAAATGAAATGCCAATGATCATAAACATATAGTTTTTTTTTCGAAATATAAATTCGTTTCTTTTTTTAGTCTCCTCTTTTCTCTTTTGTTCTCCCATTTTAGTTAGTATTTAAACACCGAATAATTGATGGTTTTATGGACTTAATTTTGTGAGTAATCTCCCAAAAAGTTTAAAAAATGCAATTTAACTTTTTTATTTCACAGTACCGTTTTTATCCTTAATTGCTTGGTAGTTTTTTTGAACACTAGTAATACAATTCATCCGATCTTAAGTTTAAAAATCGTTGCGTTGCAAAATAGGTGCTAATCCAAGAAATAAATATTCCCATTATGAAAATGAAACTAAATAAAACGGTTAACATTAATTTCCCTTGTAATAATTCTAGTTCTTTAAATGTTTGGTCTAAATAAAACAGAACAACTCCCATACCAATGAGGGCAATAGTTGCCCCAATAATTCCCAGTCGAACACTTCCCCATATAAAAGGTCGTCTGATAAACGATTTAGTTGCTCCAACCATCTGCATTGTTTTTATGGTAAATCGCTTTGCATAAACAGAAAGTCGGATAGAGCTGTTAATTAATAAAATAGCAATTAACAAGAAAATACTACTGATTACCAGTACCCAAAAACTAATTTTTTTTACATTTTCGGATAACTTAGCAATTAAAGGTTGATCATAAACTACATCGTCTACAAATTTTTTATTTTTAATTTCAAAGGTAATTTCTTCAATTATGGCTGGACTTACAAATTTTGCAATTAAGTGAACATCAATACTATTTTGTAAAGGATTATATCCTAGATAGTCAGTGAAATTTTCTCCAATGGTTTCACTATGTTCTTCCGCCGCTTGTTCTTTTGATACATATTCTGCTGATTTTGTATATTCTGCCATGGCTAAGCTTTGTTTTAGCTGGGTTATTTCTACCTCTTTAGCATCGTTTTTTAGGAATATAGTAACTGCAATTTGTTCTTTAAAAAAATCGCCAACACGTTTAGAATTTAAAACTAAAAGCCCTAATAATCCCAATAAAAACAATACGAGAGAAACACTTATTACAACAGAAAAGTAAGAAGAAATTAACCTTCTTTTTTGGTATTTTTCAAATGAAGATGACATAAAAAAATTAATTTATAAAGTAAAAATACAATTAAATTTACGTTTGAGTTTAAAAAAATTATGCTTTCAAATAATAAATTACCAACTTTTATTTTTTTAGTTTCTGTAATAGAAACGTTTAAGCTTTTGTCTTTCATACAATACTCTTAAATTTGTAACCATAAATAATTTTTAAAGAATATTATTTAAAATGTTATTGAAGCTATTTTTATTCTAGCATTTTATTTTTTCATGTGTATGAGCAATTATCATTTCAACGAGATTGAAGCCAAATGGCAAAAGTTTTGGTCTGAAAACCAAACGTTTAAAGCTGAAAACCAAAGTGACAAACCTAAATATTATGTTTTAGATATGTTTCCTTATCCATCAGGAGCTGGATTGCATGTTGGTCATCCGTTAGGCTATATAGCCAGTGATATTTACGCTCGTTATAAAAGACATCAAGGATTTAATGTACTACATCCTCAAGGGTATGACTCTTTTGGATTACCTGCCGAGCAATATGCCATACAAACTGGGCAACATCCTTCAAAAACGACTAAAGAAAATATATTGCGCTATAGAGAACAATTAGATAAGATCGGTTTTTCTTTTGATTGGAGTCGAGAAGTGCAAACTTCGGATCCAGCATACTATAAATGGACTCAATGGATTTTTATTCAATTATTTGAATCTTGGTATTCCAAACAACAGGAACAGGCACTTCCTATTACCCAACTAATTGATATTTTTGAAAAAGAAGGAAATATTGGCTTAAATGCAGAATGTGACCCGAATCAATCTAATTTTACAGCAGAAATTTGGAATAATTTCTCTGATGAAAAAAAACAAAAAGTTTTATTAAACTACCGTTTAACTTACTTGGCAGAAACTGAAGTTAATTGGTGTCCTAAATTAGGAACTGTATTAGCAAACGATGAAATTATAAGCGGAGTTTCTGAACGAGGTGGTTTTCCTGTGATAAAGAAAAAAATGACTCAATGGAGTATGCGTATTTCTGTTTATGCAGAACGACTTTTAAAAGGATTAGATGCTTTAGATTGGAGTGAATCTCTAAAAGAAACACAGCGTAACTGGATTGGAAAATCAGTTGGTGCTGCAGTTGAGTTTAAGGTTTTAGACGATAAAAGTGAAGTTAAAGGATTAACCCTAAAAACTTTTACGACAAGACCTGACACCATTTTTGGTGTAACTTTTTTAACATTGGCTCCAGAACACGAGTTAGTCGATAAAATTACAACTACTGCACAACGTATTGAGGTGGAAAAGTATATCACCACTACCGCAAATAAAAGTGAAAGAGAACGAATGGCAGATGTCAAAAATATCACTGGGGTTTTTACAGGAGCCTATGCTAAACACCCATTTACTAAAGAGTTAATTCCTATTTGGATTGGTGATTATGTTTTGGCTGGATATGGTACAGGAGCTGTCATGGCTGTTCCCTGTGGAGATCAAAGAGATTGGGATTTCGCAAAGCACTTTAATATTCCAATTAAAAATATATTTGAAGATATTGATATCTCAGAGCAAGCTTATACCCTAAAAGAGGGTATAGTAATTACAAATAGTGATTTTGTAAATGGTTGTTCTTATTTAGATGCAACTAATAAAGTTATTGAAGAGTTAGAGAAAAGATATTGTGGTACAAAGGAAATTAATTATCGTTTGCGCGATGCAGTTTTTTCTAGACAGCGATACTGGGGAGAACCCTTTCCGGTATATTATAAAGGGGGATTACCACAAATGATAGATGAAAAGTTTTTACCAATTCGTTTGCCAGAGATTGAGAAATATTTGCCAACAGATTCTGGTGAACCCCCTCTTGGTCGAGCAAGTATTTGGGCTTGGGACGCTTCTGAGAATAAAATTGTTTCTAATGATCTTATTGATCATCATAAAGTATTCCCACTAGAATTAAATACCATGCCAGGTTGGGCAGGAAGTAGTTGGTATATGTTTCGTTACATGGACGCTTTAAATAAAGATGAATTTTCATCAAAAGAAGCAATGGATTATTGGAAAAATGTTGATTTATATATTGGAGGGAGTGAACATGCAACCGGACATTTATTATATAGTAGATTTTGGGTAAAGTTTTTAAAAGATAGCGGTTTTTTAAGTGTTGAAGAGCCTTTTAAAAAATTGATTAACCAAGGTATGATTTTGGGAGAAAGCACATTTGTTCACAGAGTTAAGGGTGAAAATAAATTGGTCTCTATCGGCCAAATAGGAAATTTAAAAACACAACCAATTCATGCCGATGTGTCTTTTGTTAATACTTCTAACGAGTTAGATATGGAAGCATTTAAAAATTGGCGACCAGAATTTAAAGATGCTGAGTTTGTAACCGAGGAAGATCGTTCTTTTAAGGTGAGTAGAGAGGTTGAGAAAATGTCTAAATCAAAATACAATGTAGTAAATCCAGATGATATTTGCGAACAATACGGAGCTGATACTTTACGGATGTATGAAATGTTTTTAGGACCTTTAGAACAAGCTAAACCCTGGAGTACAGCTGGAATTACTGGGGTATATTCTTTCTTAAAAAAGACTTGGAGGTTATTTCATTCTGGAATAGAAGATAGTTTCTTAGTATCAGATCAGGCAGCATCCAAAGATAGTTTGAAAATACTACATAAAACCATTAAAAAAGTAACAGAAGATATTGAAAATTTTAGTTTTAATACTTCAGTATCTACATTCATGATTGCTGTAAATGAACTAAGTACACAAAAATGTAATTCTAAAGAAGTATTGGTTCCTTTACTGATATTGTTATCACCATATGCACCACATATTTCTGAAGAACTGTGGAGTAAATTAGGTAATAAAGAAAGTATATCAACGGCACCATTTCCAAAATTTGAAGAAAAATATTTAACAGAAGATATCAAAAAGTATCCTGTATCTTTTAATGGAAAAATGCGATTTACTCTAGAACTTCCAATAGACATGACTAAAGATGAAATTGAGGCTGTCGTAATGTCACATGAGAAAACGATTCATTATCTGGATGGAAGAACACCAAAGAAAGTGATTGTAGTTCCTGGAAAGATTGTAAATATCGTAGGTTAGCTTTTTAAGAATATTTTCGACTTATTTAGAATAATAATATTAAAAAATTATTTTGCATAGTGTTTGCAGTGTTTAAGTTAAATAATTAATTAAATTAAGTCCACTTAGTGGTAAGAAATATGGGAGGATATTATTTATTGGCAGGAATCATCTTTTTAGTGAGTATGTATGTTAGCAACCAATTAAAAAGTAAATTTAAAAAATATTCAAAAATTCAACTTAAGAATGGATTGAGTGGTAAAGAAATTGCTGAAAAAATGCTTTCAGACAATGGTATTAATGACGTTCAAGTTGTTTCAGTTAAAGGAAAATTAACAGACCATTACAATCCAGTTAACAAAACAGTCAATTTAAGTGAAGCCGTTTATGCTCAACGAAACGCTGCTGCTGCTGCTGTAGCTGCTCATGAATGTGGTCATGCCGTTCAACATGCAACAGCATATAGCTGGTTAACTTTGCGTTCGCAAATTGTACCAGCAGTAGGATTTTCAAGTAAGATGTCGAATTTTATGATTATGGCAGGATTGATTTTAATGTACTCAGGAAGTACCTTGGGGTCGATGTTATTTTTAGCTGGGATTGTACTTTTTGCAATGACTACTTTATTTACGTTTATAACCTTACCAGTAGAATTTGATGCTAGTAATCGCGCATTGGTTTGGTTAGAGAATAAAAATATGGTAACACAAGAGGAACATGCTGGAGCAAAAGATGCATTGAAGTGGGCAGCAAGAACCTATGTAGTAGCAGCGTTGGGGTCTCTAGCAACACTTCTTTATTTTATAAGTATGTTTTTAGGGAGAAGATAGATATTACTCAGTCTAATTTATCAGGGTTATACCCTAAATATTCTTTTTTTTGTTCATTAAATTCTACCCCGTAGGTCTCTAACTCCTTCAAAATTGGTTCATAAACTTCTTTATCAATGGGTCTTAAAACTCCTGGGGTTGTAATTGTTTTATTCAAAATTTTTAGAGCTGCAATAGCTACTGGTAATCCTACTGTTTTAGACATGGCAGTATAGGTTTGATCTTCTCCCAAAGTAACCATACTGCTATCTATTTGATAATTTTTACCGTTTAATTCATAGCCAAATTTATGGTACATCACAATCATATCTTTATCTTCTTTGGCTAATGCCCATTTTTCCATTAAAATTTTCTGAAGCGCTTGAGCAGGGGTAGCATTTTTTATCTCTAAGTATTTTTTACTATTAAAAATATCTATTTCCTTGAGTTTTTTCCAAATTAAATCGTCTTGATCTATTTTCAAATTATGACGGAGTTTTAATTCTATTGAATCGGTTGGTGAATAGGGTAAAAATAAATTTACATATTCTCGATAAGATAAGTTTTCAGAATTAGGAATTGTGTAACTGTCATCTGTCATTCCTAATTGCACAAAAATATTCCAGGCACGACTAAAGCCAACGCGTCTAATGGTACCTCTATATAAAGTTAAAATATCTTTAAACCCATAGACTTTTTGATATTTTAAAGAATTTCGGTTAGCGTAAACCTCAAATTCTCCATAACCCTTAATTTTTATTAACTCAGTACGACGGAATAACCTGTTGTATGGAATATATTTATGAAGCCCTTCTTGTAAAAATTCGGCAGCGCCTCCTTGTCCAGCTAGTACAACATTTCTAGGATTCCAGGTAAATTTATAATTCCATAAATTATCATCGCTTTCTGGAGCAATTAAACCACCAGTAAAAGATTCAAATAACATCAGTTTTCCTCCTTTATCTCTAATAGTGTCAATTACCTGCATTGCACTCATATGATCGATTCCTGGATCTACTCCTATTTCATTCATAAATACCAACCCTTTTTCTATAACCTCTTTGTTTAAGGCTTGCATTTCATCGCTAATGTAGGAGGCTGTAACTAAGTTTTTTCTGTAACTGATACAATCTTTTGCTACTTCTATATGAAATCGAGCAGGTAACATAGATATAACAATGTCAGCTGATTTCACAGCTTCTTCTCGTTGTTTTTTATTGAAAACATCTAGCAAAATCCCTTTAGCATTGGGGTGGTTCTTGGTCAATTTTTGTGCAGAATCTAGGGAAATATCCCCAATGGTGATATGCAAATTTTCAGAACTTGATTTTTCAATAAGATACCGTATTAAAGATGTTGTTGATCTTCCTGCTCCTATAATTAATATGTTTCTCATTGGATGTGTTTTCGTAAATTTGATGCTATATTATAACCCTACGAATTTACTAAATAATAAATATTTTAGAGATGAATTTTAATAAAAATATTACTGTATTAGCAGCTATTATGGGAACTTTAACCATAATTATAGGAGCATTTGGTGCTCATGGTTTGAAAGAAATAGTTTCTGAAAAAACAATTACTTCTTTTGAAACAGGAGTGCGTTATCAGATGTATCATGTTATTGTAATACTAATTATAGGATTCTCAGCCTTTATTGACCAAAAAACTCAAAAATGGGTGTCTCGTTTTTTTATGGTTGGAATCTTGCTATTTTCTGGATCTATTTATTTAATAGTCATGAAAGATATTTTTTTCATCAATACTAAAATATTATCTATTGCAACACCTATTGGTGGTTTATTTCTGATAATAGGATGGTTACGATTGACCTATGGCATAATTGTGAATAAATAAATACAAAACTTCTAATAATGAATGGCTGTTTTTAATAGAATTATTAATTTTGCGCACAACAACAACAAAAAAAGGTTATGGTAAATAAAAACCAAACTAAAAAAAATATTTCGTTAGATAATTACGGAATTCATAATGCAAAAGTTAATTATCAACTCACTTCAGAACAATTACAAAATGATACCATATCAAAAGGGCAAGGAAAACTTGCTAATAGTGGCGCTTTAGCTATTAATACTGGGGAGTTTACTGGCAGGTCCCCTATGGATCGATTTATAGTAAAAGATCATATAACAGAGGATAAAATATGGTGGGGAGATATCAACATACCTTTTTCATCTGAAAAGTTTGATAAATTATATTCAAAAGTAGCTGCCTATCTCTCTGATAAAGAAATTTATGTGAGAGATTGTTATGCTTGTGCTGATGATAATTACAAATTGAATATTCGAGTTATTAATGAATATTCGTGGTCTAATATGTTTTCTTATAACATGTTTTTACGTCCTTCAAATAGTGAGTTAGAGGATTTTAAAAAAGAATGGCTAGTTGTAAATGCTCCGGGATTCAGAGCAGATTCAGAAATAGATGGTACTCGTCAACATAACTTTGCAATTTTAAATTTCACAAAAAAAATTGCTTTAATAGGTGGAACCGGTTATACAGGTGAGATTAAAAAGGGAATTTTTTCTGCACTAAACTTTATTCTTCCAGTTTTTAAAAATACGATGCCAATGCATTGCTCTGCAAATGTTGGTAAAGATGGTGAAACAGCAATTTTCTTCGGTTTATCAGGAACCGGTAAAACAACACTTTCGGCAGACCCAGATAGAAAATTAATTGGCGATGATGAACACGGATGGACTTCTGAAAATACTGTTTTTAATTTTGAAGGCGGATGCTATGCAAAGGTTATTAACCTATCAGAACAAAATGAACCTGACATTTACAAGGCAATTAAACCTGGAGCTATTCTCGAAAATATAGTAATGGACAAAGATGGCACTGTTGATTTTGATGATATTTCTATAACTCAAAATACTCGTGTTAGTTATCCTATTAACCATATTGAAAATATTCAGGTCCCCTCTATTGGTAAAAACCCAAAAAATATATTTTTCTTAACTGCGGATGCGTTTGGAGTTTTACCTCCAATTTCGAAATTGACTCCAGGTCAAGCTGCCTATCATTTTATTAGCGGCTATACAGCAAAAGTTGCTGGAACGGAGGCTGGAGTAAATGAACCTTTACCAAGTTTTTCAGCTTGTTTTGGAGCTCCATTTATGCCTTTACATCCAACAAAATATGCTGAAATGCTCAGTAAAAAAATGCAAGAAGCAGGAGTGACAGTTTGGCTAGTAAATACTGGTTGGACTGGGGGCCCTTACGGTGTGGGTACTAGAATGAAGTTAAAATATACACGCGCCATGATTACAGCGGCTATCGATGGCTCTTTGGAAAAAGCAAATGCTGATAATTACCATATTCACTCAGTTTTTGGTCTGCAACAACCTAGAAACTGCCCAAATGTCCCTTCGGATGTGTTAAGTCCAAGGGCAACATGGGGTAACGATACAGGGTATTATGAGACAGCGCATAAATTAGCAGCATCTTTTAAAGAAAATTTTAAAAAATTTGAATCCTATGCTAATGAAGAAATCATGGCTGGAGCCCCACCACTGGGATAAAATTTTCTTAATTAGATTTTTTATTTACAGCTTTGATGTATTTTTCTAAGGCCATTGTCATTGAAGGGGTCTCTGGAGTTGGCGCTTGAATATCTACACGTAATCCCTTTTCAGTTGCAGCTTTAACTGTTGTATTTCCAAATACAGCTATTCTTGTATCATTTTGTTCAAAGTCAGGAAAATTTTCAAAAAGAGATTTTATTCCACTAGGACTAAAAAACACTAAAATATCATAATATACATTTCTTAGATCAGAAAGATCGCTGACCACAGTATTGTAGAATGTTGCTTTTTTCCAGTTAACTTCAAGTGCATCCATTTTTTCTGGAATATCAGCTTTTAATTTATCTGAAGATGGAAGTAGAAATTTTTCTGTTTTATATTTTTTAATAATCGGCGTTAATTCTGAAAAGGTTCTTTTACCAACATATATTTTACGTTTTCTGTACACGACGTATTTCTGTAAATAGTATGCTACCGCTTCACTTTGACAAAAATATTTCATTGCGTCTGGAACTTTAAATCGTAATTCCTCAGCTATTCTAAAATAATGATCAACGGCGTTTCTGCTAGTTAATATGATTGCAGTAAATTTACTAAGATCAACTTTTTGAGCGCGTACATTTTTACTTGTAACTCCCTCAACATGTATAAAACTTCTAAAGTCAATTTTTACTTTTTGTCTTTCAATCAAATCAAAATATGGAGAATTTTCGACCTTTGGCTCAGGTTGAGAAACTAAGATAGTTTTCACTTTCATAAAAGACAACTTTAATTATTAACCTATTTTACACTAATACTTTGTATAGTATCAAATAAGGTGAAATTTCAAGAGCGCAAATATACAATAAAAAATAAAAGAAATTACTAAAAATTAGACTTCTGTAATTTTTATAATTGATGAATAAAATGAATAGATTTAGCAAAATAATAAATCCGCTGAATATAAATAGTAATTCTATATTGGGTTCAATAGAAAAATAAAAAATAAAATTTAAAGCTATTAGAGATAAAGAGATAAAATTTCTATAACTAAGTTTAGTAAAAATATACTTGTTAATTATTGTTTCTATGTCGAAAATGGAGCCAATTAATTTTTCAATACCAGTCTTAATTAAAATAAAAGAAAAAGAAGCTAATACAATTTTGATAAAAATCATAGCACCAAATGTTCCTTTTTCCAAAAAAAATAAATAAATAAATAATGATAAAGTAAGTACTTGAATTAAAAAAAATAGCATACTAAACGGATGTTTTAATTCCTCAAATTTACCTTTTGTTAAAAAATAATTATTTGATATTGGTAATTTTATAAAATCATCAAATCGTTTTGGATAAACAACTTTTAAAATAGTAATTAGGACCATACATCCAATTAAAATAAACGTAATCCAGTCAAGTGATTCTATGGTTCTATCAATGTATTGCATATCGTAATAAAGATTATAAAGGTAGAATTTTTATATGTATTATGAAGACTCATTTATAATTTCGTTTACAATAAATTAACCTAAAAAAGTTACATTTGTTTAAAATATTATATATGTCTAACTCTTTGGTAATTATACCAACCTATAATGAAATTGAAAATATAGAGCGATTAATTCGTGATGTACTTTCATTACCAAATGAGTTTGATGTTCTTATTGTTGACGATAATTCTCCTGACGGAACTTCTGATGCTGTTCAACATTTAATTGATGAGTTTCCAGCTAAGTTATTTCTTGAAAAAAGAATGACTAAGTTAGGTTTAGGAACTGCATATATTCATGGGTTTAAGTGGGCTCTAACAAAAAACTATAAATATATTTTTGAGATGGATGCCGATTTTTCGCACAACCCCGCTGATTTAAATAGACTCTATGAAGCTTGTGATAGAGATGGTGCAAGTTTGTCCATAGGGTCTCGATACAAAACAGGCGTAAATGTTGTTAACTGGCCAATGGATAGGGTCTTACTTTCTTGGTTAGCATCTAAATATGTTAGATTTATAACTGGTATGAGTATATCTGACACAACAGCGGGATTTGTATGCTATAAACGAGAGGTTTTAGAAAAAATTAATTTAGATAAAATTCAATTTGTAGGCTATGCATTTCAGATAGAAATGAAGTTTAAAGCTTACCTTCATAAATTTAAAATTACAGAGGTCCCTGTTATATTTACAGATAGAACAATGGGAGAATCAAAAATGAGTGGAGGCATCATTTCAGAGGCAATATTTGGAGTTATTTCAATGAAATTTAAAAGTTTATTTACCAAATACGAGATTTAATGAATAAGACATTAATTAAGAACGCTAGGGTTGTCAATGAGGGTAAAATCAAAAAAAGAGATGTTTTGATCGATGGTGATGTCATTTTAAAAATTTCGAAGCATATAAACGTAAACGCGACTGATGTTAACATAATTGAAGCTGATAATAACTA
This sequence comes from Flavobacteriales bacterium, assembly GCA_004214175.1. Lineage (GTDB taxonomy): Bacteria > Bacteroidota > Bacteroidia > Flavobacteriales > Flavobacteriaceae > Marifrigoribacter. The sequence goes on along the minus strand of SGZH01000029.1, from coordinate 4,567 downwards.
CTTAATTCCAGGATTAATTGACGATCAAGTTCATTTTAGAGAACCAGGTTTAACTCATAAAGCAACCATAGAAACCGAATCGAAAGCAGCAGTAGCAGGAGGTATTACTTCTTTTATAGAAATGCCCAACACTGTCCCACAAAGTACTACAATAGCGAGGCTTGAGGAGAAATTTTTAATCGCAAAAAATACTTCTTGGGCAAATTATAGCTTTATGTTTGGTGGTACAAATGATAATTTAAATGAAATATTAAAGGTAGATCCTAAAAATGTAGCAGGATTAAAATTATTTTTAGGGTCATCAACAGGAAATATGCTCGTTGATAATCCAGAAGTATTAGAGGAAATATTTAAGAAAACAGACTTATTAATTTCTGTTCATTGTGAAAATGAAAAAACCATTAAAAATAATTTGGATGCCTATCTTGATAAGTATGGAGAAAATATTCCTGTAGAAATGCATCCTAAAATTAGAAATGAAGAAGCTTGTTATATTTCCTCTTCAAAGGCTATTGAACTTGCAAAAAAAACGGGTGCAAGGCTTCATGTATTTCATCTTTCTACCCAAAAAGAAACAAATTTATTTTCAAATCATAAACCGCTTTCAGAAAAGAAGATTACTGCTGAAGTATGTGTGCACCACTTATGGTTTTCAGAGGAAGATTATAAAACAAAAGGGACACATATTAAATGGAATCCAGCAATAAAAAGTAAAAAGGATAGAGAAGGTTTATGGGAAGCATTATTAGACGACCGTATAGATGTAATTGCTACAGATCATGCGCCTCATACAGTTGAAGAAAAAAGAAACAAGTACACACAGGCACCATCTGGTGGCCCATTGGTTCAACATGCTTTGGTTGCATTACTAGAAATGTATCATAAGGGAAAAATATCGCTGGAAAAAATAGTAGAAAAAGCCTGTCATAACCCAGCAATATTATTTCAAATTAAAGAAAGAGGATACATACGTGAGGGGTATAAAGCTGATTTAGTATTAATTGATTTAGAAAGCCCTTGGACTGTTCACAAAGAAAATATTTTATATAAATGTCACTGGTCTCCATTTGAAGGTACAACTTTCAAATCTAAAGTTACTCATACTTTTGTGAATGGAACTTTAACCTATGAAAATTTTAAATTTCCTAATAAAAGTATTCCTCAAAGGCTAACATTTAATCGTTCATAATGAATTTATCCGAAAAAAAAACACGTACTGTTTCCAATTCTAAATTTTATTTAAGAATATTTTGCTTGATTTTTTTTATTGGCTGTTTGGTTTCTTGTCAGGATGTGCAAAAACCTGAAAAGCCTGCTAATTTAATCTCTCAAGAAATTATGGTGGATATTCTTACAGATGTCTATATAAGTAATGCAGCTAGAAATGTAAATAATAAATTATTAAGAAATTTAAATATAAAATTAGACTCTGTGATTTATAGTAAATATAGAGTGGATAGTCTTCAGTTTGCGTTGAGTAATAATTATTATAGTTCGAATTTAGATATTTATAGAAATTTATTAGTAAAAGCACAAGAAAAACTTATGCTACTTCAAATAGAAAAAGACAGCATGTATAGAGCAGCAACGAAGCAAGATTCAATCATAAATAGTCTGAAAAGAGAAGCAGTAAAAAATGCAAGAAAAAAGGGATCAAAATAATCAAAGATGGAAGTCAGCTCTATAATTTCTAGCCACCCTTTCTATTGTTTTATCCAAATTCCTAAAGCTAAAGTTCTTAGTATTTATAATTTTTGAAGCATCATAAAAAGACCTTTTAAACAAACTTCTAACGGTTGATTTCAATAATTTTCTTCTAGTTTTAAATAATTTATTTAAAAACCAATCATAACTTGCAAAAGTTAACATAAGTGTTTTACTGATTAATAGTTTTGGAGCTTTTCTATTTAATTTATTTGAAATTTTAGCGAGTAGCTTCTCGTACAAAATATTTTCTCCTACTAAAATATAAGCTTGATTTTTTAGTTCACTTTTAGTTAAATATATCATTGCCTTAACAACATCCTTTACATCCACTATTCCGATTCCACCCGGGGTATAAAATTTTAAACCTTTTGCAATGGTTCTAAAAATTCCACCACTCGCAGAGCTCCAAATACCTTCTCCAATAATAACTCCAGGCTGAACAATTATTGCGTCTAAACCTTCTTGAGAGCCTCGCCACACTTCCATTTCAGCTTGATGTTTTGTAATACTATAGACGCTATTACGATCATTGGGATTAAATTCACACTCTTCTGTTATAAGAGATTTATTTTCAGATTTACCAAGCGATGCTACCGAACTAATGTAACATAGTTTAATTACTTTTTCAGAAATACAATAATTAACCACATTAGCGGTTCCTTCTACGTTTACTTTTTTAAGTTTTTTAAAATGTCTAGGGTTAAAACTAATATATGCAGCACAGTGGTATACATAATCTATATTTTTAAAAACTACTTCTAATGATAAAATATCGGTAATATCAGCTATTTGCCAATCAATTTTATTAAATAGTATCTCTACTTTACTCGTGTAGTAAGAAAACACTTTTTTAACAGCATTTAAGTCACTTGTTTCTCTGTAAATAGCTCTTACCTCTTCATTATTATCTATAAGAGTAAATAATAAATGCGCTCCAACTAAACCAGTACCGCCAGTTACTAAAATCATAAGTCTAATTTAAGGTTTTTTAAATTAATGTTTTATCTTAAAATATAGAAATATATCTTTGTTAAAATTTATAATTATGAAGTTGAAAAATTTTGTTGAGGAGTTAAGATGGAGAGGAATGATTCACGATGTAATGCCAGATACTGAGATGTACCTCTTGAAACAGATGCGTTCAGCATATATTGGATTTGACCCTACGGCAGATTCACTTCATATTGGTAATTTAGTCCCTATTATGCTATTGGCATTTTATCAGCGAAGTGGGCACAAACCAATAGTTTTAGTAGGTGGTGCAACAGGAATGATTGGTGATCCCTCGGGGAAATCCAATGAACGAAATTTATTGGATGAGAAAACACTTCATCATAATCAAGAATGTGTCCATAAACAATTAGCTCAATTCCTAGATTTTTCATCTGAAGTAGAGAATAATGCAATAATATTAAATAATTCCGATTGGATGAAGGAGTTCTTTTTCTTAGATTTTATTCGTGATATAGGTAAACATATTACGGTAAATTATATGATGGCTAAAGATTCAGTAAAAAGTCGTTTAACTGGAGAGGGAGCCGATGGAATGTCATTTACTGAATTTACATATCAAATGGTTCAAGGATATGATTTTCTTCACTTATTTAGAAACCACGATTGCACCTTACAAATGGGTGGGAGTGATCAATGGGGAAATATTACTACTGGAACTGAGTTAATACGTAGAATTGATGGAGGTAAAGGGTATGCCCTTACCTGCCCTCTGATTACTAAAAATGACGGAAGTAAATTTGGGAAAAGTGAAGGAGGAAATATTTGGTTAGATCCTAAAAGAACCTCTCCTTATAAATTTTACCAATATTGGCTTAACACAGCAGATGAAGATGCCGAAAAATATATTAAAATATTTACTTTTTTAGATAAAGAGACCATTAATATTTTAATAGAAGATCATAAAAAAGAACCCCACAAACGCTTATTACAAAAAAGATTAGCAGAGGAAGTAACGGTAACAGTTCACAATGAAGTTGCATTAGATAATGCAATTAAAGCATCTAACATGTTATTTGGAAGATCTACCTCTGAAGACCTTATAGGTCTAGATACAACTACTTTTTTAGATGTTTTTGAGGGAGTTCCTCAAGCAGAAATATCTAGATCAGAAATAGAAATAGGAATTGATATAATTGGAGCCTTATCTGAAAAAACAGGTTTTTTAAAATCGAATAGTGAGGCTAGAAGAGCTTTGAAAGAAAATTCTGTTGCTGTTAACAAAATTAAAGTTTCTGAGGGTTTCTCAATAGATTCCTCAAATTTAATTAATGATCAATTTGTTCTTTTACAAAGAGGGAAGAAAAATTATTTTATTTTAAAAATTGTATAACTGTTTTTAAAAATAAAAGATAAATGGAATTAGAAATAGGTTAATAAGATACTTTATAAAAAATTATTTTGCTTTCTCAAGAGTGAAAGAAAATTCTGATCCAATTCCAATTTGACTCTCTACATATATTTTTTCGTTGTGAGCATCTAAAATATGCTTAACGATTGACAAACCTAAGCCACTTCCTCCTTGTTCTCTTGATCCGCTATTATCTACTCTATAAAATCGTTCAAATAATCTTGGTATTTTATCATTCTCGATACCTTCTCCATTATCAGTTATTCTAATTAATATCTTATTCATTACTAGATTTTCTATACTAATTTCAGTAGTCCCGTTGGTTCTACCATACTTGATAGAATTCACAATTAAGTTAGAAAGTACTTGTTGAATGCGGTCTTTATCAGCTTTTACAAAAATAGGTTTTGTATACTGTTTGTCAAATGTAAATAAAATATCATTTTTTGAGGCTTTCATTTCAAGCAATTCAAAGACATTTTTTATTAATTCAATAAT
>SGZH01000028.1 GCA_004214175.1 Flavobacteriales bacterium | reverse complement strand
AAGTTGATCGGCAGTAATAGTGGCATTACCCGTATCATCTAATAGTACGGTTAAGTCTTGACAAATTGCCTCTGGCGCATCGTCATCGATTACCGTTACCGTAAAGGTACAGGTAGCTAAATTTCCACAATCATCTTGCGCAGTATACTCAATAAGGGTATCACCCACTGGGAATACCGATCCACTTGCTAAACCACCTGTTTGGTAAGTAAAGGCCGATCCACAATTATCCGTGGCTACTGCAGGTTGGAAATTTACAATAGCGCCACAATCACCATCTTCAGTCACTGCAGTGACATCACCAGGACAACCAATTACAGGTACTGTAGTATCTTCAATAATGAAATTAGCAGAGGTAGTAATAGCATTGCCACATTCGTCTGTTGCGGTGAAAGTAACCGTTGTTATGGCTTCACAAACATCATTATTTAATGTTGTAAAGTCATTAGTCCAAGTTATAGCTGAACATGCATCCGACGCTACAGCACCACCATTATTTGCTAACCAAGTATTTAGTTCTGACGTATTACCAGTACCATCACATTGTACAATAGTATCATTGGCAATTATATCAATAGAGGGTGCTGTATAATCACCAATAACAATTTCTTGTTCACAACTAACTGGAGGGCTACCACAGTTATCAGTTGCAGTCCATATCCTACTTATAACACCTGTATTTCCACAATTATTAACAATCATAGTATCTTGATACGTAATAATAGGATTTGGGTCACATATTGAAAAAGCAGTTGCCATACCTGTAGCTGAAGGGGATATGTCATCACCACATATTATTCCATCAAGATCATTTGGACAAGTCAGAACGATGTATGCTGTTGAACAATCTGGAGGTAAATCAAAACTTTCGGTTCCATCTGTCTTACTGCTAGAACTTCCTTGATCAGCACTATAGCCAAGACCTCTTCTTGCAAAAGATTGCCATATAACGCATTGATTAGCACCTCCAAATAAAGCTACATCTGCTGCTAGTATAGCGTCACGACCGTCAACAAATCCTGGCTGACTAGGTTGTAATTTTAGCGCTTCTGTTACCAGTGCTACTGCCATATTATTACCCCCAGTGCCATTATAAAAATCAGGGTCAAATCCATAATCATCAATTAGTTCCCAAGTCATTTCCCATAACATCATTGCAAATACCGATCCAACACCGTGGGGGACTGCCGCATTTTTTATGTCATCATATGTATGAGGATTTATAATAAAATCTGTGCTATAAGGGTATTGTCTTACTCCACCACCATTTGGGCCTTGACCAATTAACCAGGTTCCTACTCCCCTTGAGTCACTCCCATTATCTCCATTTTCCATTGTCCACATTAATCCATAATAATCACTCCATCCTTCTCCCATTTGTTCTTGTCCTCCAAGATTACTAAGTCTGAGCGAGATTCCATGTGCATATTCATGGATAATAACCAAATTATCAAGGTCTCCATCTCTGTTTCCGCACACATACATTTGCATTCTAGGATTAGAACCATCAGGAGGTGTTGCAAAATTCGCATTACAAGACCCGCTTCCATCTTGTGCTTCTGCATTTACAGAGTCGCTTCCTAGACCACCATTACCATAATTATTTTCTTGAAAATTACCACTTGCTTCATCAAAACCATACTGATAAATCACATCATGTATGATATTATTCCAATAAAAAAGATTTGTAATTACTGCGTCTTCTGATTGATCTCCATTTGAGTATGTAGTATTTATTGGGAAATCAAATATTAAGCCTGGCCCTCCCTCAGCTCTGTAACCTGGATTATCTCCATCTTCATAAGCATCTACATTATTTCCTTTTGTATTGGTATATTCAGCACCTGTACTACCATTTGTATCATGCCAACCAAAAGGTGAAGCTATTAGGTTTTCTGGATTTGTTTCAATAGTTCTGGATCCGTGATTTGGAGATTCTACTGGCATTGCATAAACATTATAACTGCCCGGCAGGATTGAGGCGTTATTTTGAGTTATGTTTTTTTCTTCGACTGGACCTATATGGTTTAAATTTTCTTCTTTTGATTCATGACAAGAATGACTTGCCATTATGTTGCAAGAAACCGTCCAATTATCTTTATCGATAATTTGTCCAGTACTTGCATTTACTCTAAAATTCCACCAATCTGAGCTATTAACCTCTGCAATAGATAACTCCCATATTTTTAATAATTTTTTACCTTTTCTGTAGTAGTACATAAGCTTAACAGGGATGTTTTCACTTGAAATACTTGCTTTATTATATAGTGATTTTTGATTTATACCTTTTTTTGATTCTAATTGTTTCAGATTAGAGATTTTATAATTCATTTGATTAGCAACAGAGATAATTGCTTGCCTAGCATTAATTATTTGAGAGTCATTATCTATTTTTTTAATAGAAATACTATCAATAAATTTGTTATGCTCTTTAAATACATCTCCATTTCGATCGTAATGAATGCTTGACTCGGTCCCGAATATTTCCAGGTCGTTATGGCTTTGTCTTAAATAAACATGATGAATACCACTAAGACTACTAACATGCTCTTTTGTAATAATATAGTTTGATTTTTTCTGTTTTAGAATTTTATCAAGATTAGTTTGACTGCTTATATTTTTATAAGTTACTGAATTTGAGTTGTTTTTTTGAGCAATTGATATAAAACCAATAAAGCAAAAAAATACTAGAAGAAGGCGAGATAATTTCATAAAATTTAGTTTACATAAATATATAAAAAAAAGAATTAAACTATTTTTATAATAAAATTAAGCGTTAATCCAATATGTTAGCGAGATCTTTAAATATATTTTTGGCATTACCCCCTTCATATAAGATGCTATAAACGGCGTTTATTATTGGAGTTTTAGCATTTTTTTCTTTATTTATATTTAGTTGATATGCGCTTTTGGTAGCATAATAACCTTCAGCTATCATATTCATTTCCATTTGAGCACTTTTAACTGTGTATCCTTTCCCAATCATATTCCCAAACATTCTGTTTCTACTGAAGGTAGAGTAGCCTGTAACTAATAAATCACCTAAATATGCGGAGCCATTAATATCTCGATTCATCTTATAAACTTTTTTCACATATTTTTTCATTTCACGAATAGCATTACTCATTAAAACGCTTTGAAAGTTATCTCCATATCCTAATCCGTGAGCTATTCCAGCTGCAATGGCATAAATATTTTTAAGCATTGCTGCGTATTCTGTACCGATAATATCCTCACTTATTTTACATTTTATGTAGTCACAACTTAAGGAATCTGATACTACCTGTGCTTTTATTTCTTCTGCACAAGCAATAGTAAGGTAAGAAAGACGTTCTAATGCAACCTCTTCTGCATGACAAGGTCCCGATATAACTCCTATATTTTTAAAAGGCACCTCTAAAATATTACAAAAATGCTCTCCAACGATTAAACTGGTTTCCGGCACAATTCCTTTGATAGCAGAAAATATAACTTTGTCTTTTATGTCGGTAGTAAGCAACTCTAGTTCCTTGTATAAAAAAGCAGATGGAATTACAAAAATAAGATAGTCAGCATAAGTGGCCGATTCGTTAATATCATTACTAAGTTTAAGTTTTGAAATGTCAAACTCAACAGAACTGAGATAATTGGGGTTATGTTTATGTTTTTGTAGATGTGCTATAGCAGATTTGTTTCGCATGTACCAACCTACTTCTTCTAAATTTTCGCAAAGCATTTTTACAATGGCAGTTGCCCAACTTCCTCCACCAAAAACAGCAAACTTAGGTTTATTTGACATAAAATAATATTTAACTCAAAAATACGGAATAATAACAGGCTCTACAAAATAAGTTATTCGGAGAATTATTTATAAAAATTCATTTCATCTAAATATTGCCAAACTTTTTGTGGTAATAATGGCTGGATGTTTCTATTTGCCTTAATACCTTTTCTAATAAATGTGGAGGATATTTCTACTACAGGCGCAGCTATTTTAATGATTTTTGAAGGGCAAGAAAACCTTGTTTTATTATCTTCTTTAGAAATTCTTGGATAGATATAAATAGAATGACGTTCCAAGATTAGCTGAAAATTTTTCCATTTATGAAAGCTTTTTAAATTGTCTTCTCCCATAATCAAACAAAAATTTATTTCTGGATATTTTTCTTCAAGTACAGCTAAAGTATTAATCGTAAAGTTTGGTTGTGGAAGATCGAATTCTATATTGCTAGCTTTTAAATTTGGGAAATCTTCAATTGCAATTCGAACCATTGTTAATCGATGCACATCATCTAATAAGGTTTTCTTTTTTTTATGAGGATTGTGAGGAGTAACAACCATCCAGACCTCTTCTAGATCAGAAAATTCAGTCATATGATTTGCAATAATTAAGTGACCCACATGAATAGGATTAAAACTTCCAAAAAACAAGCCAACATTTTTATTCATTTTCTTCATGAATAAACTTTTTTACTAATCTTTTAGCTTCATTTAATGCAATATCTAAATCAATGTTTTCTATAATAAAATCGAACTGTGGGGCAGTAGCTAACTCGACAGAAGCTTTAGCAATTCGCATATTAATTTTTTCGGCGCTTTCCGTTTTCCGTTTTTTTAATCTTATTTTAAGTTCGTCTACACTAGGAGGTTTGACAAAAACAGCTAACGTTTCTTCAGGAAATTTCTTCTTAATTCTTAAGCCACCAACAACATCGATATCAAAAATTACATTTTTACCTTTTGCCCAAATTCGTTCTATTTCCTTTTTTAAAGTTCCGTAAAAATTATCACGATACACTTCTTCCCATTCTAAAAATTCTTCTTTTTTTATATGTTGTTTAAATTGCTTTAAACTTATAAAGTAGTAATCTTGACCATGAACTTCTCCTTTTCTTGGCTCTCTTGAAGTTGCGGATATAGAAAAATCTAAATTTAATTTTTCTTGTTTAAGTAAATATTGCACAATGGTAGTTTTTCCACTTCCTGAGGGTGCTGAAAAAACAATTAATTTTCCTCCTGCCATTACAAAACGTTTAGAGATTGTTCTTTTATTTTTTCCAATTCATCTTTCATTTGCACTACTAATTGTTGCATTGGAGCGTGATTAGACTTTGATCCAATAGTATTAATTTCTCTTCCAATCTCTTGACAAATAAAACCTATTTTTTTTCCATTTGAATCTGAAGAGTTTAGAGCTTCATTAAAGTAATTTAAATGATTTTCTAAACGCACTTTTTCTTCTGTAATATCATATTTTTCGAGATAATAAATTAGTTCTTGTTCAAAACGATTTTTATCTATTGCTTCTTTTAAATCTTCAACCGCTTTACGAAGGCGATCTTTGACAATAGTCATACGGTCTGAATCAACTGCGATAACTTTAATTAATAATTTTGAAATATTTTTGATCCGTATATTAAAATCATTTTCAAGTACCTCCCCTTCATCAGATCTATAAAGATTAATAGCAGTCAAAGCTTCGTTGACACCTTTTAAAATACTTTTAAATTCATCTGTATTGATTTCCTCTCGTTCTATTTTCATAGAATCGGGCATTCTTACAGCCATTTTTAAAAGCTCTAACTCAGTTATAGAACTAATGTTTTTAAGTTGGTTCATATATTGTTTAACAACACCTTCGTTAACTTTTGCGTTTGTTTTTTCGCCAGTAATTTCGACATATAAATTAAAATCAACTTTTCCGCGAACTAACGATTTAGAAATAAGTTTTCGAATTTCTAATTCTTTTTCTCTGTAGGAAGAAGGAACTCTTGTATTTAAATCTAGATTTTTACTATTTAAAGATTTAATTTCTACAGTTATTTTTTTAGTTGGTAATTGGATAACTGATTTGCCATATCCAGTCATAGATTTAATCATATAATTGCCATTTAATAGGCCAAAGGTACTAAAATAGAATGGTAGTAAATTATTTGTGCATCTATTGATTTTTTTTCTCTTTAAATTTTCTTTTAAGTTGTATCTCTGTGAAATATATAACAGAGAGGGTTAATGTGGTATGAACTATAATCGTTATTATAGAATTATATTCAGGATAGAGAAAATATAAGAGAGGCGGAATAAACAACGAATAGATAGAAAAGTTAATTAAAAGTTTTGCAGCATACTTATTAGCGAAATACCAAGTTTCATAGTTTTGCATAGATCGTCTGGTTCTGTAACCATATAAATAATTAATTTTTTTTGGTGGATATTTAAAATATATAAAGTAAATAATTAGCATAAAAATACAATATCCCAAAGCGATTATTAATTGATTTTCATTAGTCATAATTTTTCTTTTAAAAAAGTAACAGTTCTTTTCTCGCTATAATAAGTTTTGTTGGTGTAATGAAACCCTACATGTCCTCCAAATTGAGGAGTTTCTAAATATATGAATTTTGAAAGTTCTGCAATCTCGAATGGATAACAATCAATACTTAAAAAGCTATCATTTTTTGCATTTAAAATCAAGATAGGAATTTTAATAGTTGGTAAAAACTGTTTGCTGCTATTTTTTTCATAATAGTCATATGCATTTTTAAACCCATGAGCTTTAGAAGTATAAATATCATCAAAATCTTTTAATGTTTTAACCTTTTTTAATTCTGTTACAGACATCTTTTCGGGATATTGATTCATTTTTAGTTTGTATTTTTTACGTAAGCTTTTTAAAAAAACTGTTCTGTAGGGCCAGTTTTTAAATTCGTTTAAACTTTCTAAGGAGCCTTTTAAACTTATTGGGACCGAAATTGCCACTCCTTTTTTTATTTCTTTAGGGAGAACATCGCGTTCTCCAAGATACTTCAATAACAAATTTGCTCCTAAACTAAAACCAACTAAGACTATCTCTTTATAAATTTCCTTTTGTAAAATATGAGTTATTAAAAAATTTAAATCATCTGTTTTTCCTGAATGATAAGATTGATAGGCTAAATTATTTTCGCCACTACAGCCCCTGTAATTCATTGCAGCAATATTATAATCATTTTTTAATAATTCCTTAGCAGCACCTTTAATGTAGGTTCTCTGAGCATTTCCCTCAAGACCATGCAATAAAACAGCTACTTTTTCGGTAGGTTTTTCAGTGAAAGACCAATCGATGTCAATAAAATCATTGTCAGGTAAAATTATTCGTTCCCTTTCTTGAACTAATCCAGGAGTAACTCTTAGTTTCGCTGAATATATTGTAGAAAAATGCCCGTTTTTAAAAAAAAAAGAGGGCTTATAAACACTATTTACAATCGGCATTTTTTTTGCAAATTAAAAAAATACTTTTGGGTCACTAAAATAATTATATAATTATATTTGTTTTCCAATTTATAGATATGAAATTTAATACAAAAACAATTCACGGAGGACAAGAACACGATAAAGCTTATGGTGCCGTAATGCCACCAATTTATCAAACATCAACCTATGCTCAGAGTACTCCAGGAGGACATAAGGGCTTTGAATATTCTAGGACACACAATCCAACTCGTTCTGCTTTAGAAAAAAGTTTTGCTAGTTTAGAAAATGGTAGCTTTGGTTTAGCATTTGCTAGTGGATTAGCTGCAATTGATGCAGTTTTAAAATTACTTCGCCCCGGAGATGAGGTTATATCAACAAACGATTTATATGGAGGGTCCTATAGATTATTCTCTCAGATTTATGCAAATTTTGGAATTAAATTTCATTTTATAGGAATGAAAAATGCTGAAAATATAGAAACGTTTGTAACAAAAAATACAAAACTAATTTGGGTAGAGACTCCGACCAATCCTATGTTAAATATTATTGATATTAAAAAAGCAGCAAGTATTGCAAAAAAGCATCAAATTTTGTTAGGCGTAGACAATACTTTTGCAACACCTTATCTACAACAACCTCTTGAACTAGGTGCTGATATTGTAATGCACAGTGCTACAAAATATTTAGGAGGTCATAGTGATGTTATTATGGGAGCTTTAGTGGTTAAGAAAAAAGAATTAGCAGATCGTCTATATTTTATTCAAAATTCCAGCGGTGCAGTTTGTGGTCCACAAGACAGTTTTTTACTGCTTCGGGGTATAAAGACACTGCACGTTAGAATGGAGCGTCACTGTGTTAACGGAAGAGCTGTTGCAGAATACCTTGAGAATCATCCAAAAGTTGAAAAGGTTTACTGGCCAGGCCTTAAAAATCATACCAATCATGAGGTAGCAAAATCTCAAATGAAAGATTTTGGAGGTATGATCTCGTTTACTACAAAAGGGAACAGTTATGAAAAGGCAAAGAAAATAGTTGAAAGTCTAAAAATATTTACTCTTGCAGAAAGTTTAGGAGGTGTTGAAAGTTTATCTGGCCATCCAGCTAGTATGACTCATGCGAGTATTCCAAAAGAAGAGAGAAAAAAGACAGGGATTGTTGATTCTTTAATTAGATTAAGTGTTGGTATTGAAGATAAAGATGATTTAATAGAAGATTTACGCCAAGCAATTGGTTAATTTTTATACAATAGTAGTATGTTTTTTAAATTTAGGATATTTCTTTTATTTTTTAAAAAATATGTAGCAATTTTTAGATAAGGCTTATATTTGCAAAAAAAACAATACTAACTGTTTCGATAAAATTAATTTTATGAATAATAGCATAAAAGATTTCATTTCTAAAGTTGAAAAAATGAATCCTAACGAGCCAGAATTTATACAGGCCGTTACTGAAGTTGCTGAGGTAATTATTCCTTTTATAGAGGAAAATAAAGAGTATCAAGGAATCAAATTACTAGAGCGAATGGTGGAGCCAGAACGTGTTTTGATGTTCAGAGTTCCTTGGACTGACGATAGTGGAGATATCCAAGTAAATAGAGGTTACAGAGTTGAATTTAACTCTTCGATAGGACCTTATAAAGGCGGATTACGTTTTCATCCGACAGTGAATCTCAGTATTTTAAAATTTCTAGGCTTTGAACAAGTTTTTAAAAATAGTTTAACAACCCTCCCTATGGGAGGTGGAAAAGGAGGATCAGATTTTAATCCCAAGGGTAAAACAGATGCTGAGGTCATGCGTTTTTGTCAAAGTTTTATGACAGAATTGTCAAGACATATTGGTCCAAATACGGATGTTCCTGCCGGAGATATTGGTGTTGGAGGAAGAGAAATAGGGTTTTTATTTGGACAATATAAACGTCTAAAAAATGAGTTCACAGGAGTTTTAACTGGAAAGGGACTTTCTTATGGAGGCTCGTTAATTCGTCCTGAAGCTACCGGATATGGGAATGTTTATTTTGCAAAAAACATGCTAGCAACAAAAGGCGATTCTTTTGAAGGAAAAACAGTTACAATATCTGGATCAGGTAACGTGGCTCAATATGCAGCTGAGAAAACAATAGAATTTGGAGGAAAAGTGGTAACCTTATCTGATTCAGGTGGTTATATTTATGATTCAGAAGGATTGAATGAAGAAAAACTAGCTTTTGTAATGAATCTGAAAAATGTAAAACGTGAGCGTATTAGTGAGTATATTAATCAATATCCAGCTGCAAAGTATTTTGCAGGGGAGCGTCCATGGAATATAAAATGTGATATTGCCTTACCATGTGCAACACAAAATGAAGTAAATAAAGAAGAAGCTCAATTATTAGTTGATAATGGCTGTTTTTGTATTGGTGAAGGAGCTAATATGCCTTGTACCCCTGAAGCAATTGAAGTTTTTACAAATAATAAAATTTTATTTTCACCAGGAAAAGCCTCCAATGCGGGAGGTGTTGCAACTTCAGGTTTAGAAATGTCACAAAACTCACTTCGTTTAAACTGGACTTCGGAGGAAGTGGATAAAAAATTACATACTATCATGAATGATATACATGATGCTTGTGTAAAATACGGGAAAGATGAAACAGGATATGTAGATTATGTTAAAGGTGCAAACATTGCTGGATTTGTTAAGTTAGCAGATGCAATGATCGCTCAAGGTGTAGTTTAATATTCTTTATTATCAATATTGAGAAGGTTGCCAATTAAAGGCAACCTTTTTCTTTTTAAATCTAATTCAAAATAAATAGTATTTTAGCGTGTTATACTTAAAGAATGATTATTCTTATGAAGCAAATAGTAAGTATTGTATTGTTAACACAGGTCTTTTTTTTACAGGCTCAAAACTTTGAAAATAATTGGTCAGGTTACTTCTCCTACGTATCTATAAAAAGTATTTCCCAAGGGAATGATAAAATTTATGCCGCTGCAGAAAACGCAATATTTACTTATGATTTATCCACTCAAGAAATCGAAACAGTTTCAACTATAAACGGCCTGTCAGGAAAAGAGATAACAACTGCATATTACAGTGAAAATTTTGGACTTTATATCATAGGTTATAAAAATGGTTTGATTGAAATTGTTATCGATGGAGATGATAATATTTTAAAAGTAGTTGACATACTAGACAAATTAACCATCCCTCCTGATAGTAAACAAATAAATCATTTTTACGAATATAACGGTAAGCTTTATATTTCTACGGGATACGGTATTTCTGTTTATGATTTAGACGCATTAGAGTTTGGAGATACTTATTATATAGGAAGTTTAGGGAGTCAAATATCTGTTACACAAACTACAGTATTTGAGGATTTTATTTATGCCTCTACCTCTGGTAATGGGATAAGAAGCGCATTAGTTAACGACGCAAATATTATTGATTACCAACAGTGGACTACAAGTTCATTAGGAGGATATAAGGGGATACAAACATTAGGGAGTGATCTTTATGCACTAAATAACACGAATATTTTATTCAAACAAGACTCTGATTTAGGATTTATAGAAATCGATAGTTTCTCGTCTAGTGTCATTGATTTTGGAGTCCAATCTAATCTATTAATCATTACAACAGAAAATACCATTCAAGCTTTTGAGGAAGGATATAACTTATTAGCTGAAGTAAATAATTTAATGGGTTACGATTACACTTTACAATCGGGATTTTATTTTAATAATATATTTTATTTAGGAACTTCTACTCTAGGGATGATAATAGTTCCTGAATCACTTCAGGAAGCTTTTCAGGTTCTCCCTGCGGGCCCTCTTTATAATCAACCTTTTTCTATTGATGCTTCACCGGGGCAATTATGGGTTTCCTATGGAGATGTAGATTTAACTTTTAACCCCTTTCCATTAACAAGAAAGGGAATTAGTAATTTTAAAAATGAAGCCTGGAAAAATATTAAATACGATTCGCTTATTGATCAATTAGGAGTTAACGATGCGAATGATTTAGTTCATGTAAAGATAAATCAAAATAATCCATTTGTGACTTATATGAGCTCATACCAGAAAGGCTTAATTAAATTGAATGGTCAGGACCCTTTTATTTTGTATAACGAAACCAATAGTCCAATGGATATACCAAATGGAAATGAAGCATTAGGAATTAGGGTATTTGGATCTGACTTTGATAGAGATCAAAACCTCTGGCTTGTTCAATCAAGAATTGATGAGGGCCTTATAAAATTAACTCCTGACGGACAATTTCAAACCATTGATATTTCTAACATAATTGATGCTGAAACTGAGTTAGCACTAAGTAAATTAGCAGTAAGTCGGACAGGATATGTGTTTTTTGGAGCCGTAGATAGTGGATTAATAGGATACAATCCAACTACAAATCAATTTAATAAAATCGGAGAAGGTATTGGAACCGGTAACCTACCCACAACAGATATTAAAGCACTTACTTTTGATAATCAGAATAGATTATGGATAGGTACTCGAAAAGGTTTGAGAGTTCTTTATAGCATTGGAAGTTTTTTTGAAGATGGAGCAGAAACAGATGCCCAACCAATTATCATATTAGAAGATGGCGTTCCTCAAGAGTTATTATTTTTACAGTCAATTACAGATATTGAAGTAGATGGCTCCAATAATAAATGGATTTCTACCGCTACGTCTGGAGTATTTTATTTATCATCAAATGGTCAAGAAACTCTATTGCGTTTCACTTCAGATAATTCACCCTTACCTTCAGATAATGTATTAGACATTGCAATAGATGACTCAAGTGGTAAAGTCTATTTTGCAACTAACGATGGATTGGTTGCTTATAACGGAACTTCAACAGCACCCAGAGATGACCTTGAAAATGTTTATGCTTTTCCTAATCCAGTTAGACCAAACTTTTCTGGTAATGTAACTATTGACGGATTAATGGCTAAAGCAAATATAAAAATAACTGATATTACTGGGAATTTAGTATTTGAAACTACCTCTGAGGGAGGTAGTATACAATGGGACACCACCGCTTTTGGAAAATATAAAGTAGCCTCTGGGGTGTACTTAATACTTGTGACATCTGACGATAATTTACTTACGAAAGTTGCTAAAATCATGATTATAAGATAATGATTGTTGCTACAAAAGCTATTGTATTATCCTCCTTAAAATTTGGAGATTCTGATTTAATAGTAAAATGTTTCACGGCTTCTTCAGGTCTTAAAAGCTATTTGCTTAAAAATATATTAAAATCTAAGAAAGGAAAATTTAAAGCATCTCTGTTTCAACCCTTAACTATTTTAGAAATAATAGCTTCCCATAAAAATAAAGGGAATTTAGAAAGAATTAAGGAAGCAAAAATTTATTATTCATACCGAACATTGCATACTCAGATTGTAAAAAGTAGTATGACTATTTTTATCGCCGAAATATTAGTGACCACAATTAATGAGGAGGCAGAGGATATTGATCTATTTAATTTTATAGAAGAATCATTATTGTGGCTTGATCAGTCGGTTAAAATATCTAATTTTCATATACTTTTTTTACTAAAACTAAGTATGTATTTTGGGTTTTACCCAGATACTGATACCTTAGAAAAATCATATTTTAATTTGATGGAGGGAGTATTTCAAGATCTAAACACCAACAAATATTCTGAAAGAAGCCAACGGGTAGCAAATCTAAAAGAGTTTTTCGGCATAGATTTTGATAAATCAAACGAAATAAATCTTACAAAAATTGAACGTTCGGACCTATTGACTTTGCTTTTGCAATATTATCAATTACATTTGCACGGCTTTAAAAACCCCAAGTCACTAGTAGTCTTAAATCAGATATTCGAATAAGCATGAAACTGCTATCTACAATTATCTTCCTCTTTATTCTTTCTTTGACAATTCAAGCTCAAACTATTCAAGTTTTAGATGAAGAAACTAAAAAACCTGTTACTGGCGTTGCTGTATTTAATGGCCCAAAGTTAATTACTGGGATAACAGATATAGATGGAAATATCGATATCACAAATTTTTCAGAAAATGAGAAAATTACTTTTCAACATATATCGCATATCAATCGTTTTTTAACTAAAAAAGAAATTATTTCATCAGGAAATATAGTTATTCTAAGCCCAGATGCGAGTTTCCTTGATGAGGTGGTATTATCTATCTCTAAATTTGAACAAAATAAAAAAGAAATTCCTCAAAAAATTTCAAGTATAACAAGTAAGGATGTCTTATTTACAAACCCTCAAACTTCTGCTGATTTGTTGGAAAGAAGTGGTAATGTATTTATACAGAAAAGTCAATTAGGGGGAGGTAGTCCAATTATACGTGGCTTTTCAACCAATAGATTACTTATAGCTGTTGACGGGACTCGCTTTAATAATGCAATATTTAGAGGCGGAAATGTACAAAGTGTAATTTCAATTGATCCCTTTTCGATTGAACGTACCGAAGTTATTTTAGGCCCAGGTTCTGTTGTATATGGTAGCGATGCTATAGGTGGTGTGATGAATTTTTATACTAAAAATGCAAAATTTTCATTTAAAGAAGGTGCATCTGTTTCAGGAAATTTTACGACAAGATACGCTACTGCTAGTTCTGAAAAAACAGGTCATGTCGATTTAAATTTAGGCTTGGATGAATGGGCATTTTTAACAAGTATATCATATACTGATTTTGGAGATTTAGTCATGGGTAAATATGGATCAGATGACTATTTGAGGCCTGAATATGTGACAACTATAAATGGAGAAGATGTTTTAGTTGTCAATAAAAATCCCAGAAAGCAGGTATTCACAGGATATAAGCAAATAAATACGATGCAAAAGATTCGATTTATGCCTTCCGAAAGTTTAGACTTTAATTTGGGATTGTTCTATACTACTACTAGCGATTACCCAAGGTATGATCGTTTGATACAAAAAAAAGAGGGTCAACTAAGGAGTGCTGTTTGGGATTATACTCCTCAAGAATGGATAAATGGTAATTTTAGACTCACTCATAAAGGATTTTCTCTTTACGACAAAAGTATTTTTACCTTATCGTATCAAAATTTTAAAGAAGGAAGAAGAGATCGAGATTTTGGAGATACCATTTTATATGAAACAAAAGAAAAAGTTAATGCTTACACCTCAGCATTAGATTTTATTAAAAAATTTGGAAAAAGTAAACTGTTCTATGGATTAGAATATGTCTATAATAAAGTAAATTCTGTAGGAAAACAAAGCAATCTCGGTAATGGAGCAACTTCAGAAACTTCTCCTCGTTATCCAGATGATTCTAATTGGCAATCTATGGCAGCTTATGTAAGTTTACAATCCAAATTATCCGCGAATCTCTATATTCAATTGGGACTGCGATACAATCATATTTTACTTTATGCTAATTACAACAATGATTTTTACGATTTTACATTTGTAGAGTCAGATATTAATACTGGCGCTTTGACGGGAAGTTTTGGATTTAACTGGCAAGCAAGTGAAATTTTAAGTTGGAGATTAAATTTATCAACGGCCTTCAGAGCACCTAATATTGACGATGTTGGAAAAATATTTGATAGTGAACCAGGCTCTGTAGTGGTTCCAAATCCAGAATTAAAAGCAGAGTACGCTTATAACGGAGAATTAGGTGCTGTCCTAAAACTTGGGAATAAAACCCGTATTGATTTTACTGGTTATTTAACTTTTTTAGAAGATGCTTTAGTTAGAAGAGACTATAACATAAACGGTCAAACAGAGATTTTTTATCAAGGAGAATTAAGTAATATTCAAGCCATCCAAAATGGAGGAGAAGCAAAGATTTATGGTATTGAGGCAGGAATTGAAGTAAATTTTACGAGGGATATTCAGTTCACTTCTCAATATAACTATACTGGAGGTCATCAAACTGAAGAAGACGGTAATAGAGTTGCTGTAAGACATGTAGCGCCTCAATTTGGTAATATCCATTTAATTTGGAAGCACCATAAATTAAAGTTAGATGCTTATACTATATATAACGGACAATTTGACTATGAGGATCTTGCGCCGGAAGAACAAAATAAGGCTTATTTGTATGCGCTAGATGAAAATGGTAATCCTTATTCACCTTCATGGTATACTCTCAACTTGGGTGCTCAGTATCAATTTTCAAAAGTTTTAGAGGTCAACCTTTCGCTTGAGAATATCACCAACCAACGTTATCGAACTTATTCTTCTGGAATTGCAGCAGCAGGGATAAATTTTATTACTTCTATAAGTTATTTCTTTTAGTATAAGTAATTTAATTAACCCCATCGGTATCTCCAAATTCAACATTTTAATACATACAAGTAATTATTGACGTTCATATAAAAATTTAGTTAAATCTATAATTGATTAAGGGTAGAGGCTATATTGCAAAGTGGTACTAATAATAAACAAATGCAAACGACAACAATCGCTTGTAAGCAACTATAAACGAAAGTAAATATGTAACTACCTACTAAATATTTGTAATGGTAATATGTTTGCTCTGTTGAATCGAACAAATGACATTCAATGTAATTAAAACCTTATCTTATGAATACGTTAAGAAATAAAGTACAGTTAATTGGGAACTTAGGGAATGATCCAGAAATTATCAATCTGGATTCTGGGAGTAAACTTGCAAAATTTAGTATTGCCACCAATGAATCTTATAAAAACTCTCAAGGAGAGAAAGTAGTCGACACCCAATGGCATAATGTAGTTGCTTGGGGGAAAATAGCCGAAATCATAGAAAATTTTGTTACCAAAGGTAAAGAAATAGCTATCGAAGGTAAATTAACAACTCATTCTTGGGAAGACAAAGAAGGAGTAAAACGCTATACTACCGAAGTAGTTTGTAACGAACTTTTGATGTTAGGAAACAAATAAGCTAATTATCAATTATAATAGACCGTTTAAATAGCGTCTTTTTAACCTAAAATAGTTTGCGGATAAAAGACATGGGGAGTTATTTTTAAACGGTCTTTTTCTATTTTTAAAAATTGAAAAAGAATATCTTTTATAAAAGCAATAGCTATTGATTGTTGTTAATTATATAATTCAATACTTTTTTCATTAAATGAACTCGGTCAGCACCTCTTACATTGTGAGGATGCATTGGATAATTGAAAAAATCAACTTGAATTTTATTTTTAACAAATTCTTGTATTAAGCTCATAGAATGTTGAGGTACTACAACGGGATCGATACTTCCAGTAATTTCCAATAATTTACCATCAAGATTTTTAACATAATTATGAATTTTTGATTTTTCAAATCCTTCTTCATTATCTTGCCAACGATCCATGTAACGTTCACCATACATAATTTCATAGTATTTCCAATCTGTTACAGGTCCGCCAGCAACTGCTGTTGTAAAAATACCAGGATGCCGTAACATCAATGAATTGGTCATAAATCCTCCATAACTCCAGCCATGAATAGCCATCCTATTTCCGTCAACAAATGGTAATGATTTCAGGTAATCAACTCCAATAAGTTGATCTTTCATTTCTGCTTCTCCAACTTGTCGGTGAATCACACTTTCAAATTCAAAACCTCTATGTGCAGAACCGCGATTGTCTAATGTAAAAATGATGTAATCTTGTTCTGCTGCCATCCATTGCATCCACAAATTAGATCCTCCTAACCAAGAATTAGTGACCATTTGTGCATGTGGTCCACCATAAACATAAACTAAAACGGGGTATTTTTTTTGTTCATCAAAATTAGCAGGTTTTATAATTCTTCCATATAAATCAGTACCTTCTTTGTTTTTAAGTGTTACAAATTCTGTTGTTCCTAATTGATAGCTCTCAATGGGATTTTCAGAGCTATAAATAAGCACTTCTTTTCCGCTTATAAGTGATTTTCTTTTTACAATTCTAGGCACCTCTAAACTAGAATAACTGTCGATTATGTAATTACCATTAGGGCTTATTTGAACGAAATGACTACCAGGTTCATTGGTTATTAATTCAAACTTTCCATTTTTTAAATTTATTTTATAGGCTTTTGTTTCTCTACCGTCATTTCCTGTTCCTAAAACAATTACATGTTTTCCACTTTCATCAAATCCAATAATACTTTTAATAACCCAATTAAATTTGGTTAGTTGTTTTTCATTGCTATTAAAGATATCATATTTATAGAGGTTCATAAATCCATCGCGTTCACTCATCCATAAAAATTCCGAATTGCTTCTTGGTAAAAAAACAGCTGCATGTTCCGGTTCTACCCATTTATCGTTTTTTTCTTCAAAAAGAGTTTTTATTTTCTTTCCAGTATTAGTATCATACATATTGAACCACATATGATTTTGATCTCTATTTACCTCGGCTAAAAAAATATAATTTTCG
>SGZH01000027.1 GCA_004214175.1 Flavobacteriales bacterium | reverse complement strand
AAGCAACTATTTTAATTAAAAACTAGCTGAAAGATTCTATAAAAATTAAAACATGACTGTTTGTAATTCAATAAAATAATATTACATTTGCACCCCGATTTATCCAAAAGAAGGAATGTTTAATACTGCTTGTAGGTGAATGCAAGTAGAAAAAAAATTAAAAGTGGATACACTAAGTTATAAAACAATTTCAGCTAATAAGGCTACCGTTACTAAAGAATGGTTGCTTGTTGATGCTGAAGGTCAAGCTTTAGGTCGTCTTGCGAGTGAAGTAGCAATATTATTACGCGGAAAGCACAAACCTAATTTTACTCCTCATGTTGACTGTGGTGATAATGTTATCATTACCAATGCCGAAAAAATTACCTTGTCAGGAAATAAATGGGAAGATAAATCATACATAAGACATACAGGTTACCCGGGTGGTCAGCGTAGTCTTACTGCAAAAGAAATGTTCGGGAAAGACCCTGCTAGACTTGTAGAAAAAGCCATAAAAGGAATGTTACCTAAAAATAAACTAGGCGCTGCTCTTTTCAGAAACCTAAAGGTTTATGTTGGCACTGAACACGGACAAGAAGCACAAAAACCAAGAACCATTAATCTTAACTCTAAAAAGTAATGGAAGTAATACACAAAATAGGTAGAAGAAAAAATGCGGTTGCTCGTGTTTATGTTGCCAAAGGAAAAGGTAATATTAGCATCAACAAACGTGAGTTCGAAAATTACTTTACAACAGGTACATTACAATACAAAGTAATGCAGCCACTAATGTTAACAGATAACACAAAGAAATTTGATATAACTGTAAATGTTTTTGGTGGAGGAAATACTGGTCAAGCAGAAGCAATTCGCTTAGCAATATCAAGAGCAATGTGCGAATTGAACGAAGAAAATAGATCAATACTAAAACCTGAAGGGTTATTAACTAGGGATCCAAGAATGGTGGAGCGTAAGAAATTCGGTCAGAAAAAAGCTCGAAAGAAATTCCAATTCTCTAAACGTTAAAAAATACTACTTATTTAGGCGCCTTTGGGCGCCTAAATTAAGTAACAAGTTCTTATACAGTCAAATATATTTGACAAATAAATTTTTAAAAATCGCTGTTACTCCGAGAGTCGGAGAATTAGTTTAGCATCTAAACTTTTTTTTATAAAAAGTTGCTATCTATAATAACACAAGAACGTAAACTATTACAAAAATGGCAAATAATAACGAACAAGTAAAACAGTTACTTGAGGCAGGTGTTCACTTTGGTCACCTAACTAGAAAATGGAATCCTAATATGGCACCATATATTTATATGGAGCGAAATGGAATCCATATTATCAATCTTTACAAAACAGCTGCAAAATTAGAAGAAGCTAATGAAGCGCTTAAAAAAATTGCAGCAAGTGGGCGAAAAATTCTTTTCGTAGCTACAAAAAAACAAGCGAAAGATATTGTTGCTGAAAAAGCAGGAAAAGCAAATATGCCTTACATCACTGAAAGATGGCCAGGAGGAATGCTTACCAACTTTGTAACTATCAGAAAAGCTGTTAAAAAAATGGCAGCAATCGACAGATCTAAGCAAGATGGAACTTTCAATTCTTTATCTAAAAAAGAACGTTTAGCAGTAGATCGTACCAGAGCAAAACTAGATAAAAACTTGGGTTCAATCGCAGATATGACTCGCCTACCAGGCGCTTTATTTGTAGTAGATACCACTCGCGAACACATTGCGGTAAAGGAGGCTTTAAAATTAAAAATCCCAATTTTTGCGATGGTTGATACGAACTGTGACCCTAATGTAATTGACTATGTAATTCCATCAAACGATGATGCTTCAAAATCAATTGAAAAAATTATGACTAGTGTTTCCAATGCTGTTATTGAAGGTCTTAGTAGTCGTAAAAACGGAAAAGATAAAGCCGAAAAAGATGCAGACGCAACTCCAGAAGTAACAACAGCAGAAGAAGCTTCACCGGCTCCAAAAGCTAAAACTGCTCGAAAAAGAGTTGCATCAGTAGATATTGAAGAAGCTTCTTCTGAAGAAGAATAAAATAAGCATACTTACCATAAAAGTCGTTTAAGTTTTATTCTTTCAAGGATTGCTTTAGCGACTTTTCTAAAAATAAACTAAATAACTAAAATTTTAATAAAAGATGGCAAATATAACAGCCGCAGAGGTAAAAAAATTAAGAGATGCAACCGGTGCTGGAATGATGGATTGCAAAAAAGCTCTTGTAGAGGCAGAAGGCAACTACGATGAAGCTGTTGCTATACTCCGTAAAAAAGGACAAAAAGTTGCAGAAAAAAGAGCCGATAGAGATTCTAGCGAAGGAGCTACAATCGCAGTAGTAAACGACTCCAAAACAGAAGGTGCGTTAGTAGTATTAGGATGTGAAACTGACTTTGTTGGAAAAAATAGTGATTTTGTTGCTCTAGCTACTAGTTTAGCAGAATTAGCTATGAACTATAACGACCAAGAGTCCTTCTTAAATGCAGATTTTGGAGGTATGACTGTTGCTGAAAAAATGATTGAGCAAACTGGTGTTATTGGAGAAAAAATACAAATTAATGGGTTTAAAAAATTATCAGCACCTTTTGTTGGTTCTTATATCCACGGAAATAAAATTGCAGCTTTAGTTGGTTTGGCAAACAATAATAAAGATTCAGAAGTAGTTGCTAAAGATATTGCAATGCAAGTTGCTTCTATGGGAGCTAGTTCACTATCATATAAAGATTTTGATCCTACATTTGTCGCTTCAGAAACAGAAGCAAGAATTGCAGCTATTGAAAAAGACAATATAGAAAGAGGTCGTTTAGGAAAACATTTAATTAATGTTCCTCAATATATTTCGAGAGCTCAGCTAACAGAAGAAGTTATTGAAATTGCAAAATCTAAAATTCAAGATGAGCTAAAAGCAGAGGGGAAACCTGAACAAATATGGGACAGAATACTTCCCGGAAAATTAGAGCGATTTATTTCTGACAATACAACTTTAGATCAAGAACAGTGTTTACTTGATCAAAATTTTATAAAAGATGAAAAGCAAAGTGTTGCAGATTATGTAGCATCTAAAGGTAACGAAGTAGTCTCTTTCGAAAGAGTTACTTTAGGTTAAATTCCTTTTTAACATTAAAAAAAACCGATCTAACCGATCGGTTTTTTTTATTACTTATTTTCTTCAGGAGTCGGTCAAATTTTTTCTTTATTTTTGTATCAGATATTTTTACTATGCAATACAAAAGAATACTACTAAAATTATCTGGCGAAGCATTAATGGGCAACCGCCAATATGGAATCGATCCCGACCGTCTAAAAGAGTATGCCGAGGATATAAAGCAATTAACAGATAAAGGCGTTGAAATTGCAATAGTAATTGGAGGTGGCAATATTTTTAGAGGCTTAGCAGGTGCAAGCAAAGGAATGGACCGTGTTCAAGGGGACCATATGGGAATGTTAGCTACTGTTATTAATGGGCTTGCTTTGCAAGGAGCTCTAGAAGATGAAGGAATTCCAACTCGTTTACAAAGCGCTATTAAAATAAATGAGGTGTCAGAACCATTTATTAGAAGAAAAGCTTTGAGACATCTTGAAAAAGGGCGGGTAGTTATTTTTGGAGGAGGAACAGGAAATCCTTATTTTACTACAGATTCTGCTGCTGTACTAAGAGCTATTGAAATAAAAGCTAATGTGATTCTAAAAGGAACTCGTGTCGATGGTATTTATACCAGTGATCCTGAAAAGGACACTAAAGCTACAAAATTTGACTTTATAAGCTTTGAAGATGTACTCAAGAAAGGTCTGAAAGTAATGGATACCACTGCATTTACTTTAAGTCAAGAAAATCATTTACCAATAGTAGTTTTTGATATGAATACAAGAGGTAATTTACTCAAAGTTGTAGCTGGAGAAAATATTGGTACAACTGTAAATTTGTAAGCGATCACAGCTAATTGAGTAACTAAAATGAGATTAATTACTTATTTTTAAGTAAAAAATAAAAGAACAATGGACGAAGAAGTACAATTTATAATAGATAGCACAAAGGAAGCTATGGACAAAGCATTAACTCACCTCAACAAAAAGTTTTTAAATATTAGAGCTGGTAAAGCATCTCCTTCGATGGTATCTGAAGTTATGGTAGATTACTATGGTACTCCAACCCCACTAAATCAGGTCTCTAATGTTTCAACTCCAGACGGTATGACTATTTCTATTCAGCCATGGGAAAAATCACTAATTCCAGAAATTGAAAAGGGAATTCATGAAGCTAATATTGGTTTTAACCCTATGAATAATGGTGAAAGTGTTATTATTAACGTACCTCCATTAACAGAGGAAAGGAGAAAAGAGTTAGTGAGACAAGCTAAAGCAGAAGCCGAAGAAACTAAAGTTGGTGTTCGTAATGATCGAAAACAAGCTAATAATGAAATAAAAAAAGTAGCCATTTCTGAAGATTTAGCTAAAAACCTGGAGATTGATATTCAGGAGATGACAGACATACATATTAAAAAAATAGAGGAATCATTAGCTTTAAAAGAAAAAGAAATCATGACAGTTTAAAAATATAGTTTCTGTGATATTTTAAAAGTGGGTTTCGATCCACTTTTTTTATTTTATAAATAGTCATATAATATAACACAAACAAAAATGATAACCTCTATTTTAATACCTTTGCGCACTTGTATATGTTATTTATTATAATTATTTGAGGTGAACAAGCTTTTTAGTATTGGATTTTGGAGTGCACTGGCACGGTTTATTTTAAGGAATAGAGCTTTTCTTCTGATCCTCATTGCTTTTATAACTTTTGGATTATCCACACAATGGGTAAACATGAGATTTTCCACAACAGAAGCAAATTTATTGC
The DNA here is from genome assembly GCA_004214175.1 of Flavobacteriales bacterium. Taxonomy (GTDB): domain Bacteria; phylum Bacteroidota; class Bacteroidia; order Flavobacteriales; family Flavobacteriaceae; genus Marifrigoribacter. The sequence goes on along the minus strand of SGZH01000027.1, from coordinate 15,230 downwards.
CCGATGATCATATTGTTAATCTTGAATACAATACCTTTTTAGATAAATTTGGCGAAGAAGGAAATTTAGTAATTTTAGGAGTTAAAGATTCGACTCTTTTTATTCCAGAAAAATTTGAAGCTTGGAACAAACTATCGCAAGATATTTTAAAATTTGAAGAAATAGATTTTACTATTTCAGTGGGCGATTTATTAAAATTAGAAAAAAGAAAAGACACTACTGCTTTTCGCTTAGTCCCATTTATAAAAGATTCGATCTTTACTGACAAAAACTTAAAAAAATATCAGTACGAACTTTTTAACAAACTCCCTTTTTACAAAGGGCTTGTTTACAGTCCAAACAAACAGTCAATTAGAACTGCTATTTATATGGACAAAAGTATTATTAATACTTCTGTTCGAAGAGATTTTATTATTGATGATTTAATTCCGATTATAAATAAATTTGAAGATGACACCGGGATCAAGGTATACACATCTGGTATGCCATATATTCGTACTCTTAACTCTCAAAATATTATTGATGAAATAGGCCTATTTGTAGGTGCTGCTTTGTTAGTTACTTCCTTATTATTTTTCTTTTTCTTTAGATCATTTAGAGCCACTATAATTGCAATGTTTACAGTTATTATAGGTGTAATGTGGGCATTTGGAATTTTAGGTTTACTGGAATACGAGATAACCGTATTAACCGCTTTAATTCCTCCTTTAATCATTGTAATTGGGATTCCTAATTGTATTTTTTTAATAAATAAATATCAACAAGAAATAAAGCTTCACGGTAATAAAGCAAAATCATTGCAACGAGTAATAACAAAGGTGGGGAACGCTACTTTAATGACCAACCTAACAACCGCATCTGGTTTTGCAACTTTTATTCTTACCAATAGTGTATTATTAAAAGAATTTGGTATGGTTGCCTCCATAAACATCATAACTATATTCTTATTGAGTTTATTTATCATACCCATTATATATAGTTATCTACCTCCTCCAAAAGACAAGCACTTAAAGCACTTAGGAAAAAATTGGATTATTCAATTTGTAAATTGGACCGAACATATGGTTAAAAACCACCGAATAGCTATTTATGTTATTTCAGTATCTATCCTTTGTATTAGTATTATTGGAATTAATAATATTGGAATTTCGGGTAGTATTATTGAGGATATGCCTAAAAAAACAGATTTTTTTAAGGATATTAAATTTTTTGAAAAAGAATTTGAGGGTATTATGCCTCTTGAAGTACTCATAGATACCAAAAGAAAAAAAGGAGTTTTAAGTCTTGCATCCTTAAAACGAATGGATAAGCTACAAAACTACATTGATGAGGTCCCAGAGTTATCAAAACCTCTTTCTGTGGTTGAATTGGTTAAGTTTTCTAAACAAGCTTATTATAATAATAATCCTGAATATTATCAATTACCCAATAGTCAGGAAAGAACTTTTTTACTTTCTTATGCAAATAGTGGGATTAAAAATACTCATTTTTTAGAAAATTATGTGGATAGTACTGGGCAATTTGCTCGTATCACTACCTTTATGAAGGATACAGAAACAGAACGATTTGACCGGATAGAAGAAGATTTAAAGTCTGAAATAAAAAAAATATTTCCTAAAGAACGCTATAATGTTATACTCACTGGAAAAGCATTAGTTTTTCAAAAAGGGACTAAGTATTTAGTCAATAATCTAATAGTTTCCTTATCACTTGCTGTATTTTTAATTGCTCTATTTATGGCATGGATGTTTAGAAGTTTTAAAATGATTTTAGTTTCCCTAATACCAAATCTCTTGCCTTTAATAATTACTGCAGGACTAATGGGTTATATAGGGGTACCAATTAAACCATCTACTATACTCGTTTTTAGTATTGCTTTTGGTATTTCTGTTGATGATACTATTCATTTTTTAGCAAAATATAGGCAAGAATTGATTGCTAATAAATGGAAAATTAGAAAATCTGTATACGCAGCTTTAAAAGAAACTGGAGTTAGTATGTTATATACCTCCATCGTTTTATTTTTTGGATTCTCAGTATTTGCGATCTCTAGTTTTGGAGGAACTGTTGCCTTAGGTATATTAGTATCCATAACATTACTATTTGCGATGCTTTCTAATTTATTACTTCTTCCTTCCTTATTATTATCTCTTGAAAGAAGTATAGCAAACAAGAAAACTCTAAAAGAACCAAGTATTCAAATTTTATCAGACACTAAACTCGATGAAGAAAATGAAATCTCATAAATCATTGTCTTTTTTGAACTAAAAAGTATCTTTGACAATCAAATTATCAGAAATGCAAGAAAATAGAATTAAAGATATAATAGCAGCTAAACCATCTACTACAGAAATAACTATTCAAGGATGGGTAAGAGCTTTCAGAAGCAATCGTTTCATTGCCTTAAATGATGGTTCCACCATTAAAAATTTACAATGTGTCATTGATTTTGAAAATTTTGAAGAAACTCTTTTAAAAAAAATTACTATTGGGGCTGCTATCAAAGTAACTGGATCTATTGTAGAAAGTCAAGGAAAGGGGCAAAAAGTTGAAATTCAAGTTTCAAAATTAGAAGTCTTAGGAGAGGCAGATCCAGAAGAAGTAAAACTTACAATACTCTCACCAAAAAGACACTCTTTAGAAAAATTGAGAGAAGAAGCTCATTTAAGAGTACGCACCAATACCTTTAGTGCAGTTATGAGGACTAGGTCGAAATTAGCTTTCGCTGTGCATGAATATTTTCAAAAAAATGGTTTTAATTATATGCATACTCCAATTATTACTGGTAGTGATGCTGAAGGAGCAGGAGAAATGTTTAAAGTATCTACTTTAAATCCAAAAGATCCGCCTCTAAATAAAGAAGGAGAAATCGATTATAAAAAAGATTTTTTCGAGAAAGAAACAAACTTAACCGTGAGTGGTCAATTAGAAGCAGAAACTTATGCGATGGCATTGGGCAAAGTATACACTTTTGGACCTACTTTTAGAGCTGAAAACTCAAATACATCAAGGCATCTAGCAGAATTTTGGATGATTGAACCTGAAGTTGCTTTTTATGATTTAGACCAAAATATGGATCTTGCAGAGGATTTTATTAAGTATGTTGTTAATTACGCGCTTGAGCATTGCAAAGAAGACCTTGAATTTCTCGAAGAACGATTGATTCAAGAAGAAAAAAGTAAACCAAAAAACGAAAGAAGTGAAATGTCACTTTCAGAGAAATTACTATTTATTGTTGATAACAACTTCAAAAGGGTAAGTTATACTGAAGCGATAAGTATTCTTAAAAATAGTAAACCAAACAAAAAGAAAAAATTTAAATATCCTATAGAGGAATGGGGAGCAGATTTGCAAAGTGAACACGAACGCTTTTTAGTAGAAAAACATTTTAAATGTCCTGTGATTTTGTTTGATTATCCTGCTAATATCAAAGCTTTTTATATGCGACTAAATGATGATGGAAAAACGGTTAGGGCTATGGATATTTTATTTCCTGGAATCGGAGAAATTGTTGGGGGCTCACAAAGAGAAGAACGTTTTGATGTTTTAAAACAAAAAATGATTGATTTAGATATTGATCAGAAAGAATTATTTTGGTATTTAGATCTACGTAAATTTGGAACTGCTGTTCATAGCGGATTTGGTTTAGGGTTTGAAAGATTAGTTCAATTTGTGACAGGGATGAGTAATATAAGAGATGTTATTCCCTATCCACGTACCCCTGGTAACGCAAGTTTTTAAAAGAGTCTATATTTTTAAATAAATATTAAAACAATCTACATTCTTTATATTTAGATTGTTTTTTTTATTTTTATGATATAGATATAACTATGTTAAAACAACAATTAAACTTTAAGCTCTCTCAAAAGCTTTCGCCTCAGCAGATACAGTTAATGAAATTGATTCAGCTACCAACGCTAGCTTTTGAACAAAGAATTTCTCAAGAAATTGAAGAAAATCCAGCACTTGAGGGTGGTAAAGAAGATCTAAATGAATTTGAGTCTGATTTTAATAATGACGAATTTGAGAACGATATAGTTGAAGGAAATGATGTAATGGAAACAGAAATAAATATTGATGAATATTTAAGTGATGACGAAACTCCAACCTATAAATTATCTGCCAATAATTATAGCCCGGATGATGAAGAAAAGCAAATCCCCTATGCTTCCGGAACCTCATTCAATCAATACTTACTTCAGCAATTAAATACTTATCATTTTAAAGAAGAAGAAGATAAAGGAATCGCTTACTTTTTAGTAGGTAGTGTTGATGAAGGAGGTTATATACGCAGAGAATTAATAGATATAGTGGATGATTTAGCATTTACTCAAAATATTATTACATCTGAAGAAAAAGTTTTTGAAATTATTAAGATTGTTCAAAATCTCGATCCAGCTGGGGTTGGAGCTAAAAATTTACAAGAGTGTTTGTTAATACAACTTAAAAGAAAAAAGAGTACAAAAGCAATTTTATTAGCAATAAAATTAATTGAAGAGTCTTTTGATCAGTTTTCAAAAAAACATTACAAAAAAATTCTGTCAAAACATTCAGTCACTGAAGATCACCTGCGAGCTGCTATTCATGAAGTTGAAATTTTAAACCCAAAACCAGGAGGCTCTTATGCAAGTAATTCAAAGATTGTTGAACATGTGGTTCCAGATTTTACAATTAGAATTCAAGACGGAGATTTAGAATTAACTTTAAACGGACGAAATGCTCCAGATTTACACGTATCGAGGGATTACAGTGAAATGCTAAAAGGATTTAAAATAACCAAGCAAAAAACAAAAACACAAAAAGATGCTGTATTATTTATAAAACAAAAACTAGATGCAGCTAAATGGTTTATTGATGCTATTAAACAAAGACAACAAACATTATTCATTACGATGAATGCAATTATGTTCCATCAAAAAGAATACTTTTTAACTGGTGATGAGCAAAAGCTCAAACCAATGATTTTAAAAAATATTGCAGATAAAATAAATATGGATATTTCTACTGTTTCTCGTGTAGCAAATAGTAAATATGTAGATACTCCCTATGGAACAAAACTAATAAAAGAGTTTTTTAGTGAATCCATGAAAAATGATAAAGGAGAGGATGTTTCTACTAGAGAAATAAAAAATATACTTGAAAATATTATTCTAGAAGAAGATAAGAAAAACCCATATACAGACGACAAGCTTGCTGAAATACTTAAAAACAAAGGCTACCCAATTGCACGAAGAACTATTGCTAAATACAGAGAGCAATTAGAAGTCCCTGTTGCTCGTTTGAGAAAAAAAATATAATGAACTATTTTTTACGAAGTGCCTCATTTATCTTCCATCCTTTATTAATGCCTTTAGTAGGTATTGGGTTATACTTCAAATTAACTCCAAAATTTATTGAACCTGAAATTATTAAAATAAAAACATACGCAATTATAATTATCACTATTTTAATTCCTTTAATTTCATTCTTTTTATTAAAGAATTCAAGGCTAGTTAAAAGTATTAACCTTAAAGAGGTGAAAGAACGTAAGTATCCTTTAATGATTCAAATAATTTTAATTTTTATAATTATTACTAGGGTATTCACCAAGTATCATAATCCTGAATTATATTACTTTTTTGTTGCGATTGCAGTTTCCTCATTAACGGCTTTAATTTTAGTTATATTTAACTTTAAAGCTAGTCTTCATCAAATGGGAATTGCAGGGGTTACAATGTTTTTAATTTCATTGAGTATTCATTTTACAGAAAATTATTTGTTTGAAATTAGTTTATTTTTTTTAATAAACGGATGGGTTGCTTCCTCAAGATTAGAAACAAAATCACACTCAATTTCAGAACTATTTATTGGGTTTATTTTGGGGGTGTTTCCACAATTTATAATACTTAATTATTGGTTGTAAACACCTTTGTTATTAATCCCAAATTATGAGCATATAAATGGGGTATAATGGTATTAAGTTATTTTATTTTTTGGGAATAGAAGTTATAATATATAAAAAATTAAACCCAATTTAATACCATGAAAATTCACTTGTTGACCGTCATTAGTTGTTGCGTCTTTATTGAAAAATGGGTTAATACTATAGTATGCAAACAAATTAAATTTGTTGTAACCTAAACCTAAACTAGCACCCATTCGTAATTGTTCTAATTCCGTTATATTATGAATTTTTATAGTTTCATTAAAATTTTTAAGAGACGATTGGTTCCAAATAGTATAACCTAATCTAAAACCAGCATATACTCTCCAAAATTTATAAGTAGTTGAAGTAGAGCTTCTCCACCTAAATTCTATTGGAGCTTCAATAGTAGCTAAACCTAGACGGTTTCTCAAGAAGCCTTGATTGGAATCTAATATTTCGAAAGTTGTTTTACCATCTTCATTTTCATTTATAAAAAGATTTTGACCAAATTGATCATACGAAAATCCTGCTCCAAAAGCAATCGCTAAATTCCTCCTTTTATTAATTGGAAAATCTCTCAAAAATCCAAATTGAAATCCAGCAGAAATACCCTCCGGATTCATCCCGGAAGGAGTAAAAGCAAAAACATTATAAGAAACTCCAATATAAAATTGATCTTCTCTATATAGCAAATCTTCTTCTGTTTGAACAACTAAGTTTTGTGCCAAAGAAATAGATGTAAAAAATAAAAAAAAAATATATACAGTGTACCGACTCATATTATCTAGAGTAATAATTTTCTGGTTTAGAACTTTAAATATAGTTGATATAACTTGTAAAAAAAAATGCCTTAAATTAATAAATTTAAGGCATTTAAAACATTTTAATAATTTATTATTGTTCCAATGGATCTCCAGAAGTGGTAATATAAATAATTTTAACCATGTTGAGTTCTCTTAACTTTTCTTTAATATCTGTAACTAATCCTGTATTGGTATCATCATCTACTTTTAACGCAACAACAACTTTACTCTGTAATTCTGGATTTAACTTACCTCTAGCCTCAGTTAAAGCTAAACCTATGTTAGAAACATCCGTAAATTTATCTCCTATTTGTATTCTTCCTTCATCTCCAAAATTCTTTTTGTATTGTAGACTTGGTTTACCAGCAAAAATAAAAACTGACCTGTCCTTTTTTAATTTTTCGATTTGATTTGCTTTTGGTAGATTTTGCTCAACTTTTAATTCTGTATCTCTCATTACTGTAACTACCATAAAAAAGAATAATAACATAAATACTATATCAGGAAGAGATGCAGTAGATACAGGAGGTAATTCGTTACTTTTTTTCTTTGTGAATTTTGACATATTCTCCTTTTTATTAATTTTTCTTAGGTTGTGCTTCAGATAGCTTCAGTGGAAATAATTTTTGTATTTCTTTCAATTTGTCCTGAGCAGCACCTAGATCTCCTAGGTAAGTCCCGGCATCAACCTCTTTTTTAACGTCAGTGAAATTCCATCCATGTAGTCTTTGTGACTCTCTATTTCTCAAAAAGTTATAGGCTGCAACAAGTTCATTTTGAACCGAAATATACATCTTGTAGGAAGTTAATCTATCATTTTGAACCGAAATAACTGCTTTTGTAGGATTATCAGATGAAGTTATTGATCTTTTACCTTTACAATAATCACAATATTCTATAGAGTTTGACAAAGCTCCTCCATTATCTAAAAACTCAATCGCACTTTCTCTCAGATCCTCTAATTCCATAGGAGAATCGTTTACTAAAAGCTGGTCATTTTTATTAACCAATACTATAAAGAGATTTTTTTCTTTAATCTTTGGAGGTTCAATCTCAGATTTGTCTATGGGGGGCAATTGTCTCGCTATTCCGTTATCTTTTTCTAATGTAGTTGTCACGAGAAAAAAGATAAGTAAAAGGAAAGCTATATCTGCCATAGAACCTGCATTTACTTCTGGTGCTGATCTTCTTGCCATTTTACTTTACTTTTTTAAATCCACTAACAATCATAGAACCTATAGCAACAAATGCTAGAATGTAAAAAGTATAAAGTCCAGCTCCAATCCATTTTGAACTAGATTCAGAAAGTAATTCTCCGTTAGCAAGTTTTAGTTGATTACTATCTGCTAAACCATAAGATAAAGCTACGATTACAACAAAAGCTCCTAAGGTTATTAGTGTGTTTTTTATATTTCCAGACATCAATCCTTTTAGTCCAAAGACTACAACAGATATCAAAACCAATGCAAAAATTACATAGGCAGTATATAAAAATCCATCGACACCCGAACCCGTTTCCTTGATAACATCGTCACCTTTCATTATAATCATACCAAGTATTGCAACTCCAATAAAACTAAGAATTAATCCAACAATTTTAATTATTTTATGTAAACCCATTGCGTTAGGATATTAAATTATTATTTGTTTTTGTGTTCTACTAGCATATCGATTAATGTTATAGAAGCATCTTCCATGCTATTAACTATGCTGTCAATCTTAGCGATAATATAATTATAGAAAATCTGGAGTATAATTGCAACAATTAAACCAAATACCGTTGTTAATAATGCAATTTTTATACCCCCTGCTACCAGTGAAGGATTCATATCTCCTGCTGCTTGTATTTTATCAAAAGCATCAATCATTCCAATTACTGTTCCCATAAAACCAAGCATTGGTGCTATGGCTATAAACAAAGAAATCCAGGAAACATTTTTTTCTAGTTGACCCATTTGAACTCCACCATAGGCAACTACAGCTTTTTCAGCAGCATCTACTCCTTCGTCTGCGCGATCTAATCCTTGATAATAAATTGAAGCTACAGGTCCTTTTGTATTTCTACATACTTCTTTGGCACTCTCGACACCACCACTTTTTATGGCTTCTTCAACGCTATCTGCTAATTTTTTTGTGTTTGTAGTAGCTAAGTTTAAATAAATAATTCTTTCAATTGCAAATGCTAATCCTAAAATTAAACATAATAGAACAATTCCCATAAATCCAGGGCCACCCTCTACAAAACGTTCTTTTAATTCTTGATGAAATCCCTTTTCTTGTGTTTCCGTTCCACTATCATCTTGAGTTATCGAGATTGTTGTTGTCGCCATTAAAAGTTGAACATTGATAGGCATCGTTTGAACGTTTGCTGCTTTTGTGTTTAGTGTTCCTGCAAAAACCAGAGCGGTAATTGCCAAAATAGAAAATAATTTTTTCATTGCTATTGACTTAAGTTTTGTTTTAATTTTTAAAGATTTAAAGATATAAAAAAATAGTTAATCTCCAAGTATATCACGTTATTATGAAATGCTTTAATTTACTTGGATAATTAAAGCATTTTGTTGCAGAGAGGAAGGGATTCGAACCCTCGATACGCTTTTGGCGTATACACACTTTCCAGGCGTGCGCCTTCGACCACTCGGCCACCTCTCTATTTTTTCTTGACAAAAAAAACACCCCGCCAAATGGGTTGCCAAATAACGAAAAAAAACTAGTATGCTAAAATTTTTAGCAGTAAAATTTTACTTCATTTCTCCTACTAATGAGGTTTCAAATTTAGTTTTGAAGTTATTAGTTGATATATTTTGACCTAACATTAACATTAATTTAGTAACAGCTGCTTCAGTTGTTATATCTTTCCCTGATATTATACCGATATTTCGGTATAATATATTGGTACTGTAAATATTCATATCCACACTACCTCCGACGCATTGTGTGACATTTATAACTGGAATATTTTTATCAATTATTATTTTCAAGGCTTTTAAAAACCATTTTTCATTTGTTAAGTTACCACTCCCATAGGTTTCAAAAATCACGCCTTTTAGATTTGGTGTGGACAAAATATGATTTATCATTTTTTCATTGATTCCAGGAAATAGTTTTACTAGCAACACATTAGGTTCAAAAATTTTGTGTACCACCAATTTTTTATTTTTTTTCGGTTTCAATAAAAAATCATAATTAACAAATAAATTTACTCCACTAATTATTAAGGGTGGATAATTTGGAGAGTCAAAAGCTTCAAAATGCTCTGCATTAATTTTAGTAGTTCTATTTGCCCTGTATAATTTATATTCAAAATATACTCCAACCTCCTGAATTACAGGTTGATTTTTTTCAATCAAAGATGCAATTTGAATAGACGTAATTAAGTTTTCTTTTGCATCAGTTCTTAAATCTCCAATAGGAAGCTGTGATCCAGTAAAAATCACTGGTTTTGATAAGTTTTCTAACATAAAACTAAGTGCTGAAGCTGTATAAGACATGGTATCACTTCCGTGTAAAATTACAAATCCATCATAACTTTCATAGTTATCTTCCACTATTGTCCCTATTTCTAACCAATTCGAGGGTTTCATATTAGAGCTATCAATGGGTTTTGAAAAACTTTTAGACGAAACATTACAGTCCAAGAGATTTAATTCTGGAATATATTCTAACAAATCATTAAAATTAAAATTCTCCAAAGAACCTGTTTCTGAATCTTTGATCATACCAATAGTCCCACCAGTATATATAAGAAGTATGTTAGATTTGCTTTTCATTTATTATTTTTTATATCCCAAAAACATCCTTTGAGTTTTGTGTGGTGATTATTGAAATTTCTTTCTCACTTAATTGGTATATCTCTGCTAACCTTTTACATATAAGCGGCAGGTAACTACTCTCGTTTCTTCTTCCACGATAGGGAACGGGAGAAAGATAAGGTGAGTCTGTTTCTATTACAATATTTTTTATATCAATTTTATTTAAAAAAGTATCAATTTTACCATTTTTAAAAGTCACTACACCTCCGATTCCAAGTTTCATATTAAATGATATTGCTTTATTTGCTTGTTCTTCAGTTCCAGTAAAGCAATGAAAAATCCCAAATAAATCATCATCATTTTCTGATTCTAAAATTTTGAATATTTCATCAAAAGCATCTCTACAATGAATTACAATTGGTAACTTATACTTTTTAGCAAGTTGAATTTGTGCTTTAAATGCTATTTTTTGATTTTCTAAGTTGCTTTTATCCCAAAATAAGTCTATTCCAATCTCTCCAACTGCAAAAAATTGTCTTTTTAAAAACTGTTTTTTTACATGTTCTAATTCTTGTTTGAAATTAGATTTTACAGAGGTTGGATGAAGACCCATCATCAAAAAAACATTTTCCGGATATTGTTTTTCAAGCAAGTACATAGCCTCAGTAGTTGCTGAATCAATGGCGGGAATAAAAAGTCTTTTAACACCCGAATCAAAAGTTCTTTGCATCACCAATGAAAGATCTTCATTAAAATGTTCGCTGTATAGATGAGTATGTGTGTCTGTTAACATTATTTACAAAATTACAAGATTGATTTAAATGATAAATCATATGTTCATTATATTTACTAAAAAAAATTGATTCAACTTAGAAATTTTCTGGAACAAAAAGGATTTTACCGCATTATACTTAAAAGATTAAAGTCAGGACACTATACATTTAGTGCAAAAGTAAATAATGTTTCTGGTGTTTTTATTTTAGACACAGGAGCCTCTAACAGTTGTATTGGGTTTGTTTATGATTCATATTTTAATTTAAATAATGAAGAAAGTAAGATTAAAGCAGCAGGAGCTGGCGCCTTAAATATGGAAACAGCACTTGCAAAAAATAATTTGTTAGTAATTGGGAATTGGAAATTAAAAAAAATGGATTTTATTCTTATGGATCTTTCGCATGTAAATGAAGCTCTTAAGGAATCAAATGAATTTCCAATCCATGGAATTATTGGCGCTGATTTTTTAAAACAAACCAGAGCTGTGATTGACTATGGGAAAAATTGTTTTTATATTATTTAGATTGATTTAACTATAATTCTAAAGCTTTTTTAATTTCGTTATTCATCAATAATTCTGATGGGTTTTCTAAAGCTTCTTTTACAGCCACCAAAAATCCTACAGACTCTCTTCCATCAATAATTCTGTGATCATATGATAAAGCTACATACATTATTGGACGAATTTCAACTTTACCATCAATTGCAACTGGTCTCTCAACAATATTATGCATTCCTAAAATACCACTTTGTGGTGGGTTAATAATTGGAGTTGACAACATAGATCCAAAAACACCTCCATTGGTAATTGTAAAAGTCCCTCCTGTCATATCATCAACGGTAATACTTCCTTCCCTAGCTAAAATTGCTAAACGTTTAACTTCAGATTCAACACCTCTAAATGATAGATTCTCTGCATTTCTAATCACAGGTACCATTAATCCCTTTGGCCCAGAGACTGCTATTGAAATATCTTTGAAATCATGCTTTATTTGAAAGTCTCCATCAATCATTGAATTGACGTCAGGATAAAGTTCTAAAGCCCTGACAACAGCTAACGTAAAAAATGACATAAAACCTAATCCAACACCATGTTTATCTTTAAATTCTTCTTTATATTTTTTTCTGAGTTCAAATATTGATGACATATCTACCTCATTAAAGGTAGTAAGCATTGCGGTCTCATTTTTTACAGTTACTAGTCTTTCAGCTACTTTACGTCGTAACATTGATAATTTTTTACGACTAGTCTCAGTTAATCTATTCCCTTTTGTACCCATCGATGGAGTCGCTTTCACCGCATCATCTTTGGTAATTCTGCCATCTTTCCCTGTTCCTTTAACCATTGAAGGAACTATGTTTTTTTCAGCTAATATTTTTTTAGCAGCAGGTGATGCTGTTCCAGAAGCATAGGTTTCTTTTACAGTTTCTTGCTTTTGATCTTGTAACTTAACTTCTGTAACAGTTTTATTTTTTTCAGGTGCTTCATTAATTCCTTCTGGCTTCTGAGCATCCGTATCAATTAAACAAACAACAGCACCAACAGCAACAGCGTCTCCCTCTTCAGCTTTAAGTGTTATTATTCCACTAGCTTCAGCTGGTAATTCTAAAGTTGCTTTATCACTGTCAACCTCAGCAATTGCTTGATCTTTGTCTACCCAGTCACCATCAGACACTAACCATTCTGCTATTTCTACTTCTGTAATTGATTCTCCTGGTGAAGGAACTTTCATCTCTAAACTCATAACTTCTAATTTTATGTAGAACTATTTGCAGTAACTACAATCAAAACATATCCAATAATTATAAAACAAACATACCACCAATATTTTCTAAACATTGATTTTGTCCATTTATTTCCACCCCACATTGGGAAATTAGTATTTTTTTTCATAGGCACTTACTGTATCTACTAATTTAAAAATTTAATATATAAATCAAACTTATATAAAGAACTTTTTACATTATTTAATTCTTCTATATTGACCTATATAATTTTAAATAAACTATTCTGTAAAAAACTATTTTTCTCATATTAAACAATCCCCGTTTTTTTTAGTTTTCAAAAACACTATTAATTACAGCATTATGTCTAAATTTAAATCTTGTTGGACTCCCTGATGCCGGAGTTGCATATATTTTTCGACTACATACTCTAAAATGTTTTGCCTCTTCAAAGTGTAGCAATATATGTGAATAAGCTCCCATGTTTTTTGGTTCTTCTTGAGCCCAAACTAGATCAACTACATTTTTATATTTTTTAATGATAGATTTTAATTCTTTTACGGGTAAAGGAAATAACTGTTCGACTCTAATTAATGCCACATCCTTCCTTTTTAGTTCATCTTTCTTTTCTAATAAATCATAATAAAATTTACCTGTAACAAAAACTAATATTTTAATTTTTTTAATCTCTGCAGTTGTATCATCGATAACCATTTGAAAACTACCATTTGCAAAATCTTCTTTTGTTGAAATTACCTTTGGATGTCTTAATAAACTTTTTGGTGTAAAAACAATCAAAGGTTTGCGATAGTTTACCTTCATTTGTCTCCTCAGAAGATGAAATAAATTAGCTGGTGTTGTACAGTCTACAACGAACATATTATCTCTTGCGCAAAGCTGGAGATATCTTTCCATCCTTGCCGAAGAGTGTTCAGCTCCTTGTCCTTCATAACCATGAGGCAATAACATTACCAATCCATTTTGCAAATCCCATTTATCTTCAGCGGCCGAGATATATTGATCAATCATTATTTGTGCGCCATTGCTAAAGTCTCCGAATTGAGCTTCCCAAATCGTTAGGGTATTAGGACTTGCCATAGCGTATCCATAATCAAAACCTACTACACCATATTCAGAAAGTAAGGAATTATAAATATAAAAATCTCCTTGATCACCTTTTAAGTTATTTAGTAAAACAATTTCTTCTTCACTATCTTCAACTTTTACAACAGCATGTCGGTGTGAAAAAGTCCCTCTTTCTACATCTTGCCCACTTATTCTGACATGGTAACCCTCTTTTAATAATGTCCCGTAAGCTAGCGTTTCTGCCATTGCCCAATCTAGTGCATTGGTTTCAAAATACATTTTATGACGACTTGCAATAAGTCTTTCTATTTTTCTTAAAAACCTTTTGTCAGAGGGTAATTTCGAAATTATTTCTGCAATCTCCGTTAGCTGATCTAGTGAAAAAGTTGTGTCAACAGGTTGCATCATTTTCTTCTCTTGGGCATGATGAAATCCTTTCCACTCGTCTTTCATTATTGCAGTAATAACTGCTTTATTCTCCTTCCGGGAATCTTCTAAATCTTCATTCAATTTATTTTTATACTCTGATTCAAGTAGTTTAATATGTCCATCTTCAATTACCCCTTCTTTTTTAAGTTTATCGGCATAAATATCTCTTGAATTTAAATGTTTAGAGATTGCTTTATATAACTTGGGTTGAGTGAATCTAGGTTCATCTCCTTCATTATGCCCGTATTTTCTATATCCTAATAAATCAATAAAAACATCTTTTCCAAACTTCATTCTGTACTCTAAAGCAAAAGTCATTGCATGGACTACTGCTTCAGCATCATCTGCATTTACATGTAAAACAGGAGATAAAGTTACTTTACCAATATCAGTGCAATAGGTAGACGATCGAGCATCTAAATAATTGGTTGTAAATCCTATTTGATTATTTACTACAATATGAATAGTTCCCCCAGTTTTGTAGCCGTCGAGAGATGCCATCTGAACAATTTCATAAACCAAACCTTGACCTGCAATTGCTGCATCTCCATGAACTATGATAGGTAAAACTTTTTCTATATTATTTTTGTAATGTTTGTCTTGTTTTGCTCTTACAATACCTTCAACAATTGCTCCAACTGTTTCTAAATGAGATGGGTTAGGTGCAATATTTAAATTAACTTCATTTCCATATTTTAATTTTCTTTTTGAAGTCCAGCCTAGATGATATTTAACATCCCCATCAAAAATGTCTTG